>JAFLDE010000001.1 GCA_017302655.1 Burkholderiales bacterium
GAGCAGCTGGGCGCGGCGGCAGCGGGTGCGCCTGGCCATCCTGCGCGCGCCGGGCATCTACGCCGCCGACCGCGAGGGCCATCCCCGCGAGCGCCTGCTGGCCGGCCGGCCGCTGCTTCGGCCTGAGGACGATGTGTTCACCAATCACATCCATGCCGACGACCTGGCGCAGGCTTGCGTGCGGGCGTTGTGGCACAGCGCCCCCTTGCGTGTCTTCAACGTGGTGGACGACAGCGAGCGCCTCATGGGCGAGCACTTCGACCTCGCGGCCGAGCGCCTGGGCCTTGCGCATGCGCCGCGCTTGTCGCGGGCCGAGCTGACAACGCAGCTCTCGCCCATGCAGCTGAGCTTCATGGGCGAGAGCCGGCGCATCGGCAATGCGCGGGTGAAGCGTGAGCTGGGCCTGTGCCTGCGCTACCCGATGCCCGAGATGGGCTGGTAGGAGCGCGCAGCGCCCGTCAACGCCCTTCGGCCACGCGCCGGTTGTAGCGGCGGAAGGCGCTGTCCATGGCGCGCAGCAGGCGGTCGAAGGCGAGCGAGAAGTCCTCGGGCACGACGAGGAACATCTCGGCGGCGAACACCGGGTCGCCGTCTTCGTCGAGGTAGCACTTGATGACCTTCACGTCGGTGCTGGCGGCGTTGCAGCCTTCGAGGTGACGCACGCGGGCTTCGGCGCCCTTGTCGTCCACCGCGAAGGCCATGGTGAGACGGAAGTACAGCGGGTCGCGCTCGTCCAGGTGGATGACGAAGATGCGGCCCTGGTTGCGGAAGCGCACATTGCCCTGGTCAGTGATCTCGGGCTTCAGCGACTCGGCCGCCAGGTGGCGGCTGACCAAACTCTGCAATTGGCGCTGCGTGTAGTCCTGGGCCGAGGCACCGAGGCAAAGGCAGGTCAGCAGGCCGGCCATCCAGGCACGCAGCAAAGAAGTCATGCGCAGGGCTTGCATCAGTAGTCCGTGGGGCCTTGGGTCGGGTCGGGCATGGCGATGTTGGCGCCGGACAGGCGCGCCAGGCGCAGGCGGGCGTGCAGCGCGTAGCGGCTCTTGGGGTGTTCGCGAAGAAAGGCTTCCAGCGCGCCCTTGTCGCCCGCGCTGGCGGCGCGATCCCAGGCGTCGAACTCGCGCTGCGGGGCGTAGTTCTGAGCCACCGTCAGGGGCAGGGCAGGCTCGGCCGTGGGGGCCTCGGTGACGGCCGCGGCTGCCACCAGCTTGCCTGGGTAGAAGTAGAACTCGTTGGAGGACTCGTCGATGAGCGCGGGGCGCTGCGCGTGGTTGATGCGCTGTGCGGCCGCTTCGACGCTGCCGCGCACGCGCTTGAGCATCTCCGAGGCCGACAGGCCCACGGTGCGCATCTGCTTGATCAGCTCGCGCGTGAAGACGCCGTTGGCCACGGGGTCGTTGTCGCTGAGGCGATCCAGCGCCTGCTGGCCCTTGGAGGCCGACATGATGACCAGGGTGCCTTTGGGCGGCTCGATGCGCGACAGCGTGGTGCCTGGTGCCAGCGAGCGGCCCTGCTTGGCTTGGCGGAAAGGGTCGTCGCGGCAGGCGTCGACGATGACCAGCGAGAAGCGGGCACGCTGACCGAGGTCGTCCACCAATTGTTCCAGCGAGAGCGCGTCGCGCTGGATGGCGCGCTCGCTGCTGACGTCGATGTCGACGGGCAGCAGGAACGGCCCGCTCTGCGGCGGCTGCGAGCCATGGCCGGAGAAGTAGAAGGCGACCTCATCACCGCGCTGGATGCGGCGCAGGAAAGCGTCCACCGCCTCGTTCATGCCGCGCCGCGAGCCGTCGAGCACGCGGGTGACCTGGAAGCCTGCGGCTTCCAACTCCTTGGCCACGCTGCGTGCGTCATTGCGCGCATTGGCCAGCGGGGCCACATGCTGGTAGCTGTCGTTGCCGATGACCAGCGCGCGGCGCGCGGCCAGCACCTGCGCCGCGCCGAACAGAGTGGCACCCAGCAAGACGAGCTTCAGCGCCCGATCCAGCCGCCGTAGCCCCGTGCTTCGCATGGTCAGAAGCGCGGCTTGGGCGCGTCCTCGGGACGGCGCGGCTCGCACTGCATGTCGATGAGGCCGAGCAACTCGCCGTTCGGGCCCACGATGTCGCCTTCCAGCACGCCGGTCTGGCGGTCGATGGAGAAGCGCGTGGCCTGCATCTTCTGGAAGGGCGGGTAGAAGCCGAACAGGCCGCCTTCGCGCCCCCAGGTGTGGAAGGCCGCGCCCGCCTGCATGGGCAGGAAGGTGGCCGTGTAGTGCGTGTTGGTGGCCTGGTAACCGAATTTCTGGCCGGTGGGCAGCACGTTGGAGCGCTGCACCAGCATGCTCATGTTGTTGTCGCGCAGCGCCAGTTCGAGTTGGGCGTCGCCACGCTTGCGTGCGCTGCGCACCGCCTTGGCACGTGCCTGGCTGTTCTCGTCGCCCTCGATGCGGTTCTTGTCGGATGAAGAGGCGTCGCCGCCGACCGAGCGCGTGTCGGCGGTGCCGCCCGTGCCGCCCGAGCCGCCACGTGGCACCACGGCAGTTTGCTCTGGCGAGCTGGCTGCCGGACCGGCGGCCACCGTGCCTTCGCAGTGCAGGTACAGGTGGTACATCTGCGCCTGCGCCGGCACGCTGGTCAGTGCGGAAATCGCAGCGGTCAGCGCTGCGAAGCAAAGCCCGCCTGCGCGTTTCACGTCAGTTTCCGGTGCCCGTCTTCGACGCCGGCGGGTTGGTGGCGGCAGGCTTCTTGGGAGCCGGCTTCTTTGGCGCTGGAGCCGACTTGGCCGCCGGCGCTGCCGGGGCCGCAACAGGAGCCGGCTTGCTCGCCTCTTGGCTGGCTGGGGTCTGGCCACCGGAAACGCCCAGTCGGCCCCCTGTGCCCAAGCCGCCCTTCACGGTCTGCGCCTTGTAGTTGCGCAGCGCCTTCACCATCTGGTTGAAGGAGTCGGCGAACGCGGACACGATCACGCGGCCTTGCGGGGTCTTGGAATAGCCGCCGGCACCACCGGCCAAGCCGCCAGTGAAGGCCGAGCCGAACAGGCCGAAGTCGTAGTTCTTGCCGGTGCCTTCGGCAGCAGAGATCTGCACGCCGGAGCGGATGTCCACCAGCAGCAGGGTGGTGGAAGCCTCGTTGACGCCGACGCTGCCGGCGAGCGCACCGACCACGCCCAGTGCGCCGGGCAACAGGCTGGCCGCGCTGCCGCCGCCAGTCTTGCCCGAGAACTGGATGGTGGGCTTCATCAGGTAGTCGGCCGCCACCATCTGCCCGCCGCCGTAGTTGCTGCCTGCGCGGCCTTCTTCGCCGCGCATCAGCTGACGCTCGCGCATCATGTCGTTCATGCCGCTGCCGCGCTCCACGATGACGAAGCAGTTGCTCTGCTGGATCATCAGGCGCAGCACCGGAACCGTGGAGCCGAGCTGGTAGCCGCGCAGCGCCGCGTACCAGGTGGCGTTGGTGTCTTCCTCGATGGCCAGGGTGCCGAGCGACTCGTCGCACTTCTCGAGGGCCTTGTTCTGGTTCTCGGCCGTGGCGCCACCGGCCGCACCGCCGGTGGAGGCGGTTCCGCCGCCCACCTGGGGCGTGGTGGCCAGGCAGCCCTGCAGCAGCACCAGCACCGCCGCGGCGGCCAGTTTCAGCATCGGGGCACCGGCATTGGCCGGCCGGCTCGACGTCGCTTGTTCAAGATCGTGGCTCAAGGTCATCCTCCTGTTGGGAACTCGGCACCGTGCCGCCGTTGCTGCGGGGACTGTAAGGCAAGCCCATGACATCGGATGCCTCAGCCTTGGGGGTGTCCCCTGCACTAGCCTTGTGCGTCAGTCGGCCGTGAAGCAGCAGGCGCTACTTCTTCTTCAGGACGTGGACGAACTCCACGTTGTTGTGGGTCTGCTCCAGCAACTCATGGCCGGTTTGCTTCGCGAAGGCCTGGAAGTCGCGCAGCGAGCCAGGGTCGGTGGCAATGACGCGGAGCACCTGCCCGCTGGCGAGGTCGCCGAGCAGCTTCTTGGTCTTGAGGATGGGCATCGGGCAGTTCAGTCCGCGCACATCCAGTTCTTGGTCGATGTTCATGTCATCCATTGCGGCTCGATACCGCGACTGCGAAGGAAAGTAGCCAGCGCCTGGCCAGTCCCTTGGGGCCAGCAGCGCACTTGTTCGGGGGGCAGCAATTTGTACTCGACCAGCTCCGGGCTCAAGCGGATTTCCCCTTGCACCGGCAGGTGATAGGCAACGATGAGCTGGTTCATTCGCTGGAAGTCCCATACGCCGAGCAGGCTGGGCCTGCCGACGGGCTCCAGGGCTGTCTCTTCCAGCACCTCGCGGCAGATGCCATCTTCTGGTGTCTCGCCGGCCTCCATGAAGCCGGTAATGAGCCCGAAGAAGCGCCCCGGCCAGGCGGCATTGCGCGCCAACAGAAGTTGGCCTTCGCGATCCACGCACTCCAGCACCGCGGCCAGCACCGGCACCGGGTTGTTCCAGTGCGTGTAGTCGCAGGCAGTGCAACGCAGGCGCTCCTTGGGGCCACCGTCTTCCTGCTCGGTGCGCAGTGCCAGGGGCGCCGCACAGCTGGGGCAGAAACGGGGGATCACGGGGCAGGACGGCCGCAGGGCCGCCCCAAGGCCGGTGCGCCCCCCTGGGGGGTGGCGACCGTAGGGAGACTGGGGGCCGTGGCCTTCATGCGGGAAACACGCCGGTAGACAGGTAGCGGTCGCCGCGATCACAGACGACGAACACGATGGTCGCGTTCTTCGCCGTGCGCGCCAGGGACAGCGCCACACAGCAGGCGCCGGCCGCCGAGATGCCGCAGAACAGGCCTTCCTCCCGCGCCAGTCGCCGTGCCATGTCCTCGGCATCCTGCTGGCTCACCAGCACCAGTTCGTCGACCCCGCTCGGGTCGTAGATCTTGGGCAGGTAGGCCTCGGGCCACTTGCGGATCCCAGGAATGCGAGAGCCTTCCTGAGGCTGCGCGCCGACGATGCGCACTGCCGGGTTCTGTGACTTCAAGTACCGCGACACGCCGGTGATGGTGCCGGTGGTGCCCATGGCGCTCACGAAGTGGGTGATGCGCCCTTCGGTGTCGGCCCAGATCTCGGGGCCGGTGGTCTCGAAGTGGACGCGCGGGTTGTCGGCGTTCGCGAATTGGTCGAGCACCTTGCCCTTGCCCTGCTGCTGCATCTGGTCGGCCAGGTCGCGGGCGTATTCCATGCCGCCGCTGCGTGGCGTGAGGATCAGCTCGGCGCCGAAGGCCTTCATGGTCTGCGCGCGTTCGATGGACAGGTCCTCCGGCATGATCAGCAGCATGCGGTAGCCCTTGATGGCCGCAGCCATGGCCAGCGCGATACCGGTGTTGCCGCTGGTGGCTTCGATCAGCGTGTCACCCGGTTGGATCTCGCCGCGCTCCTCGGCGCGTCGGATCATGCTGATGGCCGGGCGATCCTTCACCGATCCGGCTGGGTTGTTGCCTTCGAGCTTGCCGAGGATCACATTGCCGCGCGCCTCGAAGTCCGCGATCAGGGCCTGAGGCAGGCGTTGCAGGCGAACCAGCGGCGTGCCCCCGATGCTGTCTTCGAGGGTCTTGTAGCGGGGCGATGCATTCATGGCGGGAGATTGTGCGGTGCGCGCGAAGCCTGAGCATTCGCATGGCAGAATCGCGCCCCTTCGGAGCAGGCGATGCCTGTCCCAGCCCCGGTGACGAAATCGGTAGACGTAGCGGATTCAAAATCCGCCGCCGCAAGGCGTGCCAGTTCGAGTCTGGCCCGGGGCACCAATCGTGGCAGCGCCCTACACTCGCCGGCCTTTTTGCCACTCGCGCCGACCCCCCGATGCCCCCGATGCCACCCGTCACCAAGGCTCTGTTGCTGGCCTGCGTGGGCATGTTCTGCCTGAGCCTGCTGGTGCCGGCGCTGCAACTGTGGTTGGCGCTCTGGCCGCTGCACAGCGGGGCCTTCATGCCCTGGCAGATGGTCAGCTACGGCTTCCTGCACGGCGACCCGGTGCATCTGTTTTTCAACATGCTGGGCCTGTGGATGTTCGGCAGCGAGTTGGAGCGCGTGTGGGGCCCCAGGCGGTATGCACAGCTCTTGCTTGTCAGCGTGCTGGCGGCGGCCGCGGTGCAATTGCTGATCGGCAGCATGGGTGTGGTGCGGCCGACGGTGGGCGCCTCGGGCGCGCTGTTCGGGCTGCTGCTTTCCTACGGAATGCTGTTTCCGAACCGCGTGATCATGCCGCTGTTCCCGCCCATCCCGATGAAGGCTAAGGTCTTTGTGGCGGTGTTCGGTGCGTTGGAATTGGTGCTCGGTTTGATGGGCGCTGGCGGCGTGGCCCACTTCGCCCACCTGGGCGGCATGCTGGGCGCCTACCTGCTGATGCAGTACTGGCGCCGCAGCCGCTGATTCCACTCAAAGACTGAGGCCCTTGAGGAAGTCGCGGAAGCCCGGCCCGAGTTGCGGGTGGGCGAGGGCCAACTCCACGTTGGCTTCCAGGAAACCTTCCTTGCTGCCGCAGTCGTAACGTCGGCCCTCGTACCGGTAAGCGAACACCTTCTCGCGGCGCAGCAAGCCGGCGATGCCGTCGGTGAGCTGGATCTCGCCACCGACGCCGCGCGGCTGGTTGGCGATCTCGCGCAGCACGCCGGCCGTCAGGATGTAGCGGCCGGCCACGCCCAGGCGGCTCGGTGCCACCTCGGGCGCGGGCTTTTCGACGATGCGGTTCACGTCCATCAGGCGCTCATTGACCTCGGTGCCGGCCACGATGCCGTAGCGCCGCGTGTGCTCGGCGGGCACTTCCTGCACGGCGATGATGCTGGCCTGCCACTCGGCGAATTGCTCGGTCATCTGCTGCAGGATGGGCTTCTCCCCGACCATCAGGTCGTCGGCCAGCAGCACGGCAAAGGGATCGGTGCCGATCAGTCGCTGCGCGCACAGCACCGCATGGCCCAGGCCCAGGGCCTGCGCCTGCCGCACGTAGATGCACTCCATGTCGTCGGGCTTGACCGAGCGCACCACCTCCAGCAATTCGCGCTTGTTGGCCTGCTCCAGCGCCACCTCGAGTTCGTAGGTCATGTCGAAGTGGTCTTCGATCGGGCGCTTGTGGCGACCGGTGACGAAGATCATTTCGCGCACGCCCGCCGCATAGGCTTCCTCCACCGCGTACTGGATCAGCGGCTTGTCCACCACCGGCAGCATTTCCTTGGGCTGCGCCTTGGTGGCAGGCAGGAAGCGGGTGCCCAGACCGGCCACCGGAAAGACGGCCTTGGTGACTTGCTGAACGGTCATGCGAGCTTCTCCAGGATGGCGCGCTGCTGCGCCAGTTGTTGTTCAAAGTCGGCGAGGCGTTGCCGCTCCTGCGCCACCACGGCCTCGGGCGCCCGCGCCACGAAGCTCTCGTTGCTCAGTTTGCCTTTGGCCTTGGTCACTTCGATGTCAAGGCGCGCGACTTCCTTGGCCACGCGGGCGCGTTCGGCCTCCAGGTCGATCTTCACTTCCAGGGCGAGGCGCGCATCGCCCAGCACCAGCACCGGGGCCAGCTGGCTGGCCTCCTGGAAGGCTGCGTCGTCCAGCGCGCGCAAGTCGCTGAGCTTGGCGAGGTTCTTCAAGAGCGGCGCGGCCTGCAGCAGGAAGGCGGTGTCGCCGGTCATCAGCAGGGGCACGCGCTCGGCCGGGCTGAGTTTCATCTCGCCGCGGAGAGAGCGGCATACGCCCACCGCTTCCTGCAGGCGCTCCATCCAGGCTTCCGACTCCGGGTCGATGCGCCCCTTCTCGGCCACCGGATAGGGGGCGTTGATGAGGCGGTGGCCGTCATCGGGCTTCTTGCGGTCCGCCACCACGGCCACCACCTGCCAGAGCTCTTCGGTGATGAAGGGCGTGATGGGGTGCAGCAGTCGCAGCACGGTCTCCAGCACGCGGATCAGCGTGCGGCGGGTGCCGCGCGCAGCCGGCTCGTTGCCAGCGGCCTTGGCCTCCTGAAGCTGCACCTTGGCGATCTCCAGGTACCAGTCGCAGTACTCGTCCCAGACGAAGCTGTAGAGCGCGTTGGCCACCAGGTCTAGGCGGAAGCTGTCGAAGCCCTCGGCCACCGCCGCTTCCACGCGCTGCAGTCGGCTGACGATCCAACGGTCGGCCGGGCTGAAGTGGTTGAAGCCCGGCGGGCAGACCCCGCCCGGGTGCTCCACCAGACCGGTGTCCTGGCCCTCGCAATTCATCAGCACGAAGCGCGTGGCGTTCCACAGCTTGTTGCAGAAGTTGCGGTAGCCCTCGCAGCGCTTGGCGTCGAAGTTCAGCGTGCGGCCCAAGGTCGCCAGGGCCGCGAAGGTGAAGCGCAGCGCATCGGCGCCGTAGCCGGGAATGCCTTCGGGGAACTCCTGCTCGGTGAGCTTGCGCACGCGCGGCGCGGTCTCGGGCTTGCGCAGGCCCTGCACGCGCTTGTCGAGCAGCGGGGCGAGTGCGATGCCGTCGATCAGGTCCACTGGGTCGAGCACATTGCCTTCGCTCTTGCTCATCTTCTTGCCTTGTGCATCGAGCACCAGGCCATGGATGTAGACATGGCGGAAGGGCACCTGGCCGGTGAAGTGCTTGGTCATCATGATCATCCGGGCGACCCAGAAGAAGATGATGTCGTAGCCCGTCACCAGCACCGAGCTGGGCAGGAACAGGTCCTGCTCCACGGTCTTGGCCGGCCACCCCAGGGTGGAGAAGGGCACCAGGGCCGAGCTGTACCAGGTGTCGAGCACGTCGGGGTCGCGGCTCAGGGTCTTGCCCGGCGCTTGGGCTTGCGCTTCGGCTTCCGAGCGCGCCACGTAGACCTGGCCTTCCTCGTCGTACCAGGCCGGAATCTGGTGGCCCCACCAGAGCTGGCGGCTGATGCACCAGTCCTGGATGTTCTTCATCCACTGGTTGTAGGTGTTGACCCAGTTTTCGGGCACGAACTTCACCTCGCCCGATGCCACGGCCTCGATGGCGCCATCGGCGATGCTCTTGCCGCTGCGGCCCGGCTTCGTGGTGGCCACGAACCATTGGTCGGTCAGCATGGGCTCGATCACCTGGCCGGTGCGCGCGCAGCGCGGCACCATCAGCTTGTGCTTCTTGGTCTCCACCAACAGGCCCAGCGCCTCCAGGTCGGCCAGCACCTTCTTGCGCGCGACGAAGCGGTCCAGGCCGCGGTAGGGCTCGGGCGCGTCGTCGTTGACCTTGGCCTCCAGCGTGAAGATGGTCCGCATCGGCAGGCCATGGCGCAGGCCCACCTGGTAGTCGTTGGTGTCGTGCGCCGGCGTCACCTTCACCACGCCAGTGCCAAAGGCCTTGTCCACGTAGGCGTCGGCGATCACCGGAATCAGCCGGTCACACAGCGGCAGGCGCACCTGCTTGCCCACGAGGTGGGCAAAGCGTTCGTCTTCGGGGTGCACCATCACCGCGGTGTCACCCAGCATGGTCTCCGGTCGGGTGGTGGCAACGACCAGCTTCTCGTCGGAGCCCTCCACCGGGTAGGCGATCGACCACAGGTGCCCGTCTTCCTCCTCGCTCTCGACCTCCAGGTCGGACACGGCGGACTTGAGCACCGGGTCCCAGCTCACCAGGCGCTTGCCGCGGTAGATCAGGCCTTCCTCGTACAGGCGCACGAAGGTCTCGGTGACCACCGTGGACAGCTTCTCGTCCATGGTGAAGTACTCGTGCGACCAGCTCACGCTGGCGCCCATGCGGCGCATCTGCTGCGTGATGGTGTTGCCGCTGACCTCCTTCCACTCCCAGACCTTGCCGATGAAGGCCGGCCGGCCGAGGTCGTGGCGCGAGAGGCCTTGCTCCTGCAGCTGCCGCTCCACCACGATCTGCGTGGCGATGCCCGCGTGGTCGGTACCCGGCACCCACAGGGTGTTGTGCCCCTGCATGCGGTGGCGGCGGGTCAGCGCGTCCATGATGGTCTGGTTGAACGCGTGGCCCATGTGCAGCGTGCCAGTCACGTTCGGCGGCGGCAGCTGGATGCAGAACGAGGGCTTGCTGGCGTCGAGCGTCGGGGCGTAGCGGCCCTCTTGCTCCCAGGTCGGGCCCCATTGGGCTTCGATGGCGGCGGGTTCGAAGGACTTGGCGAGTTCGGTCATGACGGGCAAGGCGGCAAAAGAAAGCGGGGCAGGGTGCCTGCGCAGCCTGCCCCGGAGATGGCACCGATTCTAGGAGGGCCGTCCCAAGGGCTCGAAGAAGAACAGCTGCACCAGGCGCGCGTCTTCAAGCCCCTGGCCGAACACCTGGCTGACGGCGTGGAAGAAATCGGCCCGGTAGAGGATGAGCCGGTTGAAGCGCATGCCGACCTCGAACAAGAGCTCCCAGCCAGCCCGGGCGGCGGCCAGGGCTTCGTGCCCGCTGCCGTCGGACGCCTCGGCGCTGAGGCTGCGGTCGAAGGCCTCGCGCGTGCCCCAGGCGCTGGCGGCCAGTTGCGCCGGGCTGGGCTGCTGCACCCAGCCGGTGCCGCGCTGGCGCCAGAAGGACGTGCCGCCATGGCAGTGCTCGGGCAGGCTCAGGTAAAGCACGCCGGCGTAGGCTGCGCCCTGGTCGAGATCGGTGTGGATGTCGCTCCGCGCCAGGGAGCCGGCCGGGCTGAGGCGGAAGGCGCCATGGCCGGGCCAGGCCCATTTGAGGTCGCTGCCCAGTGCATCGGCCATGCGCTGCAGCCACTCTGGCGCGACAACTTGGCCCAGGGTCTGCACGCCTGGGTAGTTGACCTGGTCGCTGCGGGGCTTGTCGAAGGGCAGCGTCAGCGCGTGGGTGCGCCAGGCCATGGGGTCGGGAAGGAAGTCGTCCAGCACCACCAGCTCGCGTTCGGCCACGGCGGCTTGCAGCGCGGCGGCATCGGCCAAGGCTTCACCGGGACGGCAGGCGGCCAGCGTGGGGGCGTCTGGCTGGTTCAAAGCCTTGGAGCGGCTGCGCACATGGCCGATGCGACCGTCGGCCCAGAGGCTGGGATCGAGCGCACAGCCGCGCTGCTGGGCTTGTTCGGCCTCGGGCAGGCGGTTCAAGCGGTACAGCTGCCGCGCCGCGCCCTCCCAGGCCAGGGCTTGATTCGGCGCAGCACGGGCGGCGGCAAGAAAGGCCTCGGCGGCCGCCTGAACTTGGCCCAGCGCTTCAAGCTGCCCGGCGCGTTGCATCAGCGCCTGCTGGCGCAGCTGCAGGCCCTCGGCAAGGCCGGGCTTGAGTTGGAGCAGCATGGCGCAGGTGGCCAGGGCCTGGTCTGGCCGGCCTTGACGCAGCCAGGCTTGGGCTTGTTGGAGCAGCAGAGTAGAGGCTTGCATGGAGGGCGGCAGGATAGGCGCTCACTACACTGCCGCGCTTCAGGAGACGCCCCCCATGATCGAAGCCGTCATCAGCGGCACCGGCTTGTACCGGCCGCCGCATCGCATCAGCAACGAAGAGCTGGTGCAGTCCTTCAACGCCTACGTCGAACGCTTCAACGCCGAGCACGCCGAAGCGATTGCTGCGGGTAGCGTGGCCGCCCTGACGCCTTCGAGCGTCGAGTTCATCGAGAAGGCCAGCGGCATCAAGAACCGCTATGTGATGGACAAAGACGGTGTGCTGGACCCGGCGCGCATGTACCCGCGAATTGCCGCCCGTCCCGACGACCAATGGAGCGTGATGGCCGAGATGGCCGGCGAGGCGGCACGTGCCGCCTGCCGCGAGGCCGGCATCGAGCCCTCGCAGATCGACGCCGTGTACTGCGCCAGCGCCAACATGCAGCGCCCCTACCCGGCGATGGCCTGCGAGATCCAGGCCCTGCTGGGTGCCAAGGGCTTCGGTTATGACATGAACGTGGCCTGCTCCTCGGCCACCTTCGGCATCGAGCAGGCGGTCAATGCCGTGCGCTGCGGCACCGCTCGCTGCGCGCTGGTGGTCAGTCCCGAGATCACCTCGGCGCACCTGGAGTGGCGCGACCGCGATTGCCACTTCATCTTCGGCGACACCTGCACGGCCGTGCTGGTGCAGGCTGCCACCGACGTGCCGGCCTGCCAAGGTTTCGCGGTGCTCGGCACGCAGTTGGCCACGCAGTACAGCAACAACATCCGCAACAACTTCGGCTTCATGAACCGCTGCGAGGACAGCAACTGGCAGGAGCGCGACAAGACCTTCCGCCAGGAGGGCCGCAAAGTGTTCAAGGAAGTGGTGCCCATGGCGGCCGCCCACATCGAGGCGCACTTGCAGCAGCTTGGCATCGAGCCGAGCGGCGTGCGCCGCTATTGGCTGCACCAGGCGAACCTGGGCATGAACCAGCTGGTCATCAAGAAGCTGGTGGGCGCCGAGGCGGGCAGCGAAGTCGCGCCCATCATCCTCGACGAATGGGCCAACACCGCCAGTGCCGGTTCCATCATCGCCTTCCACGAGCACAGCGCTGACTTCGCCCGCGGCGAGCTCGGGGTGATCTGCTCGTTTGGCGCCGGCTACTCAATTGGTTCGGTGGTTCTTAGGAAGCGCTAAAGCACTCGACCGGGATTCAGCCGGTTGTCAGGGTCGAACAGTGCCTTGACCCGGCGCATCCATTCGAGGCGCTCGGGCGCGAGGGTGCGAGCCAGTTCTTCCCGGCGCAGCCGGCCGATGCCGTGCTCGGCGCTGAAGCTGCCGCCGTGTAGCGCCACGTGGTCAAAGACGCAGCGCGTCAGCGCCTCGCCATGGCGCTCGCGCAGCTCGGGCAGTCCCATGCCCGGTGGTGGCGCCAGATTGAAGTGCAGATTGCCGTCACCCGCGTGGCCGAAGACTTGGGGGCGTAATCCCGGAACCACCGCCTGAAGCGCCGGTTCGACCGCCGCCAGAAAGGCCTCCATGACGTCCAGCGGCAAGCTGATGTCGTGCTTGAGGTTGCCGCCGGCGCGGGTCTGGCGCTCGGGAATCGACTCGCGCAAGGCCCAGAGCTGCGCGAACTGGGCCTCGGACTGGCCGATGACGGCGTCCAGGAAGCGCGGGCGCTGCGGATTCATGGCCAGTTCGTGAGCAAGCCAGGCTTCCAGTTGGCTGCGCAAACGCTCCTCCTCCTGCCCGCTGCTCAGCTCCAGCAAGACGGCCCAAGGGGCGGATCGAACCGGCAGCGCCGGTTCCAGCAGCGCCTGCACAGAAGCATTCATCAACTCGAAGCCAGACAGCGACTCGCCGAGGTGGTAGCGGGCGCTGCGGAAGAGGTGCAGCACGTCGCACAGCGATGCCAGAGTCAACCAGGCCGCCAAGCGCATGCGCGGCGCGGGCACCAGCTTCATCACGGCGGCGGTGATCACGCCCAGCGTGCCTTCGCTGCCGATGAACAGGTCGCGCAGGTTCAGCCCGCGATGGTCCTTGCGCAGGCCGTCCAGGTCGCTCAGCAGGGTGCCGTCGGCCAGCACCACCTCCAGGCCCAGGCAGAGCTCGCGGGCATTGCCCCAGCGCAGCACCTGGGTGCCGCCGGCATTGGTGGCGAGCACTCCGCCCAGGGTGGCACTGCCTTCGCTGGCCAGTGAAAGCGGGAACAGCGCGCCGTAGTCCTGCACCTCGTGCTGCAGCATGGCCAGCACGCAGCCGGCTTCAGCATGCACGCTGAGGTCGCCGGTGTTCACGCGGTGGATCACGTTCATGCGCTTCAGGCTCAGCACCAGCTCCCGGCCGCTGTCGTTCGGTGTGGAACCGCCCACCAGGCCGGTGTTGCCGCCCTGGGGCACGATGTCCACGCCGAACTCAGCGGTGCGGCGCAGCATGGCCTGCACCTCCTCGCGCGAGCGCGGCAGCAGCACGGCGCGCGCCTGCCCCGGGAACTGGCCCCGCCAGTCGCGCTCAAACGGCGCGGCATCCGGCCCCGTCAGCACCTGCGCGCTGCCGAATTGGGCGCGCAGGGTGTCGAGCAGCAGGCTCAAGGCTGAGCCGCCTTGGCGGCCGCCAGGCGCTGGCGGATGTGCGCGCTGCAACTGGCGAACAGGCCCACGGCCACCAGCAGCTGAACGCCACCCCAGAGCGAGGCGCCGCGTGTTTCGCCGAGCAAGAGCGCGGCATCGCCCACGTACAGCCAGACCAGCAACGACAGCCAACGGTAGGTGTAGAGCCGGTAGCGCCACAGGCCGGGCAGGGCGGGCAGCAGGGGCAGGGCCTTCAGCGTCCACCAGGCGGAGCCGCCGCCGGCCAGCTCACGCCCGGCCACGAGCGCGATCAAACCGAGCAAGAGCGCCAGGCTGAGGTTTCGGCTCAGGCGCTCGGTGGTGCTGGGCTTGGTGCGCAGGGGGGCGGAAGGGGAAGCAGTCGAGAGCTCGGTCATGGCTTGCATTGTCCGATCCCTACACTGCCGCGATGTTTTCGTTCCGACTGCTGCGCCGGCACGCGCTGCTGCGTCTGCTGCTGGGTTTCGTGCGCGGCTTGCAGGACTGGCCCTGGCGCCAGACCCTCGCCGGGCTGCAGCTGCGCTTCACCGACCTGCGCCTGGGCCAGACCGCTGGCTCGCTGACCTTCACCACCCTGATTTCGCTGGTGCCGCTCCTGGTGCTTGGCTTGGCGCTGTTCACCGCCTTTCCCATGTTCGCCAGCTTCCAGAAGGCGCTGGAACAGTACTTCCTGTCGAACCTGGTGCCCGACAACATCGCACGCCCGGTGCTGCGCACGCTCACGCAGTTCGCGGGAAAGGCCAAGGGCATCGGCACGGTGGGGGCGTTGGTGCTGGGTTTCACGGCGCTGGCGTTGATGCTGACCATCGACCGCACGCTCAACGCCATCTGGCGCGTGAACCGACCGCGCCCCATGGCGCAGCGCGTACTGGTGTACTGGGCCATGCTCACCTTGGGCCCGTTGGCGCTGGGTGCCAGCTTGGCCATCACCAGCTACCTGGTGAGCGCCGGCGAAGGGCTGGTGGCGCGACTGCCCGGCGGCGTCGAGACCCTGCTGGAGACGATCCAGTTCGGCGTGCTCATGCTCTTGGTGGCGGGGCTCTACCACTTCGTGCCGAACACGCATGTGCGCTGGCGCCATGCGCTCTTGGGCGGGCTTTTCGTGGCGGCGGCCTTTGCGCTGGCTAAAGCAGGGCTGGCCCTGTGGCTCAAGCAGGTGCCGACCTACGCCACGCTCTACGGGGCCTTTGCCACGCTGCCGATCTTCCTGATCTGGCTCTACCTGGGCTGGGTGATCGTGCTGCTGGGCGCGCTGCTGGCGGCCAATGCGCCGGGGTTGACCCAGGGCCTGTTGCAGCGTGCGCCGCGGCCCGGTTTGGAGCTGGAGTTGGCGCTGGGCGTGATCCGCGAGCTGTGGCTGCGCCACCAGCGCGGCGCGGCCGGGGCAAGCAAGCGTGCGTTGGCGCAAGTCTTGCGGATCGACCCCCTGCAATTGGAGCCCCTGCTGGAGACCTTGCAGCGTC
The DNA here is from genome assembly GCA_017302655.1 of Burkholderiales bacterium. Taxonomy (GTDB): domain Bacteria; phylum Pseudomonadota; class Gammaproteobacteria; order Burkholderiales; family Burkholderiaceae_C; genus Inhella. The sequence goes on from JAFLDE010000001.1 coordinate 15,303, forward strand.
TGGATTGGTTGGCCCGTCTGGAGGAAGACGGCGCGCAGCGCCTGGTGCTGCTGCGCAATCCGCACGAAACCCCGGCTGCGCCCTTGCTGCATGCGCTGCTGGTGCAGGAAACGGCCGAGACACGAGCGCTGTGGCGGGCCAGCGGCTGGGAGCGCATGAGCGCCGCAGACTTGCTCAGCACGCCGACGCGGCGCCGCGCCAGCGATCAGTGCTGATCGTTCACAGCGCCGTCCACGCGCCGTTGCGCAGCACCTGGCAGGGGCGGAACTTCGCCTTGTAGGACATTTTCGGACTGGCCTCGATCCAGTAACCCAGGTACAGGTGCTGCAGCTTGAGCTGCCGCGTCTGCTCGAGCTGCCATAGGATGCAATAGCTGCCGTAGCTGGCCTCGTCCTCGGGCTCGTAGAAGGTGTAGACGGCCGACAGCCCGTCGCTGAGCATGTCCAGGATGCTGACCATCTTGAGCAGGCCGGCCGCGTCGCGGAATTCGACGAGCCGCGAGTTCACGCGACTTTGCAGCAGGAACTGGCTGTATTGATCCACGCTGTCCTGGTCCATGCCGCCGCCACTGTGACGGGCGGCCTGGTAGCGCAGGTAGAGCGCGTAATGCTCGGCGCTGTAGCCCAGGCGCATGACGCGGGCCTGCAGCGATTGGTGCTGCACCCAGGCGCGGCGCTGGCTGCGGCTGGGCTTGAACGTGGCCACCGGCACGCGCAGCGGCACGCAGGCCTGGCAGTGCTCGCAGGCGGGGCGGTAGGTGAACAGGCCCGAGCGGCGAAAGCCTTCGGTGACGAGGCGGGAGTAGGCGTCCGCATGCACCAGGTGACTGGGCGTGGCGACCAAGGACCGCGCCATGCGCCCTTCCAGGTAGCTGCAGGCATAGGGTGCAGTGGCATAGAACTGCACCTGGGTGAACGGAAGGTCCTTGAGCTGCGTCACTTGAGAATCTGTGTCCAGGCCTCGGCATCGTAGGTCCAGCGTGGCGGGGGCGGCATCAGGACATGCGCGGCCAGGTGCTGGCGAAACGCTGCGCCGCTGACCTCGCCAGCGCCCAGGCTGGCCAGATGGCGGGTGTTCTGCTGGCAGTCGATCCAGGGAATCCCGTCGCGCCGGCACAGGGCGACGAGATAGGCGAGGGCAATCTTCGAGGCGTCGGTGGCGTGGCTGAACATCGACTCGCCGAAGAACATGCGCCCCAGCATCAGGCCGTAAAGCCCGCCCACCAGGCGGCCGCCCACCCAGGTCTCGATGCTGTTCACCACGCCCTGGCGCGCCAGTTCGCCATAGGCCTGCTGCATCTCGGCGGTGATCCAGGTGCCCGCCTGCCCGTCGCGTGGTGTCCCGGCGCAGGCTGCAAGCACGGCGGCGGGGTCGTGGTTCACGCGCAGCTCGCAGCCCGGCGTGCGCAGGAAGCGGCGCAAGGTCTTCTTGAGCGAGGGGTGCAGTTTGAAGTTCGAGGTCTGCAGGACCATGCGTGGGTCAGGGCTCCACCAGAGCAGAGGCTGGTCTTCGCCGTACCAGGGAAAAATTCCCTTGGCATAGGCGGCCAGCAGGCGTTCGGGCCGCAGGTCACCGCCCACCGCCAGCAGGCCCGGTGCGTCGCTGTCAGGCCCCAGGGCCCGGGCGGGGTCGGGAAAGGCGATGAGGGTGGGGTGCAGCCTGACAATCACGCCCACATTCTCAAGTCCCCCATGAAGCTCTACGGCATTCCCAATTGCGACTCGGTGAAGAAGGCGCGCGCGGCGCTGCTTGCGGCTGGCGTCGATCACCAGTTCATCGACTTCAAGAAGCAGGCGCCCACCGTGCCGCAGCTCAAGGCCTGGGCGGGTCAGGCGGAGTGGCAGCAACTGTTGAACCGCGCCGGCACCACCTGGAGAAAGCTCGACACGGCGCAGCAGGCGCTCGCGGTGGATGAAGCCGGCGCGCTGGCGCTGATGGCCACGCAGTCCTCGCTGATCAAGCGGCCGGTGGTGGAGTGGGCGGATGGCAGCCTCACCGTCGGCCTGCCGGCCCTGCAGAAAAAGCTGGAGGGCTGAGCATGTTCACCGGCATCGTGCAAGGGGTGGCGCGCGTCGCGGCCATCGAGGATCGCGAAGGCCTGCGCCGCTTCGAGCTGGCACTGCCGCCGGGCTTCGATGCGGAACTGGCCATCGGCGCCAGCGTGGCCAGCGACGGCGTCTGCCTGACCGTGACCGAGCGCCCCGCGCCGGATCGCGCCTGCTTCGATGTGATGGCGCAGACCTTGCGGCTCACCACCCTGGGCCAGTTGGCCTTGGGCGACGGACTGAACGTCGAGCGTGCTGCCAAGGATGGAGCCGAGATCGGCGGGCACCCGCTTTCCGGGCATGTTGATGCCAGCGCGCGCATCTCCGATATTCGCCACCCAGACGCCAACAACCACGTGATTCGCTTGGCGCTGCCCGCGCCCTGGATGCGCTACGTCTTCGCCAAGGGGTATGTGGGCGTGAACGGCTGCAGCCTCACGGTGGCCGAGGCCCACCGGGAGGCCGACGGCTCGGGCTGGTTCGAGGTCTGGCTGATCCCCGAGACCCTGCGCATGACCACCTTTGTGGCTAAGGCCGTGGGCGATGCCGTGCATATCGAGATCGATCGCGCCACCCAGGTGGTGGTGGACACCGTGCGCGATGCGCTGGCCGAGCAACTCGGGGCTTTGGCGCCGCTGCTGGAAGCTTGGGCACAGCAGCAAGGCATGAGCCTGGGTGGGCGCCTCGGGCAAGGGCGCGTCGAAGCACCGGCGGCTATGGCTGCCATTGCAAAGCCTGATTAGCCGCGGAGGCGGTGCGCGCCTAGAGTCGCTATGCAAATATCAACTTGCATAGGAGATTTCTATGTCAAACGACGCCCGTTGTCCCTTCCACGCCGGCTCCGCCGCGCCCAACATGGCAACTCTTGGCGCGCGCAGCAACCGCGATTGGTGGCCCCAGCAACTCAACCTGGACCTGCTCCACCAGCGTGCGCCGGCTGGCAACCCGATGGGGGAGGGGTTCGACTACGCCGCCGCCTTTTGCAGCCTAGACCTCGACGCACTGGTGGCCGACCTGAAGGCGCTGATGACCGACTCGCAGGACTGGTGGCCGGCGGACTGGGGCCACTACGGTGGGCTTTTCATCCGCATGGCCTGGCACTCGGCGGGCACCTACCGCATCCATGACGGACGGGGTGGTGCGGGCAACGGCACGCAACGCTTCGCCCCGCTGAACTCCTGGCCGGACAACGGCAACCTGGACAAGGCCCGCCGCCTGCTGTGGCCGATCAAGCAAAAGTACGGCGCCAAGATCTCCTGGGCCGATCTGATGGTCCTAGCCGGCAACGTGGCGCTGGAGAGCATGGGCTTCAAGACCTTCGGCTTTGCCGGTGGCCGGGTGGACGTGTGGGAACCCGAGAAGGACATCCACTGGGGCACGGAGAGCCGTTGGCTGGGCAACCAGCGCTACAGCGGCGAGCGCGAACTGGCCAACCCGCTGGCCGCTGTGCAGATGGGTCTCATCTACGTCAACCCCGAAGGCCCGGATGGCAAGCCAGACCCGGTGGCTTCGGGCCGCGACGTTCGCGAAACCTTTGCCCGAATGGCCATGAATGACGAAGAGACGGTGGCGCTGGTGGCTGGTGGCCACACCTTCGGCAAGGCACATGGCGCGGGCGATCCGACGCTGGTCGGCCCTGAGCCCGAAGCCGCGGCGCTGGAAGAGATGGGCCTGGGCTGGAAGAACCGGTTCGGCTCCGGCAAGGGCGTGCACACCACCACCAGCGGCATTGAAGGGGCCTGGAAGCCCAACCCGACCACCTGGGACAACGGCTACTTCGACATGCTGTTCGGCTACGAGTGGGAACTGACCAAGAGCCCGGCTGGCGCCCACCAGTGGACGCCGAAAAACTGCAAGCCGGAGCACCTGATCCCCGACGCGCACGACCCCAACAAGAAGGCGCCGCCGATGATGACCACGGCCGACCTGTCGCTACGCTTCGATCCGGCCTACGAGAAGATCTCGCGTCGTTTCCACCGCGACCCGGCGGCCTTCGCCGACGCCTTCGCCCGCGCCTGGTTCAAGCTCACCCACCGTGACATGGGACCGCGCAGCCGCTACTTGGGCAAGTTGGTGCCCCAGGAAGAACTCATCTGGCAGGACCCGGTCCCCGCACCCACCGAGCCGATGGTGAGCGAGGCCGAGGTGGAAGCGCTGAAGGCCATGGTGCTGCAGTCGGGGCTCGGCATCGGCGCGCTGGTGCGCACCGCTTGGGCATCGGCCTCCACGTTCCGTGCAAGCGACAAGCGCGGCGGCGCCAACGGCGCTCGCATCCGGCTGGCACCGCAGAAAGACTGGGCAGTGAACCAGCCCGATGAGCTGTCCCAGGTCCTGGCCAAGCTGGAACATCTGCGCGCCGTGTTCAACGCCAAGGGGAGCGGCCAGATCTCGATGGCCGACCTCATCGTGCTCGCGGGGGGGGGCCGCCATCGAGGCGGCCGCGCGAGCGGGCGGTCATGCGGTGCGAGTGCCCTTCCGCCCGGGCCGCACGGACGCCAGTAGCGCGCAGACGGACGCATCTTCCTTTGCCGTGCTCGAACCGCAGGCTGACGGCTTCCGCAACTTTGCGAAGGCGGGTTTGGAGGCTCATGCGGCCGAGCTGCTGCTGGACCGCGCGCAATTGCTGAACCTGTGTGCGCCAGAGATGACCGTGCTGGTGGGAGGCCTGCGTGTGCTCGGCGCGAACACGGACGGTGTGCGCCACGGGGTGTTCACCGATCGACCGGAGCAGCTCAGCAATGACTTCTTCGTGAATTTGCTGGACATGGGCACGCAATGGTCACGCGCCAGCATGGACGGCGTGCTCGAAGGTCGCGACCGCCGCAGTGGAGAGATCCGCTGGACGGCCACCACGGCCGATCTGGTGTTCGGCTCCAACTCCCAGCTTCGCGCCCTGGCCGAGGTGTACGCCAGCAGCGACGCAGCGGAGAAGTTTGTGCAGGACTTCGTTGCTGCCTGGGTGAAAGTGATGGAATTGGATCGCTTCGATTTGCGCTAAGGAACCTTACCCACATCGTTCCAAGGCCCGCCACTGGCGGGCCTTTTCGATGGTGCGTGCTTGGCAGGTAGCTCGGTTTCAATCGGAATCGTGAAGTTCACCGCATTCCGGTCAATGTCTATGAGCTTCAGACGTTTTTAGCGATTTGATTCGCGCACAATTAAATCAAATAAATCAGTAAGGAGTTGGTGTGATGGATGTGCTCGAAGTGTCACCGCAGGTGGTCGCACCGGACGCCTTTCATGAAGTGCTCACCCTGTGCCTGGGTGGAGAAACGTACGGCATTGACATTCTGTGCGTGCAGGAAATCCGCACATTCGAGCAGCCGACTCGCTTGGCCGGTTCCCCTGCGTACGTGCTTGGCGTCACCAATCTGCGCGGCGTCATCGTGCCCATCGTTGACCTGCGGCGCCGTTTTGGCCTGGAGCCGGCTTTCAATGGCAACACCGTCACGGTGGTGCTGAATCTGAAGTCGCGCACGGTCGGCGTGGTGGTGGACGGTGTGAGCGACGTGCTGGCCCTGGAAACGACACAGATCAGGAAGGCTCCCCCCGTCGGTGGCGCGATCGACGTGAGTCACGTCACGGGCATGGTCACCTTGGATCAGGGGTCGAACGCACGAATGCTGATCCTGATCGACATCGCCTCGCTGCTGTCCGACCTGGGCATGGCGTGAACAGCCTGTGGGCCGCGCGCCACGCGTAAGGGTGCACCGACGATATTTGTGCGCGAATCTGCAGGTCGCGCCAAGCACAGCTACTTTGGAGACGCAGCGAAATGCACTCATCCTCAAACTTTGGCCTAGCGAATCGCCTGTACGTTGCCGTCGCCTTGGTCATGCTTGCCTTGGTTGGCGGCGCAACGTATACCGTCATTCACCTGAATGGCATCGACGAGCTGGCGGAACGAACTGAAGTGCTCCGGGTGCCGCAGTTGCAGCGAATGGCGGCTGTGGAGCTAGCCGTCTCGCGAGCCTCACTTCAACTGCGCCATGCCATGCTTTCACGCACAGCGGCTGAGCGTGCAGCCGCACTGGCCGACGCGGATCAATTGAAGGCGCGCATCGAGGCATTGATGTCCGAGTATGAGAAGAACTTGTCAACCGATGGAGGACGCCAGCGCCTGGCGGCGATGAAGCCAATCGCCGCGCAGTTCTGGGCGGTCGCGGCCGAGAACATCATCAAGATCAAGGCCATCGAACGCGCCGAAACGGGCGATGCCTTCGCCTTCCTGGTGGAGCGAACGATTCCGGCGCGCAACGAGTGGCTGACCAAGATTGCTGACGTGGTGAAGTATCAAGAGGCGAGCTTGCAGGCGGACGTCGACTCCATGCGCAAAGATGCTGGGAACACCCGTAACGTGTTTATCAGTTTGGTGGTCCTCATTGGCGCAGGGCTTGTCGGTTTGGCTTGGTACATGGGCGGGGCTTTGCGTGCTCGCGTGCGCGAAGTTCGTGCAACTGCGGAACGCGTACGTGATGGAGACTTCACTCTTGCGGTGAAGGACTCTGCGCGCGACGAGTTTTCTCCACTGGTTGCCGCCATGGGGGAGATGCAAGCCGCGCTGGCTCGCGTCGTGGCGGAGGTGCGAGGCAATGCGGAAAGCGTGGCGACGGCAAGCGCGCAGATCGCGCAGGGGAACCAGGACCTCAGCCAGCGCACGGAACAGCAGGCGAGTTCGCTGCAGCTGACGGCGGCGACCATGGAGGAACTGGCCACCACCGTTCGCCAGAACGCAGACAACGCGCAGCAGGCCAATCAACTGGCCCAGGCTGCGTCGGGCGTCGCCGCCCAAGGGGGCGAGGTGGTCGGCCAAGTGGTGGAGACGATGAAGGGGATCAGCGACAGCTCTCGCCGCATCGGCGACATCATCGGCACCATCGATGGCATCGCGTTCCAGACCAACATCCTGGCCCTGAATGCCGCCGTGGAGGCGGCGCGGGCGGGCGAGCAGGGTCGAGGATTTGCGGTCGTGGCCGGTGAAGTGCGTAACTTGGCCCAGCGCTCGGCGGAAGCGGCGAAGGAGATCAAGAGCCTGATTGGCGCGAGCGTCGAGCGAGTGGAGCAGGGCACGGCCCTGGTGGATCAGGCCGGCTCAACGATGCAGGAAGTGGTGAGCTCCATCCGTCGGGTGAGCGACATCGTGGGTGAGATCAGCTCGGCTTCGGTGGAGCAAAGCACTGGCGTGGGGCAAGTGGGGCAGGCGGTCAGCCAGATGGACCAGGCGACGCAGCAGAACGCTGCGCTGGTTGAACAGAGCGCTGCGGCGGCCGAGAGCCTTCGGAATCAAGCGGGTGATTTGCTGTCCGCCGTGAGCATGTTCAAGCTGGCAGGCATCCGTTCGACGTCCCGCGGCGGCGTGGTCGCAGGCGGCACCGCTGTGGTCTCGCGCAAGCCCGCCAAGGCCCCCGCAGCCAAGGCGCCGCCGGCGTCGATCCAAAAGCCGATGGGCAGGCTCAATGCACCGGTCAGCGCGGCCCACAAGGTCGCCGACGATGAATGGACCAGCTTCTGACGCGGTGAGTGGCCCTGATGCAGTTCGCGCCAATGCCCAAGGGGGGGGCAAGGCGCGATCGTCATCTGCTGGCCCTGACCGCCTGGCGCGAGCCGTTCGCAGACTTGCTGGGCGCTGGAGCCGCGGCTTCGCCATGAAAAAGGCCCGCCGAAGCGGGCCCCTTCATGCAACGGCAGGACTCAGACCGTGACACCCTTGGCTGTGTCCGCGTACTCCTCGATCTGGTCGAAGTTCATGTAGCGGTACACGCTGTCGGCATCCTTGTTGATGATGCCCATGGCCTCGTGGTACTCGGCCAGCGTGGGGATGCGGCCGAGCTTGGAGCAGATGGCGGCCAACTCCGCGCTGCCCAGGAACACATTGGTGTTCTTGCCCAGGCGATTGGGGAAGTTGCGGGTGCTGGTGCTCATGACCGTGGCGCCTTCGCGCACCTGGGCTTGGTTGCCCATGCACAGGCTGCAACCCGGCATCTCGGTGCGGGCACCGGCGGTGCCGAAGGCGGCGTAATGGCCTTCCTTCATCAGCTCGCTCTGGTCCATCTTGGTGGGCGGAGCCACCCAGAGCTTGACCGGGATGTCGCGCGCGCCACCCAGCAGCTTGGCGGCGGCACGGAAGTGACCGATGTTGGTCATGCAGGAGCCGATGAAGGCTTCGTCGATCTTGGTGCCGGCCACTTCGGACATGAACTTGGCGTCGTCCGGGTCGTTCGGGCAGCAGACGATGGGTTCCTTGATGTCGGCGAGGTCGATTTCGATGACTGCAGCGTAGTCGGCGTCGGCATCGGCTTCGAGCAGCTCGGGCTGCGCCATCCAGGCCTCGACCTTCTCAATGCGGCGCTTGAGCGTCTTGGCATCGGCGTAGCCGTCGGCAATCATGTTCTTCATCAGCACCACGTTGCTGCGCAAGTACTCCAGGATGGGTTCCTTGTTCAGCTTGATGGTGCAGCCGGCGGCGCTTCGCTCGGCGCTGGCGTCGCTCAGCTCGAAGGCCTGCTCCACCTTGAGGTCGGGCAGGCCCTCGATCTCCAGCACGCGGCCGCTGAAGATGTTCTTCTTGCCGGCCTTGGCGACGGTCAGCAACCCGGCCTTGATGGCGTAGAGCGGGATGGCGTGCACGAGGTCGCGCAGGGTCACGCCGGGTTGCATCTGGCCCTTGAAGCGCACCAGCACCGACTCGGGCATATCCAGGGGCATGACGCCGGTGGCGGCGCCGAAGGCCACCAGGCCGGAACCGGCCGGGAAGCTGATGCCGATGGGGAAGCGGGTGTGGCTGTCGCCGCCCGTGCCCACGGTGTCGGGCAGAAGCAGACGGTTCAGCCAGCTGTGGATCACGCCGTCACCGGGGCGCAGGGACACGCCGCCGCGGCTGCTGATGAAGTTCGGCAGCTCGCGGTGCATCTTGGCGTCCACGGGCTTGGGGTAGGCGGCGGTGTGGCAGAAGCTCTGCATCACCAAATCGGCGCTGAAGCCCAGGCAGGCGAGGTCCTTGAGCTCGTCGCGGGTCATGGGGCCGGTGGTGTCCTGGCTGCCCACGGTGGTCATGCGCGGCTCGCAGTAGGTGCCGGGGCGGATGCCCTGACCTTCCGGCAGGCCGCAGGCGCGGCCGACCATCTTCTGCGCCAACGTGAAGCCCTTGCCGGTGTCCTTCGGAGCCACGGGCAGGCGGAAGGCGGTGGAGGCGGGGAGGCCCAGGAACTCGCGCGCCTTGGCGGTGAGCGAGCGGCCGATGATGAGGTTGATGCGGCCGCCGGCCTGTACCTCGTCCAGCAGCACCTGGCTCTTCAGCGAAAACTCGGCGATGGTGGTGCCGTTCTTGTTGATCTTGCCGTCGTAGGGCAGCACCTCGATGACGTCGCCCATCTCCAGCTTGGATACGTCCACTTCGATGGGCAGCGAGCCCGAGTCTTCCTGCGTGTTGAAGAAGATCGGCGCGATCTTGCCGCCCAGGGTGACGCCGCCGAAGCGCTTGTTGGGCACGAAGGGGATGTCCTGGCCCGTGGCCCAGATCACCGAGTTGGTGGCCGACTTGCGGCTCGAGCCGGTGCCCACCACGTCACCCACGTAGGCCACCAGGTGGCCTTTCGACTTCAGATCCTCGATGAACTGCATCGGGCCGCGCTTGCCGTCTTCCTCCGGCTTGAAGGCGGCATCCGGCCGGGTGTTCTTCAGCATCGCCAGGTAGTGCAGCGGGATGTCCGGGCGGCTCCAGGCGTCAGGCGCAGGGGAGAGGTCGTCGGTGTTGGTCTCACCCGGCACCTTGAAGACGGTGACGGTGATGCTTTTGGCCACGGCTGGGCGGCTGGTGAACCACTCGGCGTCGGCCCAGCTCTGCATCACACTCTTTGCGTGGGCGTTGCCGGCCTTGGCCTTGTCGGCCACGTCGTTGAAGTAGTCGAACATCAGCAGGGTCTTCTTCAACCCCGCAGCCGCCACCTCAGCGACCTCGGCGTCGTCCAGCAGTTCGATAAGGGGGTGCACGTTGTAGCCGCCCACCATGGTGCCCAGCAACTCGGTGGCCTTGGTCTTGCTCACGAGCGCCACCTGCAGGTCGCCGTGTGCCACGGCGGCCAGGAAGCTGGCCTTGACCTTGGCCGCATCGTCCACGCCGGGCGGCACGCGGTGGGTCAGCAGATCGACCAGGAACGCGTCCTCGCCGGCCGGCGGGTTCTTGATCAGCTCGATCAGTTCGCCAACCTGCTTGGCATCGAGGGGCAACGGCGGAATGCCGAGTGCCGCGCGTTCGGCGGCATGTTGTCGGTAGGCTTGCAGCATGGTGGGCTCCTGGTGGGGTGGGATCAAGCCGAAGGCACGATGACCTTCAGGCCTTTGAAGTAGTCTCGATAAAAACCGGCGTCGCGGGTGATTAAGCCCTGACATTGCAGCAGGGCATGGGCGCCGATGAGGAAGTCCGGGACGGTGCGAGGTGAGGTTAGGCGCTTGCCGGCGGCCTTGGCGCGTTCGTTGTAGCGCCGCTGCATCTCGCCGGCACGCACCGCCGATCGGGATTCGAGAGCGGAGAAGCTCAGGCCCATTTCGTCGATCGTCTCCACCAGCTGGGCGCTGCGCCCAAAGCCGGCCACCACCTCGCTCAGCACCACTTCGCAGACCACGACGGGGCCTTGCAACATGGCGGTGCGCAGGCAGTTGGTGGCGGCCTCGGCATGCAGGCTTTCGCCCAGCAGATCGACGAGCACCGAGGTGTCAACCGCGATCATCAGAACTCGTGCGGATCGCCGGGCGCACGACCGCGCAGCTCGCGCATGATGTCGTCGGCGGTCACGCCAGGTGGCAGTTTGAAGCGCCCGCGCACCCGCGAGAGCGCGTCGTCCACGCTCTTGCGCAGCACGATGCGGCCGCTCTCCAGTTCCACCTTCAGCACCGTGCCCTTGGTCAGGCCGAGCGCATCGCGCACCGCCTTGGGCAGGGTGATCTGGCCGCGTTCGGCCACTGTGGCTTCCATGGCGGATCCCTAAAGTAGTCGTCAGGAAGTATGCATGAAGAATGCATACTGAATCCTGACATCAGGGCATGGCGGGGCGGAAAAACTTGTAGCGAACGCGATGCGCCAGCAGTTGCCCGGGGCGCACCACGCACTGAGGCCACTCCTCATGGTTGGGGCCATCCGGCCAGTACTGCGCCTGCAGGGCCAGCCCTGGGGATGGCGGGAGCGTGTGGCCATCCGCGGCGCGTGCGCGATGCAGGCTGCGTCCGGTGTCGAGCACCAGACCGGGCAAGGTGCTGCGTATCTGCAAGCGCAGTTGGCGGTCGCCGGAGTCCACTTCCACCGACGCGCCGGGGGCGAGGACGAAGCAGTGTTCGTAGCCCTGGCCGTCACGCGCCAGCACCGGCCGCCAGTCCCGAAGGTCGTAGCGCGTGCCCTGCACCGGCAGGGGATCGCCCAGCGGCAGCCAGCGGTCGTTGACCGGCAGCACTTTCTCAGCCGGCAGGCGGATGCGGTGGTCGACCACCGAGGATAGGTTGCCGTTCAGGTTGAAGAAGGTGCGGCTGACCAGGTTCACCGGACAGGCTTCGCTGGAGCGGGCCACCCAGTGCAGCGACAGCTCACCTGGTGCGTCGATGCGATAGGCCAGCTCGATGTCGACGGCGCCTGGAAAGCCCTGGTCGCCTTCCGGTGAGTGCAGCGAGAGGCGCAGCTCCCGGTCGCTGAGTTGGCGCGCCGCCCAGTGCCGGCGGTGGAAGCCGTCCGGGCCGCCGTTCAGGCAGGTGCTGCCTTCGTTGGCCAGGAGCCGATGCTCACGGCCGTCAAGGGTGAAGCGTGCCTCGCCGATGCGACCGGCGAAGCGGCCGCAGATCGCCCCCAGCATGCCCGGCTCGCGCGGGGGGTCTTGCACGCGGCCGGGACCCAGCAAGACCTCTCGACCGAGCACCCGGCAACTCAACCAGCGTGCGCCTTGCGCGCTGAACTGGGCGCGAAGGCCTTCACCATCGTGCAGGGTGAAGACTTCGTCGCTCATGGCGAGCTCAGGCGTGCAGCACGACCAGCAGCGCCAGCGCCGCCTGCCTGCCGGGGTTGCGGATGGCGTGGGCCTGATCGGCTGCGTAGCGCGCGGTCTCGCCGGGCTTGAGCGTCTGCTGCGCGTCGCCCGCCTGCACCTGCAGGCTGCCGGAGAGCACGCTCAGGTGCTCACGCGAACCCGGCTCGTGGCCTTCGCTGGCCAACTCGCCACCGGGTGCGATGTTCAACTCGTACCACTCGAACTGGCCGGCCAGGTCGATGGGGCCCAGGATGCGCAGGCGCGCCAAGCCGTCCGGGCTGGTCAGCTGGGGGATGCCATGCGCGCCGACAAGTTCGATGCCGCCAGGGGCACCGCGCTGCGCGCCTACCAGCAGCTCCGACAGCTCGACGCCCAGGGCCTGTGCCAGACGCCAGACCACCGCCACCGTTGGGTTGGCCTGGCTGCGCTCGATCTGGCTGAGCATGCTCTTGCTGACGCCGGCGCGGCGGCTCAGCTCGTCCAGCGTCAGTCGCGCCTGGGCGCGCTGCGCCGCCAGGGCTTCACCGATGCGGGGCGGCTGGTCATGATGGGGGTCGTTGGATTTGGCCATTGCAATAGTGGACAACCGTTCGATATAGTGAACATCGTTCGATTCATCGGATTCTGACCGAGGAGCCTCTTCATGACCAGCGCCGCCGATTTCTACGCCCATGTGCAGCAGGAGCTGCAGTCCATCGAGGCTGCCGGCCTCATGAAGCGCGAACGGGTGATGACGACGCCGCAGGGGGCTCTGGTGAAGACCCAGGACGGGCGTGAGCTCATCAACCTGTGCGCGAACAATTACCTGGGCTTGTCCAGCCATCCTCAGGTGGTGCAGGCGGCGCACCAGGCCCTGGACAGCCATGGCTTCGGTCTGTCCTCGGTGCGCTTCATTTGCGGCACGCAGGACATCCACAAGCAGCTGGAACGACGCATCGCGGCCTTCGTCGGCTGCGAGGACGCGATCCTCTATGCGGCGGCCTTCGACGCCAACGGCGGGCTATTCGAACCCTTGCTGGGCGAGCAGGACGCCATCATTTCCGACGCGCTGAACCATGCCTCCATCATTGACGGCATCCGCCTGTGCAAGGCGCAGCGCTACCGCTACGCGAACAACGACCTGGCTGACCTGGAGCGCTGCCTGAAGGAGGCGCGCGACAAGGGCGCCCGCCATGTGCTGGTCTTCACCGACGGCGTCTTTTCGATGGACGGCACCATCGCACGGCTGGCCGAGATCCGCGAACTCTGCGACCGCCACGGCGCGCTGCTGGGCATCGACGAATGCCATGCGAGCGGTTTCCTCGGCCGAACCGGCCGCGGCACGCCCGAGCATTGCGGCGTCTGGGGCAAGATCGACCTCATCACCGGCACCTTCGGCAAGGCGCTGGGGGGGGCCAGCGGCGGCTTCACTGCGGCGCGCAAGGAGGTGGTGGAGTTGCTGCGCCAGCGCTCGCGACCCTATCTGTTCAGCAACACCCTGGCGCCCAGCATCGTCGGAGCCTCGCTGGCCGTGCTCGACCTGCTGGAGTGCAGCACGATGCTGCGCGACAAGCTCGAAGACAACACCCGCTTCTGGCGCGCGGGCCTGACGGCTGCCGGCTTCGACATCAAGCCCGGCAGCCATCCCATCGTGCCGGTGATGGTCTACGACGCCGTGAAGGCGCAGCAGCTTTCGGCCCGCCTGCTGGAGCTGGGCGTGTACGCGGTGGGTTTCTTCTACCCGGTGGTGCCGCAAGGCCAGGCGCGCATCCGCACCCAACTGTCGGCGGCATTGGATCGCGAGCACCTGAAGAAGGCGTTGGCGGCCTTCTCGCAGGCCGGCCATGAGCTGGGTCTGATCAAGGGGTGAGCGGCATGAGCGAGAAGATCCTCATCGTTGGCGCCAACGGCCAGATCGGCACCGAACTGGCGGTCGCGCTGGCCAAGCGTCATGGTGACGCCAACGTCATCACCAGCGACATCGCGCCCACCGGTCGCGTGCCGCAGTTGCGCCACGAAATGCTGGATGCCACCGATGCCGCGGCGCTCACCGCCGCCGTCGAACGCCACCAGGTGACGCAGGTCTACCTGCTGGCTGCCGCGCTCAGCGCCACCGGCGAGAAGCACCCGCAGTGGGCCTGGGACCTGAACATGAAGGGCCTGCTCAATGTGCTGGAACTGGCGCGCACGCACAAGCTCTCGCGCGTGTTCTGGCCCAGCAGCATCGCGGCCTTCGGCCCAACGACGCCCAAGCTGAACACGCCACAGCACACGGTGATGGACCCGACGACCGTTTACGGCATCAGCAAGCAGGCCGGCGAGCGCTGGTGCGCCTGGTACCACCGCATGCACGGCGTGGACGTGCGCTCGCTGCGCTACCCCGGTCTCATCAGCTGGAAGACCCCGCCAGGCGGCGGCACCACCGACTACGCGGTGGACATCTTTCACCAGGCGCTCAAGACCGGCCGCTACACCTGCTTCCTGCAGGCCGACCAGCGCCTGCCCATGATGTACATGGACGACGCCATCCGCGCCACGCTGGAGCTGATGCACGCGCCCGCCGAGCAGATCCAGGAGCGCGGCAGCTACAACCTGGCCGGTTGCGATTTCACGCCGGCGGAGATCGCCGCCGAGATTGCCCTTCAGGTGCCGGGCTTCGAGATCGACTACGCGCCCGACTTCCGCCAGGGCATCGCGGCCAGTTGGCCATGCTCCATCGACGACTCGGTGGCGCGCGCGCACTGGGGGTGGCAGGCGCGCTTCGGCCTGCGCGCGATGGTCGGCGACATGCTGCTGCACCTGCGCGCAAGCCTTCGCTGAGCACTGCGTCACAGGGGGCGTAGAAGCAAGCTGCAGGACTGGCCGCACACTCGCGGCATGCACCGAGTTCTCCTCGCAGCCGGGCTGGCCCTGCCGTTGCTGGCCACTGCCGCGGACGCGCCGCCGGATCCCGACGACAGCCTGGGCAGCACGCGCTGGGTGCTCGGCGCGTCGCTCAACGAAGGACCGATCTACTTCGGCCAGCGCCAGCGCGCCGCTGGGCTCAAAGGCTTGTTCGCGCTGCGCTGGCGGGGCTTGCGCATCAGCAACTCCGGGGCCGGTTCCCTGCTGGGCGACGGGGTGGCCGGTGGCGCCAGCACTGAGCTTTACAGCGACGCGCGTTGGCGTGTTCGCCTGGGCCTGCGCATTGACCGTGGACGCTTCATCGAGGACGACGACGAGCAGCGCCTCAAGGATCTGCCCCGTGTTCGCAGCACCCTGCGTGCACGTCTACAGGCATCGCACAGCCTGGGGGAGCAGGGCTCGCTGAGCCTCAGCGTGATGCCCGATGTGCTGGATCGTGGAGGTGGGCTCCTGGTGCAGGCCGGCTACTTCCGGTTGCTGCCGCAGTTGGATCAGGCCTTGCCGAGATGGCGCGGCCATTGGAGTTTCTCGGGCTCCCTGGTGGGCGGCGATCGGCGCTACGTGGACAGCTACTTCGGCATCCCTCCGGGCGGTCAGCGCCTGCCGGCCTACCGGGCGGGCAGCGGGCTGCGCAGCCTCGCGCTGGGCCTGGGCTGGCAGCGCAACTTCGGCGAGCGAGACGGCTTCGTGCTCTTCGGCGGTGCCTCGCGCGAACACTTGCTCGGCCCGGCCGCACGGTCGCCCTTCGTCCAGACGCGCGGTGCCTGGCGCTTCCAGCTGGGTTTGGCTTACCGAGGGTGAACCAGCCGCGCCTGAAGCAAGGCGCGAAGGCCTTCCGGGTCTTCCTGCATCAGCGCGTGCCCGCAGGGCAGGGTGTGCAGTTCGACGTTCAAGGCCTTCACCAGGGCCTGGGCGGCGCGGGGCGGGGTCATCTGGTCGCGGGCGCCGGCCACCACGGTGACCGGGCAGCGCACCTGGGCAGCCGCTTCAAGCGCTGCGGTGTAGTCGTTGCACAGGCGGAAGTCGTGCAGGAACAGATTGCCGCCCGCCCAGCCGGCCTGCGTGCGCTCCAACAGCGCCTGATTGGCGCCCTGCAGCCAGGCGCCCGGGCCGGGGTAGCCAGGGGTCGCGGCCAGGCTGCTGTGCGTGAAGACGTTGACCATGCGCATCGCGGCGATGGGGTCGGTAGCGGCGGTGTTCAGCAAGGCATCGCTGACCGCCATGGGCGCGGCGGTGCCCAGCAGGGCCAGGTGCCAGGCGCGTTCGGGCGCCTGGGCGGCGGCTTCCAGGGCAATCAGCGAGCCCATGCTATGGCCCACCCAGGCGGCGCGCTGCACGCCGCGCGCGTCCAGTAGGGCGAGCAACTGCGCCGCAGCGCCTGAAATGGATGCCGGCGGCGGCCCGCTGCTGCGGCCGTGGGCCGGCAGGTCGACGGCCAGCACGGCGAAGCCGCAGTGCGCAAAGCTGCGCGCCAGCAGCGTGAACACCGAGTGGTCGTGCAGCGCGCCGTGCACGAAGACGACGCAGGGCAGGGTGGGGTCGAAGGGTTTGCCGCCGGTGTAGGCGTGGAGGCTGCTCATCGCAACGCTCCCTTCAGCGCGCCCTTCAGGTCGGCGATCAAGTCGGCCGGGTCCTCCAAGCCGATGGACAGCCGGATCGTGCCCTCGCCAATGCCCGCTTGCGCCAGCGCGCCGGCGTCCATGCGTGAGTGGGTGGTGCTGGCTGGGTGGATGACCAGGGACTTGGCATCACCCACATTGGCCAGGTGGCTGAAGAGCTTGAGGCCGTCGATGAAGCGACGGCCCTGCTCGCGCGAGGCCTCCAGCTCGAAGCTGAACACTGCGCCGGCCCCTCGCGGCAGCAGTTGCCGTGCCTGCGCATGGCTGGCGTGGCCGGTCAGTCCGGGGTAGCCGACCGACCTCACACCTTTCTGGGCGGCCAACCACTCGGCCACCGCTTGAGCGTTCGCCACATGGCGCGCCATGCGCAGGGGCAAGGTCTCCAGCCCCTGGAGCAGCAGCCAGGCGGTGTGCGGGCTCATGCAGGCGCCGAAGTCGCGAAGACCCTCACGCCGCGCTCGAAGTAGAAAGGCGCCGACGCTGCTCTCCTCGCTGAACACCATGTCGTGGAACCCGACGTAGGGCTGTGTGAGCGTGGGGTGCCGGTCGCCCCATGGGAATCGACCGCCGTCGACGAGCACGCCACCCACCACCGTACCGTGGCCGCAGAGGAATTTGGTCGCCGAATGCATCACCAGATCCGCGCCCAGCTCGATGGGGCGCTGCAGCCAGGGCGTCGCCAGCGTCGCGTCCACCAGCAGCGGCAGGCCGGCAGCGTGACCAACGGCGGCCACGGCTGGGATGTCCAGCACCTGCATGCCGGGGTTGCCGAGCGACTCACCGAACAGCAGCCGGGTGTTCGGGCGAATCGCGGCGCGCCAAGCCTCGATATCGCCGGGAGGCACGAAGCTGGTCTCGATGCCCAGGCGGGGCAGGGTGTAGCTCAGCAGGTTGTGCGAGCCCCCGTACAGCTGGCTGCTGGCCACCAGATGGTCGCGCGCACCGCAAAGCGTGATGATGGCCAGCCATAGCGCTGCCTGCCCGCTGGCCGTGGCGATGGCGCCCACACCGCCCTCCAGCGCCGCCATGCGGGTTTCGAAGACGGCGGTGGTGGGGTTGGAGAGCCGCGAGTACACATGCCCGCTGCGCTCCAGATTGAACAAACCCGCCGCCTCGGCGGCGTCGTCGAAGACGAAGCTGGTGCTCAGATGGAGCGGCGTGGCCCGGGCGCCGGTGGTGGGGTCGGGGGCGCTGCCTGCGTGCAGCGCCAGGGTGTCGAATGCAGGATCCAGATAGCCTGGCATGGGGTAGTTTCCAGCCGGAGGGGCGGCCATTGTGTGCTACGGTTTGCCTGCCCTTTCTCACCAGACGAGCGCTGCCATGAAGGTCTCAGACATCCTCAAAGTCAAAGGCAACACGCTGTACACCGTCGGCCCGGAGACACCGCTGGCCGACGCGGTGAACACCATGTCCAAGCTCGACATCGGCTCTCTGGTGGTGCTGGAACTGGGCGATGTGGTGGGCATGCTGACCTTCCGCGAGGTCATCAATGCGGTGGTGGGCAATAACGGACAAATCGGCACGCGCCAGGTGCGCTCGGTGATGGACGACGCGCCGCTCTCCTGCACACCCGACACCGAGATCGACGAGGTGCGCCGCATGATGCTTGGCCGTCACGCCCGCTACATGCCGGTGCTCAACGGCAAGCAGTTGATGGGCGTGATTTCCTTTTACGACGTGGCCAAGGCGGTGGTCGATTCGCAGGATTTCGAGAACCGCATGCTCAAGGCCTACATCCGCGACTGGCCGGTGGAAGAGGAACCTTCGCCCGACTCGAAACTCTGACGATCCACTGCGGGTTCTCCATTCGGCAAGGGCGGCTCCTACGGGGCCGCCCTTGGCATTTCTAGAATGCCGGCATGTCAGGAAGCACGTTCGGGCGCTGGTTCGCCGTCACCAACTTCGGCGAGAGCCATGGCCCGGCGATCGGCTGCGTCATCGACGGCTGCCCGCCCGGGCTGGCGCTCTGCGAGGCGGATATCCAGGGCGACCTGGATCGCCGCCGGCCGGGCACCAGTCGGCATGTCACGCAGCGGCAGGAACCTGACGCGGTGGAAATCCTCTCGGGGGTCTACGAAGGTCAGACCACGGGCACGCCGATTGCGCTGCTGATCCGCAACCTGGACCAGCGCAGCAAGGACTACGGCAACCTGCTTGACACCTTCCGCCCCGGCCACGCCGACTACACCTACTGGCGCAAGTACGGCCTGCGTGACCCGCGTGGTGGCGGCCGCAGCAGCGCCCGGCTCACCGCACCCATGGTGGCCGCCGGTGCCGTGGCCAAGAAGTGGCTGCGTGAGCAGCACGGTGTGCAGGTGCGGGGTTGCATGACGCAGATCGGCGACCAGGTCGTCGCCATGGACGACTGGAGCCAGACTGGCCAGAACCCCTTCTTTGCTGCCACCGCGCAGGGTTTGGATGCCCTGGAGTCGTACATGGATGCGCTTCGCAAGAGCGGCGACTCGGTCGGCGCCAAGCTGCGCGTGGAGGCCAGCGGTCTGCCACCCGGCTGGGGCGCGCCGCTGTTCGACAAGCTCGACGCGCAGATCGCCTACGCCATGATGGGTATCAATGCGGTCAAGGGCGTTGAGATCGGCGACGGCTTCGGCGTGGTGGCGCAGAAGGGCAGCGAGCATGGCGACGAGCTTTACCCCGATGGCTTCGCCAGCAACCACGCCGGAGGCGTGCTCGGCGGGCTGTCCACCGGCCAGGACCTGGTGGTGAACATCGCCATCAAGCCCACCAGCAGCATCCGCCTGGAGAAAGCCAGCATCGACCGCGCCGGCCAGCCGACCACGGTGGTCACGCACGGTCGCCACGACCCCTGTGTGGGCATCCGCGCCACGCCCATCGCCGAGGCCATGCTCGCCCTGGTGCTGATGGATGCCGCGCTGCAGCAGCGCGCGCAGGGCGCCGATGTCGATCTGCCGCTGCCGCCCATCGCCGCCCGCCGCGGGTGACTTTCCGCATGGGTGCGGCGTAGCAGCTCTGCATTTCGCCCCTGGGCATCTGCAGTTCGTCGCCTGCTGCGTGCGCCTGACGTGGGCGCTTCCTAGCATGCCCGGCATTCCAAACAGCCGGAGGCGACCATGGTCCTGTCCACCAACACTTCTTCCCGCCGTGCACGGCGCTGGGCCCTTGGCGGCGGTTTGACGGCCCTGGTGCTGGCTGCGGCCGCTGCGGTGGCTGTGGCCAGCGACGGCAAGAAGGGCGACGAGGCCAAGAAGCCCGCCGAGAAGGTGCTGCAGTTCAACGCCAGCGAGGTCGTGCAACCCAAGCAACTGGCGCTGCCGGCCTTCATCGAGTTCAGCGGCGCCCTGGTGGCGCCGAACAGCGCGGTGGTGCGCGCCAAGGGCGGCGGCACCCTGGTCAGCCTGGCGGCCCCCGAGGGCAGTCGCGTGCGCGCCGGCCAGCAACTCGGCACCCTGGATCTGGAAGACCTGCGCCAGCGCGTGGCCGAACGCGCTGCCAGTGTGGAAGCCGCCCGCGCCCAGGCCGACCAAGCCGAGCGCAGCTTCCGCGCCAACGAAGGCCTCGCCAAGCAGAACTTCATCGCCACCACGGCGCTGGATGGCAGCCGGGCGGCGCTCGACACCGCGCGCGCCCAGCACGCGGCGGCGCAGGCCAGCCTGAGCACCATGCAAGTCGCGCTCCGTCAAGCCAGCCTGACGACGCCGATTTCCGGCTGGGTGGCCAAGCGCCACGCCGTTCCGGGTGAGAAGTTGCAGGCCGAGCAGCCGGTGCTGACCATCGTCGATCTCTCCACCATGGAGTTGGCCGGCCTGGTCGGCACCCATGAAGTGGCCCGCCTGCGCCCAGGCATGAAGGCCTCTGTGCGTATCGAGGGCGTGGAAACGCCGGTGGAGGCGGAGATCCGCCGCATCAGCCCGCAGGCCGAGCCCGGCACGCGCTCCATCCAGGTCACCCTGGGCTTGCCCAACCAGGATGAGCGCCTGCGCGGCGGCCAGTACGCGGTGGCCCGCGTGCAGTTGGACGACCCCGAACCGCGCCTCACCGTGCCGCGCACCGCGCTGGTGGGCAGCGATGGCCAGCAGCAGCTCTGGGTGATCGAAAACGGCGCGCTCAAGCGCCGCCTGGTCACCATCGGCCGCGTGGACGCCGAGGGCGGGCGCGTGGAGGTGCTCGGCGGCATCGGGGCCGACGCTCAAGTGCTGGCCGGCCGCTACGAGAACCTGCGCGAGGGCGCCAAGGCGGCCGTGCAGCAGACGGCGAAGTCCGAAGCCAAGAAGGCGGGCTGATCATGTGGATGACCCGCGTCTCGATCAACAACCCGGTCTTCGCCACCATGGTGATGGTGGCGCTGTGTGTGCTCGGCCTGTTCGCCTACCAGCGCCTGGGCGTGGAGAACATGCCCGAGGTGCAGCTGCCAGGCGCCTGGATGGACGTCCGCTACCCCGGCGCTTCACCGGAGGCGGTGGAACGCGAGGTGGCCAAGCCGCTGGAAGAGGTGGTGAACACCATTGCCGGCGTCAAGCGCATCCAGTCGCGCAGCTTCGAAGGCCGCATGCAGATGAGCGTGGAGTTCACGCTTGACTCCGATGTCGACCGCGCCATGACCGAGCTGCGGGACCGCGTGGCGCTGGCTCAGGCCGGTTTCCCGCGCGACGTGAAGCAGCCACTGATCAACCGCTTCCAGGAAGGCAACCAACCGGTCTATGTGGGTGCGCTGATTTCCGGTACGCGCACCGCGCGGGAGCTGAGCCTGATCGCCGAGCAAACCTTGAGCAAGCGACTGCAGCGCATCGAAGGCGTGGCGGTGGTGAATCTTTGGGGCCAGACCAGCCGCGAGGTGCGTATCGACCTTGACCCGCAGCGCCTGCGAGCCTATGGCGTCACGCCCAGCGAAGTGGCGGCGGCCCTGCGCGAGGCCAACGCCGACCAGCCGGTCGGCCTGCTGGCCGACGCACATCTGGAGACCACGCTGCGCGTCGAAGGCCGCATCAAGGACCCGCGCGCCTTCAATCATGTGGTGGTGGCCCGGCGCAACGGCTTGCCGGTGCTGCTGTCGGACCTCGGGCAACTCGTGGAGCGAGAGCGCGAGGCCGACACCCTGAGCCGCATCAACGGACTGCCCTCGATCGGCTTCAACGTCTTCAAGCAGCAGGACGCCAACGTGGTGAAGACCGGCGACGGCGTGAAAGAGGCCATCGCCGAGCTGCGCAAGACCCTGCCGCAGGACGTCGAGCTGCGCGACATCTGGATCAGCTCTGACTTCGTCAAGAGCAGCCTGACGGGTCTGCAGCACACCCTGATCGAGGGCGCCTTCCTGACCATCGCCATCGTTTTCCTGTTCCTGCACTCCTGGCGCAGCACGGTCATCACCGGCCTGACCCTGCCCATCGCGGTGATCGCCAGCTTCATTGCCGTCTACGCCTTCGGCTTCACGCTGAACTTCATGACCATGATGGCGCTCAGCCTGGTCATCGGCCTGTTGATCGACGACGCCATCGTGGTGCGCGAGAACATCGTGCGCCATGTGGCCATGGGCAAGAGCCATCGCCAGGCGGCCTTCGACGGCACCAATGAGATCGGCCTGGCCGTGCTGGCCACCACCTTCGCCCTGTGCGCGGTGTTCGTGCCCGTGGCCTTCATGGGCGGCGTGATCGGCAAGTTCTTCTACCCCTTCGGCATCACTGTGGCAGTGGCCGTGCTGGTCAGCCTGTTCGTGTCCTTCACGCTCGATCCCATGCTGTCGGCCGTCTGGCACGACCCGGGTGCCGAGCCCATGCGCAAGGCGCGCTTCGTCGGCAAGCCCATCGCTTGGTTGTTGGACGCGTCGGATGCCTTCATGGCGCGCCTGAACCGCCTGTACGAGCGCGTCATCCGCTGGGCGTTCAGTGGCCGCCGCTACCGCGTGTTTGTGCCGCCCATCCCCGCCTACGGCCGTCCGTTCGACGCCCAGGGTCGGCGTGACAAGACGCAAGAGCGCCGCTGGCGCCTCGCCACGCTGACGCCGCGCGGGCTCGTGGTGTGGGCCGGGGGCCTGAGCTTCGTCGGCGCACTGGCCCTCACCCCATTGGTGGGCAGCGAGTTCGTGCCCGAGACCGACCAGGGCTTCACGCAGCTGAACTTGCGCATGCCGGCGGGCTCCAGCCTTGAACGCACCAACGAGAAAGCCCTGCAGGTCGAGCAATTGCTCATCGCCATGCCCGAAGTAAAGACCGTCCAAGCCACTGTGGGCGGCAACGGAGAAGGCTTCTCCACCAGCCGCGCGGCCGCCAGCTTCAGCGTGGCGTTGAAGGACAAGAAGGATCGCAGCCTGAGCCAGAAGGAGTTCGAGGCCAAGGCGCGCGAGGCCATCGAGCGCATCGCCGGCATCGAGCTCTCAGTGGGCTGGGGCAAGCCGATCTACGTGGCCATCCTTGGCAACGACAGCGAGCAGCTGGCGCGCATCGCCAACGACTTCGCCGCCAAGCTCAAGAAGATCAAGGGCACGGTCGACGTCGAGACCACCAACAAGCCCGGCCTGCCGGCCTACGCGGTGCGGGTGAAGGAGTCGGCCGCCCGCGAACTGGGCCTGAACCCGCCGCAACTGGCCGCGCAGCTGCGCGCCTTCGTGAACGGCGAGGCCGCCACCTGGTGGACGGCGCCGGACGGTGCGCAGGTGGAGGTGAACCTGCGCCTGCCCAAGGAAGACCGCCAGCGCGTCGACCAGATGGCCAAGCTGCCGGTGGCCTTTGCCCGCGACGGCACGCCCATCCTGCTCGATCAGGTCGCGACCATCGAACCGATCTTCAACCCCGAGGTGATCCGCCGCCAGAACCTGCAGCGCCGCGAGGCCATCATTGCCGGCGTGGACGGCCGCCCGGTGGGCGACGTGAACGCCGAGGTGCAGAAGCTGATCAAGGACACGCAACTGCCGCCGGGCATCAGCTTCGACGTGGGCGGCCAGGCCAAGGAGCAGGCCGAGGCCTTCTCGGGTCTGCTCAGCGCCATGGCGCTGGCGGCAATCTTCATCTACATCGTGCTGGCCAGCCAGTTCGGCAGCTTCCTGCAGCCCATCGCCATCATGGCCAGCCTGCCGCTGGCGCTCATTGGGGTGATGCTCGCGCTGCTCTTCTGGGGCTCGACGCTGAACGTGTTCAGCATGATCGGCCTGGTCATGCTGATGGGCCTGGTGACGAAGAATGCCATCCTGCTGGTGGACCGTGCCAACCAGATGCGCAAGCAAGGCATGGCGGTGGCCGAAGCGCTCATCGAGGCCGGCATCACCCGCATGCGCCCCATCGTCATGACCACCGCCGCCATGGTCTTCGGCATGCTGCCGCTGGCCCTGGCGCTGAATGATGGCGGCGAAATCCAGGCGCCCATGGGTCGGGCCATCATCGGCGGCGTCATCACCTCGACCATCCTGACCCTGGTCGTGGTGCCCGTGCTGTACAGCTACCTGGTTCGCAACAAACAAGCCAAGCCTGCCGAGGAAAGCGTCGGGCTGCCGGTGGGCTTGGGGCACGCGCCGGCCGACAAGGACTGATTCTGAGGATGCGACTCGGGTGGGCGGCGCGGCGTCATGCGCTAACGTCGCCGCCTGCCCATGTCCGACAAGCCCCTGCCGCCCCCGCCCGATGACATCAACGCGCTGCCGCCCGGCACGCGCTTTGGTGAGCTGGAAATCATCAAGCTGCTGGGCACCGGCGGGTTCGGCCTGGTGTACCTGGCGCATGACCACGCCCTCGAGCGCCTCGTGGCGATCAAGGAGTACATGCCCAGCCAGCTGGCACAGCGCGGGCAGAACTCACAAGTTTCGGTGCGCTCGGGCTCGATGCGAGAGACCTTTGAGCTGGGGCTGCGCAGCTTCGTCAACGAGGCTCGCCTGCTGGCGCGCTTCGACCATCGCTCGCTCCTCAAGGTCTACCGCTTCTGGGAGGCCAACCACACGGCGTACATGGCCGTCCCCTATCTGCAGGGCCAAACCCTGCAACAGTGGCGCGAGGCCAGCGGGGTCGCGCCTTCGGGTACCTGGCTGCTGCAAAAGCTTCGGCCGCTGCTCGAAGCGCTGGATGTGCTGCATGCCGAGCGTGTGTATCACCGGGACATCGCGCCGGACAACATCTTTCTGCCACAGGACGGCGGCGACCCCATCCTGCTGGACTTCGGCGCGGCACGGCGCGCCATCTCGGACACGACGCAGAGTTTCACCGCCATCCTCAAGCCCAGTTACGCGCCCTTGGAGCAGTACGACGGCGCTTCCGCCATGCGTCAGGGGCCATGGACCGACCTCTACGCGCTTGGCGCGGTGCTCTACCACCTCATCACCGGCCACCCTCCCGCCGCCGCCACGCGCCGGGCGCTGGCCGACGATTTCGAGCCGCTGAGCACGGAGCGTTTCCCTGAGCAGCCGGAGCCGCTGCTTCGCGCCATCAACTGGGCGCTCAGCCTCCGACCGGCCGAACGGCCCCAGTCGGTCGCCCAATGGAGGGATGGGCTGGAAGGCCGTCTGGAGATGCCCGCCCCGGCGCCAGCTCCCACGGCGCAAGGGCTGAGCGAATTGGCCAAGCTGGGGCATGTCGCTGAGCCGACCCAGTGGCAGCCGCGAAACGCAACCCTCCCGCAGCCCCAGCCCACCGAGGCGCCTGTGGAGGCTGAGGTGCGTGCCGCCGCAACCGCCAACCCGGTCGCTGCGCCGGTTGCCACCGTGCCCTTGATCCCGCCACGCGTTGCGCCGGCGGAGGGCGCCAAGGCGGGCCCCGCGCGCCCGATGCCTTGGACTTTGCTTGGACTGGGTGCGGCCGTGGCGCTGCTGCTGGCATTTTGGTGGGTGTTGCGCGGCAATGCGGGGGATGCGCCGCCTGGCTCCGCGGCGGCGGCTGTGGACATTCAGCAGGTCGCCAGCGCCGCGACGGCGGCGTCGCAGGGTGAAGAGTCGTTGGCGCTGGCACCCGGTGAGAGCTTGGTGGTGGCGTTGCCCGCCGAGGCCGCTCGGCCGACAGCTGCGGCCTCTGTGCCTGCGGCGTCGGCCACGCCTCAGCCCACGTCGCGCTCCGCAACGCGTCCGGAAGTCCGGGCAAACAGCCAGCCACCGCGTGCAACGCAGGCTTCCCAGGTCGCTGCGGCGTCTCCAAGCGCTTCACCGGCAGTCGAAGCTCCATCCAGGGCAAGCCCGGCGGCGGTGGTTTCCGAGGCCCCTGTCGCGGCGACCGAGCCCGCCTCGGGCCATGCCGATCCGCGCGCCGCCTGCGGCAGCCGGGTGTTCATCGCATTGGCCATGTGCATCGACCGCAATTGCCGTGATCCTGCTTTCGCCAAGCACCCCGAGTGCGTTCGCCTGCGCGAACTTCGGGAAGAGCGTCAGCGCAGCCCCTATTGAAGTCTTGTAAACGGCGAAGGGAAGCTCTGCGCGCGTCCCTACAATGCGCCGCTTTTTCTTTTCTCGGTCTGGAGACACGATGCGGTTGAAATTCCTGGCGCTGGGCCTCTCGCTGGCCGGTGCCGCCCTGTTGAGCGCCTGCGGTGGGGGCGATGACAACAACAACAGCGGCAACGCCAGCGTTCGTCTGCTCAACCTCAGCGTGGGCTATCCGTCGCTGGAGTTGCGCGAGGTCGACGCCACCAGCACGCTGAACAGCGGCATCGCCTTTGGCGCGGCAGGCAGCTACACGAACCTGAGCACCAGCAACAAGGGCATCCAGATCCGGGCCACCGGCAGCTCCACGACGCTGGCCTCTCCTTCGACCGCCGGCCTCATCAAGGACCGCAAGGTGACCGTGATCGGCTGGGGTCAGACCGGTGCCGCCAGCGGCCTGGTACTCGACGAAGAAGAAGCCGCACCGGACGCGAACAAGAGCAAGTTGCTCGTTTTCAACCTGGCTTCGGGATCGGGCACGCTGGACGCCTACCTCACGGAGGCGGGCACGGCACTGGCCGATGTCAGCCCCAACGCACCGAACGTGGGCGTGGGTCGCAGTGACAGCTATCGCACGGAGGACAGCAAGACCTACCGCCTGCGTGTCACCGCCGCCGGCAACAAGCAGGACATTCGCCTTGACGTGCCCTCGATCACCCTGGCTTCGACCAAGGTATACGCGCTGTTCCTCACCAGCGCGGCGGGCGGCAGCATGGTCAACGCCACGCTGCTGACCTACAAGGACGCGGTGCAGAACTTCGAGAACGGCACCTCCAATGTGCGCCTGCTCTCGGCGCTGCCGCGCGGTACCACGCTGAGCGCCAGCCTGAACGGCAAGCAATTGCTGAACGGCGACAACTCGCCGGTGAAGACGGCCTACGAGAACGTGCTGGTGACCAACGGCGCGAACCTGAGCTGGGCCGTCAATGGCACGGCACAGCCGCTGCTGAATGTGCCGCTGGAGCGCTCAAGCACCTACGGCCTGCTCGTCTGGGGTGACCCGGCCGCGCCGACCGTGTCCACTTTGCTCGAGACCAGTCCGCTGCCCATCAATGCCGGCGAGGCCAAGATTCGCGTGGTGCATGGCGCGCTGGGCATCGGTGCGGTGTCGCTGGTGGTCAACCTGTCGGCGGCGCAAAGCGGCATTCAGCCGGGCACGCTGTCGGGTCTGACCACGGTGAAGGCGACCGAGGACCAGCGTGTCGAGGTGCGCTTCGGCTCCACGACTGTGTATGCCGAGACGCGCAGCTTCCAGTCGGGCGCGTTCTACACCTTGCTGCTCAGCGGCGTTCCCGGCGCCTATGAGGCGACGGTGGTGCAAGAGACTCTGTAAACGCATCTCTGCGTTCGATCGAGGCCCGCGCAAGCGGGCCTTTTCATTGGTACGTCGCCTGGGGTCATGCGGCCTTGGGTACATTCGCGCGCCATGACTCCAGCCACCGCAAACGCATGAACGCCTTGCTCCTGTTCGCCGCCGGTCTGGTGGCCCTGGTGCTTGGCGCCAACCTCCTGGTGCGCGGGGCGTCGAAGCTGGCTTTGTCCTTCGGAATTTCGCCGCTGGTCGTCGGCCTGACCATCGTCGCCTTCGGCACCAGCGCGCCTGAGATGGCGGTGTCGGTCGGGGCCGTGCTCGAAGGCAAGACCGACATCGCCATTGGCAACGTGGTCGGCAGCAACATCCTCAACGTGCTCTTCATCCTTGGTGTGAGCGCGCTGATCGTGCCCTTGGTGGTCAACATCCAACTGATCCGGCAGGAAGTGCCCATCATGGTGGGTGCCAGCTTCTTGCTGCTGGCGCTGGGCATTGACGGCAAGGTGTCATGGCCCGAAGGGGCGCTGATGTTTGGACTTTTGATCGGCTACACGGTGTTCCTGGTCGTCCAGTCGCGCCGGGAAACGCAGGCAGCGCAAGCTGAGTTCGCTGAGGAACTCCAAGCGGCCGAGGTGGGGGCATGGGACGGCAAGCTGCCGGTGCAATTGCTGCTCATCCTCGCGGGCTTGGCAGCGCTGGTGTTCGGCTCGCAGTGGCTGGTCGAGGCCTCGGTCACCTTTGCCAAGGCGATGGGTGTGAGCGATCTGGTGATCGGCCTGACCATCGTCGCCGCCGGCACGTCCATGCCCGAGGTCGCCGCGTCCATCACGGCTGCCGTCAAGGGCGAGCGCGACATCGCTGTGGGCAATGTGGTGGGTAGCAACACCTTCAACCTGCTGGGCTGCGTCGGTCTATCCAGCATGGCATCGGGCGATGCCGGGCTGCTCATGTCGCAAGCCCTGCTGAACTTCGACATCTGGGTGATGCTGGCGGTGGCGCTGGCCTGCCTGCCGGTGTTCATGACCGGCCGTGAGATTGCTCGTTGGGAGGGCGCCGTCTTTGTCCTGTATTACCTGGCCTACGTGGCCTACTTGATCCTTTCAGCCCAGCAGCACGCGCTGCTCGGCACGTTCTCCACCGCCATGATGAGCTTCGTGGTGCCACTCACGGTGGTGACCTTGGTGGTGATGCTGCTTCGCAAGCCGGCCGCGTCATGACTCTCTGGGCGCTTGCCGCCATGCCCTGGCTGGGCGCGCTGCTGCTGGCCCTGCTGCCGCCCCGGCGCGTGCTGGCAGCCGCCGTGGCAGGGGCCGTGGCGCTGACCGGGCTGGCGCTGACGCTGTCCATGGCGCCGGCGGTGTTCGAAGGGCAGGTGCCCGCCTGGCGCATCGACTGGCTCCCTCAGCTCGGCATGGCGCTCGGCTTCCGCGTGGATGGCTTGGCCTGGCTGCTGGCCTTCCTCATCACCGGCATCGGGGCGCTCATCGTGCTCTACGGCGCCTGGTATCTGAGCCCCAAGGACCCGGCCCCGCGCTTCTTCACTTTCTTGCTGCTCTTCATGGGCGCCATGCTGGGGGTGGTGCTGTCCGACAACCTGCTGCTGCTTGTGCTGTTCTGGGAGCTGACGAGCCTGTCGAGCTTCCTCCTGATCGGCTACTGGCACCACCGTCACGACGCCCGACAAGGCGCCCGCATGGCGCTCACCTTGACCGGAGCAGGGGGGCTGTGCCTGCTGGCAGGGGTGCTGCTCATCGGCCACATCGTCGGCAGCATGGACTTGGCCACGGTGCTGGGCTCACGTGAGCAACTGCAGGCACACCCGCTCTTTCCGGTGGCCTTGGTGCTGGTGTTGTTGGGCGCCTTCACCAAGAGCGCGCAGTTCCCCTTCCACTTCTGGTTGCCGCATGCCATGGCGGCGCCGACGCCGGTGTCGGCCTACCTGCACTCGGCGACCATGGTCAAGGCCGGCGTGTTCCTGCTCGCCCGCATGTACCCGCTGCTGGGCGGCAACGAGTGGTGGTTCTGGATCGTCTCGCTGACCGGACTGGCGACCTTGTGTGTCGGCGCCTACGTGGCGATGTTCCAGCACGACCTCAAGGGCCTGCTGGCCTACTCGACGATCAGCCACCTGGGCCTGATCACCCTGCTGTTCGGCCTGGACGAGCCGCTGGCGGTGGTGGCCGGGGTCTTCCACCTCATCAACCACGCGACCTTCAAAGCCAGCCTCTTCATGAGCGCCGGCATCATCGACCACGAGACCGGCACTCGTGACCTGCGCAAGCTCGCTGGCCTCATGAAATACATGCCGGTGACCGCGACCCTGGGCATGGTGGCGGCGGCCTCCATGGCGGGCGTGCCGCTGCTCAATGGCTTCCTGTCCAAGGAGATGTTCTTCACCGAGGCGGTGGCCAAAAGCGGCCATGGCTTCATGGAGTGGCTGCTGCCCGTTGGCGCCACGGTGGCGGGCATCTTCAGCGTGGCTTATTCGCTGCGTTTCATCCACGACACCTTCTTCAACGGCGAGCCCAAGGACCTGCCCAAGAGCCCGCACGAGGCGCCGTTCTTCATGCTGCTGCCGGTGGGCGTGCTGGTGGTGCTGTGCGTCGTGGTGGGGGTGGCGCCGGGGCCTGTGGTCGGGCCGCTGCTCGCCGTGGCGGCCCAAGCGGCGCTCGGCGCGCCGCTGCCCGACTACCACCTCGCCATCTGGCACGGCTTCAACCTGCCACTGCTGATGAGCGGCATCGCCGTCGCTGGTGGCGTGGCCCTCTACGCCTACCTGCACAGCCATGTGAAGGTGCACCGGCTGCACAAGGTGCCAGGGTGGATCGCGCAGGGTGGCAAGGACGTCTTCCAGGCCCTCTTGGCAGGTGGTGTGGGGCTGGCCGGCGCGCTCACCGCCCGGCTCGAGAGCGGCAGCCTGCAGCGTTACCTGCTGCTGTTGGTGCTCGCTGCGCTGGCGGCGGGGGCTTGGCCTTTCCTGTCCGACGGGCCTTCGGTGCAGGCGGCCGCCCCTCACTGGAAGGATCTGAACCCGGGGGTGGCGGCAGTCGGCCTCATCGGCATCGCCGCCACCGTGGCCACCACGGTGCTGCACGCCCAGCGCCTGCTCGCGCTGGTGCTCATGGGCGCCACCGGACTGGTGGTCTGCCTCTGCTTCGTCTACTTCTCCGCCCCGGACCTGGCGCTGACGCAGTTGCTGGTGGAGATGGTGACCATCATCCTGATGATGCTGGCCCTGCACTGGTTGCCGGCCGAGAGCCCGCCCGAATCCGCCCGCTGGCGCAGGTGGCGCGACGCGCTGATCGCGCTGGCCGTGGGCCTGGGTGTGGCGGCGCTGGTGTGGCTGGTGCTGACGCGAGAGGGTCAGTCGATCAGCGACTACTTCCTTGCCACCAGCCTGCCGCTGGGCGGCGGCGCCAATGCAGTGAACGTGATCATCGTGGACTACCGGGGCTTCGACACCTTGGGCGAGATCACGGTGCTCGTGATCGCGGCACTGACCATGCATGCGCTGCTTCGTGGCATGCCGGCGCTCGGCCAGATCCCTGACCCGGGCGCTCACCCGCTGATGCTGCAGCTCATTTCGCGTCTGGTGCTTCCCTTCACCTTCCTGATCAGCTTCTACCTCTACCTGCGTGGCCACAACCTGCCTGGCGGGGGCTTCGTGGCCGGCCTGGTGCTGGCCATCGGTTTGCTGCTGCAGTCGGTGGCGCACGGGCAGCACTGGGTGGCACAGCGCGGTGGTCTGCTCGATCACCGCGCCTGGGCGGGTTGGGGTCTCTTGATTGCCGCATTGACCGGCGCGGCGGCGTGGCTGTTTGGCGCGCCCTTCCTCACCAGCACCTACGACTACCCTTGGCTGCCCGGTGTGGGCGGCGTGCCCCTGGCCTCGGCGGCGTCCTTCGACCTCGGCGTGCTGCTCGTCGTCGCCGGAGCCACCCTGGTGATGCTCTTGTCCATCGCGCGCCTGGCGCGCAGGAGCACCTGATGTTGCTATTGCTTGCCCTGGGCATCGGTACGCTGGCGGGCTGTGGCGTTTGGCTGCTGCTGCGTGCGCGCAGCTTCGATGCCATCCTTGGCCTCACCCTGCTGAGCTACGCGGTGAACCTGTTCATATTCGCCATGGGCCGGGTAAAAGTAGGCGCCATGCCCATCCTGGAGAAGGGCGTGCCCGCCACCCTGGCCACCACGGCGGATCCGCTGCCGCAGGCCCTCGTGCTGACAGCCATCGTCATCAGCTTCGCGCTCACCGCCGTCCTGCTGGCCATTGCCCTGCGCGCGCGTCAGCAATCGGGCTCGGATCATGTCGATGGCCACTGAGACACCCGTGAACCATTGGGTCATTGCCCCCATCGTGCTGCCCCTGCTGGCAGGCGGCTTGCTCCTGCTGCTGGAGAAGGCAGACAGCCGATGGGTGCGGCCGGTTTCCTTGGCCGCCGTGGTGGCCTTGCTGGGCATTGCCGGCCTGTTGCTGCAGCAGGCCGACAGCGGCACCGTGCAGGCGTACTTGCTTGGCAACTGGAAGGCACCCTTCGGCATCGCGCTGGCCCTGGATCGGCTCAGCAGCCTGATGCTGCTGCTCACCGCCGTGCTGGCAGTGGCTGCCTTGCTCTACGCCTGTGGGGGCAGCACGGGAGACGGCGACCGCCGCGGCGCGCACTTCCACGCGCTGTTTCACTTCCAGCTCATGGGCGTGAATGGCGCCTTCCTGACCGCCGACCTGTTCAATCTCTTCGTCTTCTTCGAAGTGCTGCTGGCCGCCAGCTACGGCTTGCTCTTGCATGGCGCCAGCAGCGAGCGCGTGAAGGCCAGCCTGCACTACGTGGTCTTCAACCTGACCGGCTCGGCGCTCTTCCTCATCGCGGTGAGTCTGTTGTACGCGGTGACCGGCACGCTGAACATGGCCGACCTGGCTGCCAAGCTGCCGCAGGTACCGCCCCAGGACGTGAAGCTGGCCCAGGCCGCAGGCCTGATGCTGGCGGTGGTGTTCGCCATCAAGGCGGCACTGCTGCCGCTCTACTTCTGGCTGCCCGCCACCTACGCGGCAGCGCCGGCGGCGGTGGCGTGCCTGTTCGCCATCATGACCAAGGTGGGCATTTACTGCTTGGCGCGCGCCAGCACCTTGTTGTTCGGTGATGGGCAGGGCGGCATGACCCAGTTGCTGGCGCCGCTGCTGCCCTGGGTGGGCTTGCTCACGCTTGTGCTGGCGGCCATTGGCGCGCTGGCGGCGCGGCGACTGCGCGTTATGGTGGCGTATCTGGTGGTCGGCTCGGCAGGCACCTTGCTGCTGGCGCTGGGGCTGGGCACGCAGGCAGCGCTCACGGCGGGGCTTTTCTATCTGGTCAACAGCACCTGGGTGGCTGGTTTGTGGTTTCTGCTGGCCGACCGCATCGCCTGGGCGCGTGGCGGCGACGACGCCTTGACGCCCCGCACCCTGCAACATGGCTGGAAGGGGCTCGGCGCCACCTTCTTCGTGGCCGCAGTGGCGGTGGCAGGTGTGCCACCCTTGGCCGGTTTCATGGGCAAGGCCCTGCTCCTGCAGGCCGCCGGCGCCACGTCGATGGCCGGCTGGGTGGTCTCCCTGGTGCTGGCTTCCAGCCTGCTCCTCATGGTCGCGCTGGGGCGGGCCGGATCCACCCTGTTCTGGAAACCCGCCGGCGCCCCTGCGCCGCTGCGCATGGACCCACCCGATGCCTCGCAGCTCCTGGCGTTGCTGGGTCTGCTGGGGGCGGTGCTGGCCTGCGCGGTTGCGGCTCAGCCGCTGGCACGGTATGCAGAGGCCACCGCCGAGCAGATGCTGGATCGCAGCGCCTATTTGCAGGCGGTGCTGGGGGCTGAACCGGTGCCACCGGCCCACGATGTGCGCAAGGAAATGCGCGAGCGCGGAGAGCTGAAGTGATGCTCCGCCTCTTCCCTGCGCCCAAGGTGTCCTTGCTGCTGGCGGTGAGCTGGCTCCTGATGAATGAGTCGATGTCGGCCGGCAACCTGCTGCTGGCGGCGGCTGTCGGACTCGCGATCCCGTGGGTGGCCGATCGCTATCGCAGCGATCGCTCGCATCCCAAGTCCTGGGGCACGACCCTGCGTTTGGGCGGGGCGGTGCTGCGCGACATCGTGCTGAGCAACATCGATGTGGCCAAGCGGGTGCTCGGCCCCGAGGCGGCCATCCACTCACGCTTCGTCTGGGTGCCGCTGGACCTGCGCGACCCTCACGGCATCGTGGCGCTGGCCGGCATCATCACCATGACACCGGGCACCCTGTCCAGCGAGCTGAGCCAGGATCGCCGTCACCTGCTGGTGCACGCGCTGCACTGCCCGGACGAGGCGGCCGAGGCCCAGCTCATCGCCGACATCAAGGCGCGCTACGAAACACCGCTGCGGGAGATTTTTGAGTGAGCCTCGTGGATGCCGTGCTGCCCTGGATCGCCGGCGCCTTCGTGCTGGCCTTGCTGCTGAACACCTGGCGCCTGTTCGCCGGCCCCAGCCTGCCCGACCGCGTGCTGGCCTTGGACACGCTCTACATCAACGCGCTGGCCTTGCTGGTGGTGGTGGGCATGATGCTGCGCTCCAGCCTTTACTTTGAAGTGGCCATGCTGATCGGCCTGCTGGGTTTCGTCGGCACCGTGGTGCTGTCGAAATTCGTCATCCGCGGGGATGTCGTCGAATGAACCTCGCCATCGAGATCCTCATCGTGCTCATGCTGGTCATCGGCGCGGCGTTTGCGCTGGTGGGCAGCTGGGGCCTGGCCAAGTTGCAGGACTTCTTCAAGCGCCTCCACGGTCCGAGCAAGGCCACCACGCTCGGCGTGGGCTGCGTGCTCATTGCCAGCATGCTCTGGTTTGCGCTGCTGGGGCAGGGCAGTGGGCATGAGCTGTTGATCACGCTCTTCCTCTTCCTCACCGCGCCGGTTTCGGCGCATTTGCTGGTGAAGGCGGCGCTCAAGCTCTGGCCGCAGGCGGCGCCCAAGCCGCCGAAGTCAAGCTAGGTTCAACGCGGCGCTGAGGTGGGGTCGCCGGCCGCAGGCGGTTGCAAGGCCAGCAGGTCCGAGGCCGCGTCGGATGGGCTGCTCGCGGCTTCGCCGGGCGGGGGCAGGCCGATGCGCTGGATGGCCAGTTCGCCGGTGAGTTCCTCGTAGAACCACTGGCCCTCGATGTCGACCACGCCATCGGGTGGCTCCAGGGTCGTGAGGGGCTGACCCGCCAGGGCCACCTTCATGGCCGAAGCCCACACCGGTAGGGCCAGGCCGCCACCGGTTTCCCGCGAACCCAGGCTGCGCGGCTGCGGATAGCCGATCCACACCACGCCGACACGCGTGGGATGGAAACCGGCAAACCAGGCGTCCACCGCGTCGTTCGTGGTGCCGGTCTTGCCGTACAGATCCCAGCGATTCAGCAGTGCGCTGCCGCTCGCACCCGTGCCTTCGCGCATCACGGCAGAAAGCAACTGATTGGTCATGAAGGCGTTGCGTTCGCTGATGGCACGCCGGCCTTCACCCGGCGCTTCCGCCTGGAACAGCACCTGGCCGGATGGGTCGCGAATGCGCTCGATCAGCCAGGTGGGTTGCGCCACGCCGCGGTTGGCGAACACGGCGTAGGCACCGGCCATCTGCATCGGCGTCACCGCGCCGCTGCCCAAGGCCACCGTCATGTCCTTGGGCTGTCGCTCGATCTCCAGGCCGAACTGCGCGACCCATTGCCGCACCGCCTGCACCCCGATCAGCTCGACGAGCCGGATGGAGACCATGTTCTTCGAGCGGGCGATGGCCTGGCGCAGGGTGAGCATCTCCTCGTAGGTGTCGTCGTAGTTCTTCGGCGCCCAGTCGCCCATCTCGAAGGGTTGGTCGCTCACCAAAGTGCCGCTCCAGCCACCGCGCTCGATGAGGGCCGAGTAGATGAAGGGCTTGAACGAAGAGCCTGGCTGACGGTAAGCCTGGGTGACGTGGTTGAACTGGCCGCGTGCGAAGTCGAAGCCCCCCACCAAGGCGCGAATGGCCCCGGTGCGCGGGTCCAGCGTGACCACGGCCCCTTCGGCCTGCGGCGCCTGCGACACCGCCCAGCGCGGCTTCTCGGCCGTGCCGGCGTTCAGCAGGCGCAGCAGGCTGCCGCGCTGCACGGGCTTCTCGGCGCCGGGCTTGAGCCAGCGCGCCAAGGGGCGCAGCGCTTCGGCCTTGAGCAGCAGCTCCTCGCCATCGGCCAGCAGCAGGGCAAGCTCGGTGGGAGAGGCGCGCAGCACCAGGGCGGCGCGCAACTCGCCGAGGTCGGGGTGGCGGTCAAAGGCGCGGTCGATGGCGACATCGAGCGCCGCCCCTTCCTGGGTCGGCAGCTCGAACTGCGCCTCCGGCCCGCGAAAGGCCTGGCGGCGTTCCAGGTCGAAGAGGGCGCGTCGCAGCCCGGCCTGGGCGGCGCGCTGCTCCTCGGCCAACAGCGTGGTGCTGACTTCCAGGCCCCGCTCGTAGGCCTCTTCGCCGAAGCGTTCGACCACCTGGGCACGAACCATCTCGGCCACATGGTCGGCGATCGAGCTCATGCGCTTGGGGCGGCGGATGCTCAGCGGCGTCTGCTTGGCCGCTTCGGCTTCGTCTGCGCTGAGTTGGCCGGCCGAGACCATCATGCCCAGCACCACCGCCTGGCGCTTCTTGGCGCGAGCCAGGTTGGACACCGGATTCACGCGCACTGGGTCCTTGGGCAGACCCACCAGCATGGCGATCTCGGCCGTGTTGAGTTGCTGCAGCTCCTTGCCGAAGTAGCGCTCGGCAGCGGCTCCGAAGCCGTAGGCGCGGTTGCCCATGAAGATCTGGTTCATGTAGATCTCAAGGATCTGCTGCTTGCTCAGCTCGCGCTCGATCTTCAGCGAGAGCAACAGCTCCACGAATTTGCGGCTCCACAGCTGCTGCTTGGTCAGAAAGGTGTCGCGCGCCAGTTGCTGGGTGATGGTGGAGGCACCATGACGCGGCCCCGAGTGCGTGAGGTTGCGCCACAGCGCGCGCAAGATGCCGCTCACGTCCACGCCAGGGTGCACCCAGAAGTCCCGGTCTTCCACGGCGAGCAAGGCGTCGCGCAGCGCGGGCGGGATCTCGTCCAGCGGCACGAAGCGGCGACGCTCGGTGCCGAACTCGCCGATCAGCACCCCGTCGCTGGTGAGAATGCGCAGCGGCTCCTTGGGCTGGTAGTCGGTGAGGCGCTCCAGGCTGGGCAGCTGCTGCCAAGTGGCCGCGGCGGCAATGCCGAGCACCGCCAGCGGCACCAGCAGCAGCACGGCAGCGGCCAGCAACAAGCCGCGCCAGCGGCGCCGAGCGAGAAGGGGATTCGGGGCGCCGTCCATGCTGGGGCGGCGATTATGCTGAGCTCGTGAGTGAATTCAGCTTCTTCTGGCACGACTACGAAACCTTCGGTCGTTCGGCCCGTTTCGACCGGCCCTCGCAGTTCGCCGGCATCCGCACCGATGCCGCGCTGAACGAGATCGGCGAGCCTTTGATGGTCTATTGCCGACCCGACCCGGAGCTGCTGCCCGAGCCCGAGGCGGTCCTGCTGACCGGCATCCTGCCGCAGACCTGCGAGCAGTACGGCTTGCCCGAACCGGCCTTTGCCGCCGCCATCGAGCGCGAGCTGGCCGTGCCGGGCACGGTGGGCGTGGGCTACAACACCCTGCGCTTCGACGATGAATTCACCCGTCACCTGCTCTGGCGCAATCTTTACGACCCCTACGCCCGCGAGTGGCAGAACGGCTGTGGCCGCTGGGACCTGCTCGACCTGGTGCGTGCCGCCTATGCGCTGCGGCCAGAAGGCGTCGAGTGGCCGCTGGGTGAGGACGGGCGCACCAGCTTCAAGCTGGAGCGACTGAGTGCCGCCAACGGCCTGGCCCATGAAGCCGCGCACGATGCGCTGTCCGATGTGCGCGCCACCATCGCGCTGGCGCGCCTGCTGCGCCGGGTGCAACCCCGGCTCCTCGATTTCGCGCTGAAGCTGCGTCGCAAGGACGCGGTGTGGGCCGAGATCGGCAGCGAGCCGCGGCCGTTTCTCCACGTGTCAGGGCGCTACGGCGTTGAGCAAGGTTGCGTGGCGGTGGTGTGGCCGCTGGGCATGCACCCGCGCAACAAGAACGAGCTCATCGTCTGGGATTTGCGAGCGGATCCGGCGGAGCTGTTCGATCTGCGCCCCGAAGCCATTCGTGCGCGACTCTTCGTGGCGACGGCAGACCTTCCGGAAGGCCAGGCCCGGTTGCCGATCAAGACCATCCACGTCAACAAGTCGCCCTTTGTGTGCGCCAGCCTGCAGACCTTGAGCCCACAGCAGGCCGAACGCTGGGGCATCCAGGCCGAGCGCACCCAGGTTCACGCGCAGCGGCTCGCTGCGCAGGGCCGGCACCTGGATGGACTGTGGACCGATGTCTTCGCTGCTCCGGTCTCCCATCCCGTGCAGGCCGATGCGGATCTGTACGGTGGTTTTGTCGGAGATGCCGACCGTCGCCTCCTCACTCAGCTGCGCGGCATGGACGCCCAGCAACTGGCGGCACGCGTGCACGAAGGCCGGGTGAGTTTCCAAGACACCAGGCTCGATGAATTGCTGTGGCTCTACCGCGCCCGCCATCAACCCGAGGCGCTGAGTGACGCGGAGCAGCGACGCTGGCTGCGCGAGCGCGCCGTGCGATTGCACCAATCGGGCCGCGTGACCCTGGCGGCTTACCTGGACCGCCTGGACGCCCTGCAGGAAGCGCATGCCGACGACGAGGCCGCGCAGGCCATGCTGGGAAGTCTGGCCGACTGGGTGGAGCAGATCGCACCACCGCATCCCGAGGAGATCGATTGATCGATCATTGCGCCGGCTCCGGATTGCTGCGGATTGCCCGAACGCCGACTTCGCCGATGATCCGGCCAACGCCCACGAGGAGCCGCCCATGAGCACCCAAGATGCCAACCGCCTGCAAGCGCTGATGCAGCGCGCACCGCTGGCCGCTGCTTTCATTGCCGAAGGCCGCTTTACGCGGGTTAGCGAACCCTTCAATCACTTGTTCGGTCATCTCGAGGACAGCGAACTCAGCGAGGCGCCGACCCGGTCGGTGTTCGTGTCCGATGCGGCCCATTCGGGCTGCAGCGAGCGCTTACGCAGCAGCTTTCAGTCCGGTCAGCCGGTCGATGAGGAGGTGGAACTGGTGCGACGCGACGGGTCGCGTTTCTGGGGGCGTCTGCAGGCATCGCCGGTCGATTGGCAGCAGCCTCAGGCCGAAGCGCTTTGGGTCCTGAGCGACGTTACCGCCGCCCGGGCCGCTCGCCTTGCGCCCACCTGGACCGCTAAGCATGACCCGGTCACCGAATTGTCGAATCGGCGTGAGTTTGAGCGCCGGTTGGCTGAGCATGTCGGAAGCCGCCGCAACGAGCCGGTGTCGGTGCTCTGGCTTGACCTGGATCGGTTTGGGGACATCGTCACCGGCATGGGAGGCGAGACGGCCGATCATTTCCTCTACGGCATCGGCCAGCTCTTGCAAACCAAGGTGCGGGCCTCGGATACCGTAGCTCGGATCGAGCATGACCGTTTTTCGGTGCTGCTGCCTGATTGCGACCAGCACTATGCCGAGATCGTGGCTGAAAAGATCCGCAGCAGCATCAGCGGTTATCGCCTGCGTTGGGGCCTCCACCGGGCGCGGGTCAAGGCCAGCGTCGGTGTGGTGTTGTTGCAGCACAGTCTGGAAACACCCGACGCGGTGCTGGCTGCTGCCACCCTCGCCTGCGGCGAAGCCAAGGCAGCCGGTGGTGACTGTGTGCGGGTATTTGTCTCGGCAGTTGAACCTTCGATGGGCTGACGGCTGATCCAACGCCGATACTTGAGGCATGAGCAGCATTCGCTTGCACCGTCATGGCCGTTGAACTGTCCACCGCACTGGCCGGTTTGGCGACCGCGCAGGAACGTCTGCGTGCCTCGGCCAACAACCTGGCTTTGGCCACGGTCAAGTTGCAGCGCAGTGACGACGCTGGCAAGTCGCCGCCGCGGGATGCGAGCGTGCGCACCGAGTTTGAGCTGACCCAGGCCGATCCGGACCTTGCCCGCAACTTGGTTGAGCAACGCAGTGCAGCCTATCAGTTCGTGGCCAATCTTCGCGTGTTGCAGACCCAGCTTCGGCTATCCGGTGTGATGCTCGACGTCTACGTCTGAGAACCCCTGAACAGGGGGTGAGTTTCACCCCACGTGACGATGCGCACTGTTGGCGCACCCCCCTACAGTCCGGTGAGCGACGGACTCCCATCGATGAACGAATCGCAACTTCCCGGCCTGCCCGCACTCGGTGGCGAGCAAGTCGCTGAACGTCTGGTCCAGGCTCTTGAAGCCCTGGGCGCAGGCGTGGCCGTGAAATCCATCGTCGACGGAACGTATCTGCGCGCGTCACCTGCTCTGGACCGCCTGTTCGAGCGAAGCGAATCGACGCTGGTCGGTTCCAACGATGGCGAACTGATGCGACCTGATGAGGTGCAGGCCATGCGCCGAGTCGAATTGCAGGTGATGCAGACGGGTGGGGTGATGCACAGCGAGCATCGTCTCGACCTGGGCGGCAAGCGACGCGAGTTTGCGGTGGTGCGCGCCGCGCTCGATGACAAGCAGCTGCTCTCGGCTTGGTTGGAAAGAACGCAGGAGCGCCAACGCGAGGTGCATCTTCAGAGAGCACTGGCCCAGATCGAGCAACTGCAGCAGGAAGTTGAGTTGCTCCGGCGCGATGCCCAGAAGGGCACTGGCCGGGACGAGTTGACCGGGCTTCAGCAACTCGGCCTCTTCAATGAATTGTTGGAACGCGAGATCGACTTGTCCACCCGCGAGCACCGCGAGTTCTCGCTGGTGCTGATGGCCCTGGATTTGCCTGAAGGCCTGGAAGAGGCGCCGCAGCAGCGACTCACGGAGGCTCTGGGGAGGCTGTTGCGTGCCAACACCCGCGCCATGGACGCGGCCAGCCACGTCAGCACCAATCTGTTTGCCGTGCTGCTGTCGGGCGTTGGCTTGGCCACCGCGCATGCTCGGATGGAGCAGTTCCGCCGCCAGTGCGCCCAGCAGATCGTGCCCTTCGAGGGACGAGACCTCGGGTTGTCGGTGTCGCTCGGAGTCGCGAGCTTTCCGCATAGCGCTGGCAACCACGCCGAACTGCTCGAGGCTGCGCAGCAGTCGCTCCGCCACGCCCAGCGGCGTGGCGGCAATCAAGTCTGCCTGGCGTCGATCTCGCTTGGCACCTGAGATCAGGTGCTCAGCGCTTTGTAGGCCATGTAGGCCGCCAGACCCATCAACAGAAGGGCGAAGGTTTTCTTCAGTTGCGCCACGGGCAGCGCATGGGCAGCTCGGGCTCCCCAAGGCGCCATCAGCACCGTGATCGGAATCAGGACCGCCAACGCGGGCAGATACAGATAGCCCATGGCGCCGGGAAGGGCGGAGGGTAGGTTCCAGCCACCCACCACGTAGCCCAGGGTGTTTGCCAGCGCCACAGGCAACCCCAGCGCTGCACTGGTGGCCACCGCACGGTGTACTGGCACATTGCACCAGACCATGAAGGGCACGGCCAAGAAGCCGCCACCGGCCCCAACCAGCCCCGACAGCACCCCGAGAACCATACCGACACCACCAAGCACCAAGGGGCCAGGCAGGGTGCGATGGGGGTGCGGTTGACGGCCCCGCCACATCTGCCAGGCTGAGAAGCCGACGAAGGCAGCGAAAACGCCGGCCAGCACCTGCCCCTTGAGCAGGCCGAAGAGCGCAGCGCCTGATAGCAGCCCTCCCAGCAACACGCCGGGCGAAAACCCTCGCACCAAGCCCCAGTCCACGGCACCACGGGAGTGGTGTGCGCGTGTTGAGCTGGCGGCAGTGGCGACGATGCAAGCCATGGAGGTGGCGATGGCCATCTTCACGGCCAGCGCAGAGGGCACGCCTTGCGCGCCGAGCATGGCGGTGAGGAAGGGCACCATCAGCATGCCTCCGCCGATGCCCAGCAGACCAGCCAGAAAACCGCTGGTGAGGCCGAGAGCCAGGAGTTGAACCGCGAGCAGCAGGCTCATGTCGCCACGCCCATCAGCGTCGCAATCAGGCGCCATTCCTCATCCGATACAGGAGTGATGGAAAGTCGGCTACCGCGCTGCAGCAGTTGCATCTCCGACAAGGCGGTCACCGTGCGCAGTCGGCTCAAGCTGAGCAAAGGTGTCTTGGCGATGAAGCGCACGTCCACCAGCACCCACCGAGGTTTCTCGCGCGGGCTGCGCACGTCGAAATAGGGCGACGCCGGATCGAATTGGGTGGGATCGGGGTAGGGGGCCGAACAAACCTCGGCCAAGCCGGCGATGCCTGGCTCGGCGCAGGAGGAGTGATAGAACAGAACCCGATCACCCAGCCTCATGCGGTCGCGCATGAAGTTGCGGGCCTGGTAGTTGCGCACGCCAGTCCATGGCAGACGCTGCTGGCGCTGCAAGTCATCAATCGAGGCCTCGTCCGGCTCCGACTTCATCAGCCAAGTCGCGGTCATGGTGGAAGCGCTAGGCCCACTTTGGGTCAGGGTGGATTCGGCTTCGCCGGTCCACTCGTATCGCCCTCTGGGGGGCGCGCAGTGCGTACAGGGAGCCAGTTAGTTGTCCATCGCTTGCCGCGGGCCGCCTTCCTGAACCTGGGGTTCAGGTGGGCGAGGTCAGCGAGGCTTCGGGTTCATCTGACGCGAGACGATCACGCCCACCAAGCATTTCCAAGCCCGGGCTCAATGAGCATTGGTCCAAGGAAATAAAGCCCGCTAGCAAGCGACGGACGTCGTGATTCTGTCAGAGCAAATTGCCGTCTGCGGCCAGCGCGCGGTCGAGACGGGCAATGAGCTCGCCGATCTCGGGAGCAGACTCGTCGGAGCGGTCGCTGCTGGCATCGGCGGCTGAGGGGCCTTGCGCCAATTGGTAGGCGAGGTTCAGTGCAGCCAGCACGGCAATGCGCTCACGAGCACGCACCCGACCCGCGTCGCGAATGGCGCACATCTCCTGGTCCACTTGCGCCACGGCCTGGGTCAGCAGCGACTCGCCGCCGGGCGGGCAGGCCAGCAAATAGCTTTGCCCCATGATGGTGACTTCGAGCTGGTTCATGCCGGCAACGCCCCTTTCACGCGGAACCGCTGCCGTCCACCGGCAGTCGTTGGATCAGGGTATCGATGCGCTGGCGCGCCGCAGCCAATCGCGAGCGAAGGCTGTCCCGCTCCTGCGTGATGGCACTCAATTGCTCGCTGAGCAATGCATTGGTGCGTTGAAGCTCGTCGTGGCGCACAAGCAGGCGTTCCACGCGCTGCAGCAGGTCATTGATGGAGGGCATGTCGGCGCGCAGTTTAGAGGCGCTGATCGCAGTTCGAGCGTACGGCACATCCCGCACAGTCTGGGCTGCGTGCCTTGCAGACGTAGCGTCCGTGCAGGATCAGCCAGTGGTGCGCATCGCGAAGGTAGCTGGGCGGCACGCGGGCGAGCAGGCCCTGCTCGACGGCCAGCGGCGTCTTCCCCAGGGCCAGCCCAGTCCGGTTGGCGACGCGAAAGATGTGCGTGTCCACCGCCATAGTGGGCTCGCCCCACACGACGTTGAGCACGACGTTGGCGGTCTTGCGGCCGACGCCCGGAAGGGCCTCCAGCGCTTCGCGCTCCCTAGGGACACGGCCGCCGTGCTGCTCAACAAGAATGCGGCAGGTCTGCAGCAGGTGTCGCGCCTTGTTGCGGAAGAGACCGAGGGTGCGGATGTGCTCGGCAATGCCGGCTTCGCCCAGAGCGAGCATCCGCTCGGGGGTGGGGGCCGTGGCGAAGAGGCGCCGCGTGGCCTTGTTGACCCCGACATCGGTGGCTTGGGCAGACAGCAGCACGGCGGCGAGGCACTCGAAGGGGCTGGCGAAGCTCAGCTCTGTGGCGGGCGCAGGGTTGGCCGCCTTCAATGTGGC
The DNA here is from genome assembly GCA_017302655.1 of Burkholderiales bacterium. Taxonomy (GTDB): domain Bacteria; phylum Pseudomonadota; class Gammaproteobacteria; order Burkholderiales; family Burkholderiaceae_C; genus Inhella. The sequence goes on from JAFLDE010000001.1 coordinate 58,439, forward strand.
GAAGAACTGCTCGACTTGCTGCGCGTTCATGGCTTGTGCGTCGGGTCCACCGCGCGGGCGCGGGCGCGCTCAATGGCGGCCTCGACGATGGCTCGCTTGCGTGCATCGTCACCCAGGGTGGCAAGCTTGGCCCGACCTTTGTGGGCCAAGCGCATCTGCTGGTCAGCCGCTTCGCGTTGCAAGCGCACACCGCGTGCTTGGTAACGGTCGCGCGCGCCGGAGGCGAGCGCTTCACTCCAGGCCGACCAGCCGCGGCGACCTGGTGTCACCGAGGGTAGTTCGATGCAGTCAACCGGGCAGACGGGCAGGCAGAGCTCGCAGCCGGTGCAGTCTTCCTCGATCACCACGTGCATGTGCTTGGCGCTGCCGATGATGGCGTCCACCGGACAGGCCTGGATGCACAGCGTGCAGCCGATGCACCAGGTTTCGTCGATGCGCGCCACGCCACGCTCGGCGGCTTGGCCGTGCTTGAGGTCCAGGGGCTCCTGAGGCAGTCCGGTGATTCGTGCCAGGCGCACCACACCCTCTTCGCCACCTGGTGGGCAGCGATTGATGGGGGCCAGGCCTTGGGCGATGGCTTCGGCATAGTGCCGGCAGTCGGGCTCACCGCAGCGCGTGCACTGGGTCTGCGGCAGCGCCGCGTCGATTCGATCGGCCAGCAGCCGTTGCTGTTCGTTCACGCCTTGGAGCGGGGGCGGGACGGCTTGGCGGTGCGGGTGCGCGGGTGGCTGCGAGCGCGCGGCAGCGTGTGGTCGTGCTGGGCGATGAACTCTCTCACGACCGGATAGGCCAGTTCGCGCCAGCGGCGGCCGCTGAAGATGCCGTAATGCCCGGCGCCCTTCACCGTGAGGTGGCGCTGGTGCTCCTTGGGAATGCCGGTGCACAGACCGTGAGCGGCCTCGGTCTGACCGGCGCCGGAGATGTCGTCAAGCTCGCCCTCCACCGTGAGCAGGCCACAGTTGCGGATGTCTTGCGGGCGCACCAGGTCGCCCTTGACCTTCCAGGTGCCGTTGACGAGCGAAAAGTCCTGGAACACGGTCTTGATGGTGTCTAGGTAGTACTCGGCCGGCAGGTCGAGCACGGCGTTGTACTCGTCGTAGAAGTCGCGGTGGCTGTCGGCCGATTCCTCGTCGCCGCGCACCAAGTCAAGAAAGTAGTCGTAGTGGCTGGAGAGGTGGCGGTCCGGATTCATGGCCACAAAGCCAGTGTGCTGCATGAATCCTGGGTACACCGGCCGTCCGCTGCCAGGGAAGTTGCTGGGCACCCGGTAAATCACGTTGTTTTCGAACCAGGAGTGGCTCTTGTTCATGGCCAGGTTGTTGACCGCAGTGGGCGACTTGCGCGCGTCGATGGGTCCCCCCATCATGGTCATCGAGCGGGGCACGATGCCTTTGTTGCTGGCCTGCAGGGAGACCGCCGCCAAGACGGGCACGGTGGGCTGGCAGACGCTGATCACATGCACCTTGGGGCCGATGTGCTCGATGAACGCGCGCACATAGGCCACGTAGTCGTCCAGGTGGAAGGGGCCCACTTCCAGCGGCACCATGCGGGCGTCGATCCAGTCGGTGATGAACACCTTGTGCTCGCGCAGCAACTGCTTGACGGTGTCGCGCAGCAAAGTGGAGTGATGGCCCGAAAGCGGCGCCACCACCAGCACCGTGGGCTGGTCCTTCATGCGGGACAGTTGGGCTGCGTCGTCGCTGAAGCGCTTGAAGCGCAGCAAGCGGCAGAAGGGCTTCTCCATCGCAACCCGTTGTTGCACCGCCACTGGCACACCGTCCACCTCCACGGTTTCGATGCCAAAGGCCGGCTTTTCGTAGGCCTTCGCCAGCCGGTGCATCAAATCCAGACTCGCCGCCACACGCGGAGCCAGCGGGCCATGTGCGAAAGGCGAAAGAGGGTGCGTGTAGAGCTGTGCCGCTGCCGAGGCGAATTCGGCAAAGGGGCTCAGCAGGGCGCGCTGGGTTTCGTAGAGCTGATAGAGCATGGCGGCGGCATGGGGCTGGCAAGGCCCTATCTTGCCTTACTGCTGCGGTGCAGCAAAGTCAGCGCTGCGTCAGCTCACGCCTGCATGACCGCTGCCACGGCCTCGGCCACGCGTGGCAGGTTCGCTTCATTCAACGCGGCCACGCAGATGCGACCGCTGTCTACGCCGTAGACACCGAACTCGCTGCGCAGGCGCTGCATCTGCGCGGCCTTGAGGCCGGAATAGCTGAACATGCCGCGCTGTTCCGCGATGAAGTCCACCGGTGCCGTCACGCCGGCCGCTTTCAGCGCGCTCACCAAGCCAGTGCGCATGGCGGCAATGCGCTGACGCATTCCGGCCAGTTCCTGCTCCCACTGAGCGCACAGTTGTGGGTCGTTCAGCACCATGGCCACCACCTTGCCGCCATGCGTGGGCGGGTTGGAGTAGGTGGTGCGGGCCGTCACTTTCAGCTGGCTCTGCACGCGAGTGGCTTCGTCGCGATTGCCGCAGACCACGTGCAGGCTGCCCACGCGCTCCCCGTACAGGGAGAAGCTCTTGCTGAAACTGCTGGCCACCAGAAAGGCCAGACCTGCCTCGGCCATCAAGCGCACCGCGAAGGCGTCTTCGTTGAGCCCAGCGCCGAAGCCTTGGTAGGCCATGTCCAGAAAAGGCACCAACTGTTGCTCATGCAGCAGCGGCACCAGGGCTTCCCATTGCGCTCGGCTGAGGTCGTAGCCAGTCGGGTTGTGGCAGCAAGCGTGCAGAACCACCACGTCGCCGGGCCGGGCGTCCCGACTCAGGGTGCCGAGCAGGGCTTCGAATGCCACGCCCTGTGCTGTCGCGTCGTAGTAAGGGTAGCTCAGCACCTCGAAGCCGGCGTTGCTGAAGAGCGCGCGGTGGTTTTCCCAACTGGGATCGGAAATCCAAACACGCGCATCCGGCTGAAGCCGTTTCAAGAAGTCGCCGCCCACCTTCAGCGCGCCGGTGCCACCCAGCGCCTGGAGACTCGCGACTCGGCCTTGCTGTAGCACGGCGGCGTCGGCGCCGAAGACCTGACGCTGCGCGCCTTGTACATAACCTGGAATGCCGTCGATGGGGAGGTAGCCCCGTGGGGCCGGCTGGGCGGCCAGTTGGGCCTCCGCCGCGCGCACGCAGTCCAGCAGGGGCAGTTTGCCGCCCGCATCGGTGTAGACGCCGACGCCCAGGTTGACCTTGTCGGCGCGCGTGTCGGCGTTGAACTGCTCGTTAAGGCCCAGGATGGGGTCGCGTGGGGCGAGGGGGGCGGCGGCGAAAACGGACATGTCGGCTAGGCTCGCGGGTTTCGTGAATGGAACGGGGCCGTGATTCTAGGAAGCGACCCCTGGGGAAACCCCGATGTCAGACTCCGTCGCCGCCGAAGGCCAGATCGTCGAGTTCCCGAACTCGCCCTTTCAGTTGCTCCAGCCCTTTGCACCGGCGGGTGACCAGCCGGCGGCCATCGCCAGTTTGGTCGAAGGCATCGAAGACGGCCTGGCCTTCCAGACCTTGCTCGGTGTGACCGGCTCTGGCAAGACTTACACCATGGCCAATGTGATCGCTCGCATGGGTCGGCCGGCCATCGTGTTCGCGCACAACAAGACCTTGGCGGCGCAGCTCTACGCCGAGTTCCGCGATTTCTTTCCGAACAACGCGGTGGAGTACTTCGTTTCCTATTACGACTACTACCAGCCCGAGGCCTACGTGCCTCAGCGCGACCTGTTCATCGAAAAGGACAGCGCAATCAATGAGCAGATCGAGCAGTTGCGCCTGTCCTGCACGAAGAGCCTGATGGAGCGGCGCGATGTGGTCATCGTGGCCAGCGTGAGCGCCATCTATGGCATCGGCAACCCGGCCGACTACCACCAGATGGTGTTGACCCTGCGCGTTGGCGACACCCTGGGTCAGCGCGACCTGATCGCGCAGCTGGTGCGCATGCAATACCAGCGCAATGAGCTGGAGTTCACACGCGGCCACTTCCGCGTGCGCGGAGACACGGTGGACGTGTTCCCGGCGGAACACTCCGAACTGGCACTGCGCATCGAACTCTTCGACGACGAGGTCGAGAGCATGAGCCTCTTCGACCCACTCACCGGCGCCATCCGCCATAAGCTGGCACGCTTCACCGTCTACCCGAGCAGCCACTACGTGACGCCGCGCGAACGAGTGCTGGCCGCCTTGGAGACCATCAAGGAGGAGCTGCGGCAACGCGTTGCCCAGTTCATTGCCGAGGGCAAGCTGGTCGAGGCGCAGCGCATCGAGCAGCGGACCCGTTTCGACGTGGAGATGCTGCAGGAGGTTGGGCACTGCAAGGGCATCGAGAACTACACCCGCCACCTCAGCGGCGCGGCGCCTGGCGAAGCGCCACCCACGCTGGTGGACTATCTGCCGGCCGACGCGCTGATGTTCGTCGACGAGAGCCACGTCACCATCGGCCAGTTCGGAGCCATGTACAACGGCGACCGCTCGCGCAAGACCACCTTGGTGGAGTACGGCTTCCGCCTGCCTTCAGCCCTCGACAACCGACCGCTCAAGTTCGAGGAATTCGAGCGCAAGATGCGCCAGGCGGTCTTCGTCTCGGCCACGCCGGCCGACTACGAGAAGAAGCAAAGCGGGCAGGTGGTCGAGCAGGTGGTTCGGCCCACGGGTCTGGTGGATCCGGTGGTGGAGGTCAGGCCGGCCACCCATCAGGTGGACGACGTGCTGCAGGAAATCCGCGAGCGCGTGACCGTGCAGCAACGGGTGCTCATCACCACGCTGACCAAGCGCATGGCCGAGCAGCTCACGGGATATCTCGAGGAGAACGGCGTCAAGGTGCGCTACTTGCACTCGGATGTGGACACGGTGGAGCGCGTGGAGATCATCCGGGATCTGCGCTTGGGGCTCTTTGACGTGCTGGTGGGCATCAATCTATTGCGCGAAGGCCTGGATATCCCCGAGGTGTCCTTGGTCGCCATCCTGGACGCCGACAAGGAAGGCTTTCTGCGCAGCGAGCGCAGCCTCATCCAGACCATCGGCCGCGCGGCGCGTCACCTGGATGGCAAGGCCATCCTCTACGCCGATCGCATCACTGACTCCATGCGCCGTGCGCTTCAGGAGACCGAGCGGCGTCGCGCCAAGCAGCTTGCCTTCAACGCCGAACACGGCATCACGCCGCGCGGCGTGGCCAAGCAGGTGAGGGAACTGATCGATGGCGTGGTCAGCGGCAAGGCACGCGACGAAGCGGCCAAGCTCGCGCGCGAAGATGCTGTGGCGAGGCCCGAAGCGCTCAGCGAGAAGGAGGCGAGCCGGCGCATCCAGCAACTGGAAAAGCAGATGTACGAGCACGCACGCAATCTGGAGTTCGAGCAGGCAGCCCGCATGCGCGATCAGTTGGCGCAGTTGAAGGAGGCCTTGTTCGGCGCGCGGGGGGCGGCCTAGTCGTTTGTCCAGGACAAATGGGCCTACTCCCGGCAGGGTGTCTGGGATAGACGACTAAACTACTCGGACATTGAATCAGGGATTCCCCTGTAGTTGTTACCGGAGTGAGCACCATGCGTCTGACCACCAAGGGCCGTTTCGCTGTCACCGCCATGCTGGACTTGGCACTGCGTGAGCACCAGGGCCCCGTCGCTCTGGCTGCCATCAGCCAGCGTCAGCAGATTTCGCTCTCGTATTTGGAGCAACTGTTTGGCAAGCTGCGCCGCGCCGATTTGGTGCAGTCCACGCGCGGGCCGGGCGGGGGCTACACCTTGGGCCGCAGCAGCCAGGACATCACGGTGGCCGACGTCATCTTGGCGGTGGACGAGCCCATTGACGCCACGGGCTGCGGTGGCAAGGACAGCTGTGCGGGGGCTGACGATGGCGGTCGCTGCATGACCCACGATCTGTGGACGCGCCTGAACGAACACATGCTTGTTTATCTTTCGAGCATCAGCCTCAGGCAGCTGGTGGATGAGCAGCATGCCAAAGGTGTGGTCATCACAGAAGGCTCCCCGCTGAAGCGCGCGATCTCCTCGCAGCCGGTGGTCAAGCCCATCCGCATCACGGGGCCCAATTCGGTGTTCGACCTGGGCAATGTGTTGACCAAGTAATTCCCCATGACGCCTCACCTCCCCATTTACCTGGACTACGGCGCCACCACGCCTTGTGACCCTCGCGTCGTTGACGCCATGATTCCCTGGCTGCGCGAGCATTTCGGCAACCCGGCGTCGCGCAGCCATGCCTACGGCTGGGAGGCCGAGGCGGCCGTTGAGAAGGCGCGCGAGCAGGTGGCGCAACTGATCGGCGCCGACCCACGCGAAATCGTCTGGACCAGCGGGGCCACCGAAAGCAACAACCTCGCCATCAAGGGTGCCGCCGAGTTCTACAAAAGCCGGGGCAAGCACATCGTCACCGTCAAGACGGAGCACAAGGCGGTGCTGGACACCTGCCGCGAACTGGAGCGCCGTGGCTTCGACGTGACTTACCTGCCGGTACAGGAAGACGGCTTGGTCGACCCGGAACGCTTCCGCGAGGCGATCAGCCAGCCTGGCACCATCTTGGCCTCGGTGATGGCCGTGAACAACGAGATCGGTGTCATCCAGGACATGGCACTGCTCGGCCAGCTGTGTCGCGAGCGTGGCGTGGTGTTTCACGTGGACGCCGCCCAGGCCACGGGCAAGATCGCCATCGACTTGGCGGACCTGCCGGTCGATCTGATGAGCTTGGCATCTCACAAGACCTACGGGCCCAAAGGCATCGGCGCGCTTTACGTGCGACGCAAGCCGCGCGTGCGTCTGGAAGCCCAGATGCACGGCGGTGGCCACGAGCGTGGCATGCGCTCGGGTACCTTGCCGACTCACCAAATCGTGGGCATGGGCGAAGCCTTCCGCATCGCTCGTGAGGAAATGCCGGTGGAACTGGAGCGCGTGCGCATGTTGCAGCAGCGCTTGTTGGCCGGCATCCAGGGCATTGAAGAGGTCTACATCAACGGACATCTGACCCGGCGCGTGCCGCACAACGTCAATGCCAGCTTCAACTATGTGGAAGGCGAGTCCTTGATCATGGGCGTGAAGGGCTTGGCGCTGTCGTCTGGCTCGGCCTGCACGTCGGCCAGTCTTGAGCCAAGCTATGTGCTGCGTGCCCTCGGTCGCTCGGACGAGCTGGCTCATTCCAGCCTGCGCATGACCATTGGCCGTTTCACGACGGTGGAGGACATCGACACGGCCGTGGCGTTGTTGCAGGACCGCGTGGGCAAGCTGCGCGAGCTCTCCCCGCTGTGGGAGATGCACAAGGACGGGATTGATTTGTCGACCATTCAGTGGTCGGCGCACTGAGGAGAGCGACATGGCATATAGCGACAAGGTCGTCGAACACTACGAGAACCCGCGCAATGTGGGCAGCTTCGACAAGGGCGACGAGGCCGTGGGCACCGGCATGGTCGGCGCACCAGCCTGTGGTGACGTGATGAAGCTGCAGATCAAGGTCAATGCCGAAACCGGCTTGATCGAAGACGCACGCTTCAAGACCTATGGCTGTGGCTCAGCCATCGCCAGCAGCTCGCTGGTGACCGAGTGGGTGAAGGGCAAGTCGCTGGACGAGGCGATGGAGATCCGCAACAGCCAGATCGCGGAAGAACTGGCGCTGCCGCCTGTCAAGATTCACTGTTCGATCCTGGCCGAGGACGCCATCAAGGCTGCGGTGGCTGACTACCGCGCCAAGCATCAGGTCTCCGCATGAGCATCACCCTCAGCGAAGCGGCGGCACGCCATGTCAGTCGCTACCTGCAACGCCGGGGCAGGGGGGTGGGCGTGCGCTTGGGCGTGAAGACCACTGGCTGCTCTGGCCTCGCCTACAAGTTGGAATACGCCGATGAAGTCGCTCCGGAAGACGTCGTCTTCGAGGATCGCGGTGTCAAGGTGTTGATCGACCCGAAGAGCCTGCCCTACCTCGACGGCACTGAGCTGGATTTCGTGCGTGAAGGCCTGAACGAAGGCTTCAAGTTCCACAACCCCAAGGAAAAAGACCGCTGCGGCTGCGGCGAGTCCTTCCGGGTGTGAACGTCTCGGCCAACGATTTCGCGTTGTTCGAGTTGCCGGCACGCCAGCGGCTCGACCGCGCCGAGCTGGACGCGCGCTGGAAGCGGCTGGCCTCCGAGGTGCACCCAGATCGCTTCGTGGGGCAGGGCGCGTCTACGCAGGCTCAAGCGATGCAATGGGCGTTGCGCGTGAACGAGGCCTACCGCCGCCTGCGCGACCCGCTGAAGCGGGCCGCCTATCTGTGCGAGTTGCAGGGCGCGCCCATCGAGGCGGAAAGCAACACCCGCATGTGCGGCGCTTTCCTTGCCGAACAGATGGCATGGCGAGAGGCGTTGGATGACGCTGAGGCGGAGGCTGCCATCGATGCCCTGCGCCAAGTCGTCAAGCGTCGTGAGGCGGGCCTGTTCGAGACTGCAGCCCGTGAATTGGATGATGCCGGCGGATCTCCCGCCCGCGCTGCCGAAGCCGTGCGCTCCCTGATGTTTGTCGAGCGTTTCCTGAAAGACATCGAGCGTCGACGCGACGCGCTTTTCCCTCTCTGAAATGGCCTTGCTGCAGATATCGGAACCGGGCCAGAGCCCGGAGCCGCACCAACGCCGGCTGGCCGTCGGCATTGACCTGGGCACCACGCATTCGCTGGTGGCGGCGGTGCGCCATGGCTTGCCAGAGTGTCTGCCGGATGCCCAGGGGCGCTCCATCTTGCCTTCTGTGGTTCGCTACGCCGGCAATGGGCAGCGGCAATACGGCCACGAGGCGCTGGCGCAGGCGCCTGAAGATCCGGCCAACACCATCGTTTCGGTCAAGCGCCTGATGGGGCGTCGCCTCGCCGACCTGCCACAGGCCGCCAAGCTGCCCTATGGCCTGGAGGACGGGCCAGGCATGGTGCAGGTGAAGACGCGCGAGGGGCCCAAGTCGCCGGTCGAGGTGTCGGCCGAGCTGTTGGCAGTGCTTCGACAGCGGGCCGAGGACAGCTTCGACGACCTGCTCTACGGAGCGGTGATCACGGTGCCGGCCTACTTCGACGACGCGCAGCGCCAGGCCACGAAGGACGCCGCCGAAATGGCGGGTATCAAGGTCTTGCGCCTCATTAATGAACCGACGTCGGCGGCCATCGCCTACGGACTGGATCATGGAAGTGAAGGGCTGTATGCGGTCTACGACCTCGGCGGTGGCACTTTTGACGTCAGCTTGCTGCGCCTAGCGCTTGGCGTGTTCGAGGTGGTGGCGACGGGCGGAGATTCGCTGCTGGGTGGCGATGATTTCGATCAAGCGCTGGCCGACTGGGCGCTGCAGCAGCAGGGCCTCAGCGCGCCCACGAGCGCCGATCGGCAACGGCTGCGGGCGGCCGCGCGGGCATGCAAGGAGCAGCTGTCCACGCTGACCCAGGCACGGCTGCGCTGCTCGCTTTCGACGGGTGTGCTGGATCGGACGGTCTCACGCGCAGAGTTGGATGCGGTGGTGCGTCCCTGGGTGGACCGCACGCTTTCGGTGGTGCGCCGTGTGCTGCGCGACGCCAGCGTGGCGGCCAGCGATGTGCAAGGCGTGGTCATGGTCGGCGGTTCGTCCCGCATGCCGCAGGTGCGCGAGCGCGTCAGCCAACTTTTTGGGCGCCAAGTGCTGACCGACCTCGACCCTGATGAGGTGGTGGCGCTCGGCGCCGCTGTGCAGGCCAACCAACTGGCCGGAAACGCGGGCAGTGGCGAGGAACTGCTGCTGCTTGATGTGATTCCTCTCTCGCTGGGTCTGGAGACCATGGGAGGGCTGGTCGAGCGCATCGTGGAACGCAATGCCACCCTGCCGGTGGCCAAGGCGCAAGAGTTCACCACCTTCAAGGACGGTCAGACTGCGTTGGCCTTGCATGTGGTGCAGGGCGAGCGTGAGTTGGTGAGCGAGTGCCGCTCGCTGGCGCGTTTCGAGCTGCGAGGCATTCCGCCGATGGCGGCGGGAAGCGCACGCATCCGCGTCACCTTTCAAGTCGATGCGGACGGACTGCTCAGTGTGTCGGCCCAGGAAATGGTGAGCGGCGTGAAAGCGGCGATCAGCGTCAAGCCCAGTTATGGCCTCAGCGATGAGCAGGTGGCCGCGATGCTCAAAGATGGCTTCTCCAGCGCCCAGTCCGACATGGCTGCCCGCAAGCTGCGCGAAGCGCAGGTGGAAGGCGAGCGCATGGCCGCTGCGACGGAAGCAGCCCTGGCGCTCGACGGTGACTTGCTGCCCCAGGCAGAAAGGGAGGCCATCGGATTGCTGTTGCAGGCACTGCGCAAACAGGTTGCTGGCGCAGAGGCCGACGCCATTGAGGCGGCAGTGCACCAGCTAGCGCAAGGCACCGAAGCTTTCGCCGCGGCTCGTATGAACCGCTCCATTCAGCAAGCGCTCAAGGGGCGCACCGTGGCGGAGTTGTGATGTCGGCCTCACGCCACGGGCTCCCACGATCCGCCAAATTGGCGAGTCATTCTCGCGGCACAAGGAAAATGCACTGATGCCCACCATCACCATCCTGCCGCACGCCGAGTACTGTCCGCAGGGTCGCCAGGTGCAGGCACCGTCCGGAACCTCCATTTGCGAGGCCTTACTCGATAACGGTGTAGACATTGAGCATGCGTGCGATCAAGTCTGTGCCTGCACCACTTGCCATGTCGTTGTACGCAAAGGCTTCGCCTCACTTTCGGAGATGGAGGAAGGCGAAGAGGACATGCTGGATCGCGCTTGGGGCTTGGAAGCCGACTCTCGCCTGAGCTGCCAGGCTATCTTGGGCCGAGAGGATGTCACGGTGGAGATTCCGAAATACTCGATCAACCACGCCAAAGAGAAGCAAGGGTGAGCTGGCGGGTCCTGGGTTTCGAATCCTCGTGCGACGAAACCGGTGTCGCGCTTGTCGAAGTCCCCGCTGCGGGGCCACCGCGCCTGCTTGCGCAAGCCCTTCACAGCCAGATTGAATTGCACCAGGACTATGGCGGCGTCGTGCCGGAGTTGGCGTCGCGCGACCACATCCGGCGCGCGCTGCCGCTGGCTCGCAGCGTCTTGCAGGAGGCGGCTCTAGCGCTGCGGGACCTGGATGCCATCGCCTACACGCAAGGCCCAGGTCTGGCCGGAGCGCTGCTGGTCGGCGCTGGCGTGGCGGTGTCACTGGCTGCGGCGCTGGACAAGCCCTCCATCGCCGTGCATCACCTGGAAGGTCATCTGCTTTCGCCTTTCCTGTCGAGCGACCCGCCTGACTTTCCCTTCGTCTGTTTGCTGGTGTCTGGCGGTCACACCCAGTTGATGCGCGTGGACGGGGTGGGTCGCTATGAGTTGCTGGGCGAGACGATTGACGACGCCGCAGGCGAGGCTTTTGACAAGAGCGCCAAGCTCCTGGGTTTGCCGTACCCCGGCGGGCCGCATCTGGCCAAGTTGGCCGAGAAGGGCAGGAAGGATGCCTTTCCTCTTCCGCGACCGCTGTTGCACTCGGGCAACCTCGACTTCAGTTTCGCTGGGCTGAAGACGGCGGTGTTGACGCAGAGCCGCAAACTGGAGGCAAGCGAAGGGTCGCGCGCCGATCTCGCGGCCAGCACCCAGGCCGCCATCGTCGAGGTGCTGCTGAAGAAGTCGATGGCCGCACTGAAGATGACCGGCTTGCAGCGCCTCGTCGTTGCGGGGGGCGTGGGCGCCAACCGCTCGCTGCGCGAGCAGTTGCAACGCGCCTGTGACCGCCGTGGTGTGCGTTTGCACTTCCCTGAGTTAGCTCTGTGCACTGATAACGGCGCCATGATCGCTCTGGCCGCCGCGATGCGCTGGCAGGCTGGCTTGGCTTGCGCAAGCAAAGCTGCCAGCTTCGAGGTGCGGCCGCGGTGGCCCCTTGCCGAAATCTGAGGCGTCACTCAGGCGGCAACCGGGTGCAAAGCTTGTTCGAGTTCGCGCAGATCCTGCTCGGCCACACAGGCGTCCCATTCGTCCCAGCCGGAATCCTGGCACTCCAAGCCTTCTAGGCTGGCTCGGCCGTACAGCACGGGCAGTAGGCGCTCCAGGCTGGAGCGGGCGGGGGCGGGGGTGCGTTGCGTGTTCATGGCGCCCATCTTTCCGTTGAGCGACTCCGGAGCGCAGACCCCCAAAAGGGGGAAATTTGGGGGCCCCCATCGTGACGGACGGTGCCTTCGGCAGGGGGCAAGGGGATTGCTCTTCAATTGAACGTTCGGGCGCCCCTTGCCCAAGGCGCTATACTTAGCCGGTTTTGCGCCCTCAGGGCTCGAAACGGCTTTCAAGCACGACGCACGGCAGGGGTCGGTTTCACCCCTGACCGCAAGTTCAACCCGGAAACCGTCGGCCCAGCAGCCAGAGTGGCGTGCGGTCGCGGCGCTTCCGCAACCGCAAGGAAACTCGCATGAGCATCAACACGGCCGACATCGTCAAGGCCCACGCCCGCGCTGCCAACGACACCGGCAGCCCCGAAGTCCAGGTCGCCCTGCTGACCGCGCGCATCAACGATCTGACGCCGCACTTCAAGGCCAACCCGAAGGATCATCACGGCCGCCGCGGCCTGCTGAAGATGGTCAACCAGCGCAAGAGCCTGCTGGCCTACCTGAAGAGCCGCGACAGCAGCCGCTATGTGGACCTGATCAAGAAGCTGGGTCTGCGCAAGTAAGTCCCGCTTGGGCATGGCACTCGGTTCGGGTGCCATGCCCTTCGGTTTTCCCCTGCCGGAGACCCGCAACCCGTGAGCGCATGCCATTCCCAAGTCGTCTTGGACGCCTTGGGCATGACATGGCAAACGGCCTGCTGAGCCCGGTGAATCCATCTCGCCAGGAGCAACGCATGAGCATGTTCAACAAAGTCACGAAGACCTTCACCTGGGGCAAGCACACCGTCACCATGGAGACCGGCGAGATCGCGCGTCAGTCCACCGGTGCCGTGCTCGTCAACATCGACGACACCGTGGTGCTGGCCACCGTGGTCGCCAAGACCGAGGCCAAGCCCGGTCAGGACTTCTTCCCGCTGACCGTCGACTACACCGAGAAGTCGTACGCCGCCGGCAAGATCCCCGGCAGCTTCTTCAAGCGCGAAGGCCGCCCGAGCGAGGCCGAGATCCTCACCTGTCGCCTGATCGACCGCCCGATCCGCCCGCTGTTCCCCGAAGGCTTCTACAACGAGGTCCAGGTCATCGTCCACGTCGTCAGCCTGAACCCCGAGGTGCAGGCCGACATCGCCGCGATGATCGCGACGAGCGCCGCGCTGGCAGTCTCCGGCATCCCGTTCAACGGCCCGATCGGCGCCGCCCGCGTCGGCTACATCAACGGCGAGTACGTGCTGAACCCGGGTCAGACCGAGCTGAGCAGCAGCAAGCTGGACCTGGTCGTCGCCGGCACCGAAGCCGCCGTGCTGATGGTCGAGTCGGAAGCGCAGCAGCTGAGCGAGGAAGTCATGCTCGGCGCCGTGGTCTTCGGCCACGAAGCCGGCAAGGTGGCGATCAACGCCATCCACGAGCTGGTGCGTGACGCCGGCAAGCCGGTCTGGAACTGGACCCCCCCGGCAATGAACGAGCCGCTGATCGCCAAGGTCAGCGAGCTGGCCGAGCCGCTGCTGCGCGCCGCCTACCAGATCCGCAGCAAGCAGGCGCGTACCGAGGCCTGCCGCGCCGCCTACGCCAGCGTCAAGGACCAGCTGAAGGCCGCCGAGGTCGCGTTCGACGGCGTCGAGGTCGACAACCTGCTGTTCGAGATCGAAGCGCGCATCGTGCGCAGCCAGATCCTGGCCGGCGAGCCGCGCATCGACGGCCGCGACACCCGCACCGTGCGTGCCATCGAGATCCGCAACTCGGTGCTGCCGCGCGCCCACGGTTCCTCGCTGTTCACCCGTGGCGAGACGCAAGCCCTGGTCGCCGCGACCCTGGGCACCGACCGCGACGCGCAGCGCATCGACGCGCTGGCCGGCGAGTTCGAAGACCGCTTCATGCTGCACTACAACATGCCCCCCTTCGCCACCGGCGAGGCGGGCCGCTTCGGTTCGCCCAAGCGCCGCGAGATCGGCCATGGCCGCCTCGCCAAGCGCGCGCTGGCCGCCGTGCTGCCGAGCAAGGAGGAGTTCCCCTACACCCTGCGCGTAGTCTCGGAAATCACCGAGTCCAACGGCTCCTCGTCGATGGCCTCGGTCTGCGGCGGCTGCCTGTCGCTGATGGACGCCGGCGTTCCGCTGAAGGCGCATGTGGCCGGTATCGCCATGGGCCTGATCAAGGACGGCAACCGCTTCGCCGTGCTGACCGACATCCTGGGTGACGAGGACCACCTCGGCGACATGGACTTCAAGGTGGCCGGCAGCTCCAGCGGCATCACCGCGCTGCAGATGGACATCAAGATCCAGGGCATCACCAAGGAAATCATGCAGGTCGCGCTGGCCCAGGCCAAGGAAGCCCGTCTGCACATCCTGGACAAGATGGTCGAGGCCTGCGGTACCGCCCGCGAGGAAGTCTCGAGCTTCGCGCCGCGCCTGTACACGATGAAGATCAACCCGGAGAAGATCCGTGACGTGATCGGCAAGGGCGGCGCCACCATCCGCGCGCTGACCGAGGAAACCGGCACGACCATCGACATCAGCGACGACGGCACCATCACCATCGCCTCGACCGATGCCGAGAAGGCCGCCTACGCGAAGAAGCGCATCGAGGACATCACTGCCGAGGCGGTGGTCGGTCAGACCTACGAAGGCCCGGTCGTGAAGATCCTCGACTTCGGCGCCCTCGTTCAGATCCTGCCGAACAAGGACGGCCTGGTGCACATCAGCGAGATCGCCCACCGCCGCATCGACAAAGTGACCGATGTGCTCAAGGAAGGCGAAGTCGTCAAAGTCAAGGTGCTCGACACCGACGAGAAGGGGCGCGTCAAGCTGTCCATCAAGGCGCTGCTGGAGCGTCCGGCCCCGGCACCTGCGCCCACCCAGGAGTAAACCGTCCGTGAGGGCCATCGCCATCACCCGCCCCGGTGGTCCGGAGGTGCTCGAACTGGTCGAGTGCCCTCTGCCGACTGCTGGTGCGGGTGAGTGCCTGATCCGCGTGCGCGCTTCGGGTATCAATCGCCCGGACGTGCTGCAGCGCAAGGGGCTCTACCCCCCGCCGCCGGGCGTCAGCGAGTTGCCGGGTTTGGAAGTGGCGGGCGTTATCGAATCGGGTGATGAGCAGGCCTTGGCGACAGCCGGTCTCAGAATCGGCGACCTCGTGTGTGCACTTCTCGCCGGTGGGGGCTACGCGGAGCACGCCGTCGCACCCGTTGGTCAGTGCCTGCCGGTTCCGGCGGGCTGGTCGATGACTGAGGCGGCATCTTTGCCGGAAACCTACTACACCGTTTGGTCGAACCTGTTTGATCAGGCGCGCATGCAGGCGGGGCAGACCTTGCTGGTGCATGGCGGATCCAGCGGCATCGGCATCGCCGCCATTCAGCTCGCCAAGGCCTTTGGTATTCAAACGTGGGTGACGGTCGGTAGTGCAGGTAAGGCGGAGGCCTGCCTGCGGTTGGGCGCCGCTGGAGCCTTCAACTATCGTGAGCAGGACTTCGTCAGTGCCGGCCTGGAGGCGACGAACGGACGCGGCTTCGACTGCATCCTCGACATGGTTGCCGGGCCCTACATCGGGCGCGATCAGCGGGTGCTTGCCGAAGGGGGCCGTGTGCTGGTGATTTCGCTGCTTGGCGGCACGGCGGCGGATCTGGATGCCGGCTTGTTGCTGAGGCGCAGTCAGACCATCAGCGGCAGCCGCTTGCGCGGCCGACCCTTGCAAGAGAAAGCGGCCATCGCACAGCAATTGCGCGAGCGTGTTTGGCCGCTGCTGGAGAGCCGAAGTATTCGCCCAGTGCTGCACGCCACGTACCGTCCCCAGCAGGCTGCTCAGGCCCATCACGACCTGGAAGGTAGCCAGCATGTCGGCAAGCTGGTGATCGACTGGCAAGGAGACTGAGATGCAACGCAAGAAACTCGTCGTTGGCAACTGGAAGATGAATGGCAGCAAGGCACTCGTGCAGAGCCTTGTGCAGGAATTGCTGGCGCTAGGGCCTTGGCCATCCGACATCGCCATCTGCCCTCCGGCCATCTATCTGGGGCAGTGCGAGCAGATGCTGGCGCAGTCCGACTTGGCTTGGGGTGCGCAGGATGTCTCCGCGCGCGAAGGCTCTGGCGCCTTCACGGGCGAACTGTCGGCCAACATGCTGAAGGAATTTGGTTGCCGCTATGTCATCGTGGGTCATAGCGAGCGTCGCAGCTATCACGGAGAGAGCGATCAGCTGGTGGCTGCCAAGGCCTTGGTGGCATTGGCTCAAGGTTTGGTGCCGATCGTGTGCGTAGGCGAGACGCGCGCTGAGCGGGAGGCCGGTCAAACGCAAGCGGTGGTTGAGCGCCAGCTCGGGGCCGTCATCGATGCGCTGGGTCAACGCATCAGCGAAGTGGTTGTGGCCTACGAGCCCGTGTGGGCCATCGGCACCGGCTTGACTGCGAGCCCTGAAGAAGCACAAGCCGTGCATGCCAAGCTGCGCTCGCAACTGCAGGCTGCTTCGGTGGCGGCCGGCCAAGTCCGAATCCTCTATGGCGGCAGTGTGAAGGCCGAGAACGCGACTGAGTTGTTCGCTCAAGCCGATATTGATGGCGGTCTGATCGGCGGGGCCGCGTTGAAGGCCAAGGATTTCGACGCCATTTGCCGCGCTTGAAACCTGTATCCGAATTTGATTTGAATCTGGAGATCCAAGAATGCAGTTCCTGATCAACCTTGTGCATGCGGCCCAGCTGGTGTGTGCTGTTGCCATCATCCTTCTCGTGCTGATTCAGCACGGCAAGGGCGCGGACATGGGAGCATCCTTTGGCTCCGGCGCTTCGGGCACCTTGTTTGGTGCCACTGGCAGTGCCAACGCCCTGTCGCGTGCAACGGCCATTGCCGCGGCCTTGTTCTTCGTGTGCACGCTTGCTCTGGCTTACTTCAGCAACATGCGTCCGAGCGGTTCGGGTGCAGGCGAGGGCCTGCTGTCCGGCAGTGCGCCCGCAGCGTCTGCGCCTGCTTCGGTGCCGGCCACTGGGGCCGCGGCGATACCGGGTGCAATTCAAGCGCCTGTGCCTTCCACAAACGCTGCATCGCAGCCCTGAAGGCGGCCGTTTTCCCTATAGAATCTTGGTCTGTTTTGCGGCGCCTTCCTCATGGCGCGCAGGACCCAATCAACAAGCGCTCGTGGTGAAATTGGTAGACACGCTATCTTGAGGGGGTAGTGGCGAAAGCTGTGCGAGTTCGAGTCTCGCCGAGCGCACCAAAAATTCAGTCGGAACCTCTGGTTCCAGCCTCGTCAAACGGGCGCAGTAGCACCGCGGGAAACCGCAGCGATGGCGCCCGTTGTCGTTTCCGCTTGGCGCTTGACTTCAAGCAAGTGAGGCTCAGCGGCAACGGAAGTCACAGCGCATAAGATGCCGTCCGTTTTGCACCTGCACGCCAGACCATGAATTTGGAACAGTACCTTCCCGTTGTTCTCTTCATCCTGGTCGGGATTGCCGTCGGCGTGATCCCCCAGCTACTGGGTGCACTGCTCGGGCCGCACAAGCCCGATGCTGCGAAGAACTCACCCTATGAGTGCGGTTTCGAGGCCTTTGAGGATGCGCGCGTCAAGTTCGACGTCCGCTATTACCTGGTCGCCATCCTCTTCATTCTGTTCGACCTGGAAATCGCCTTTCTGTTCCCATGGGCGGTGTCCTTGGCAGAAATCGGGCCGACCGGCTTCTGGGCCATGATGGTTTTCCTTGGCATCCTCGTCGTGGGCTTTGCCTACGAGTGGAAAAAGGGCGCCTTGGACTGGGAATGAGCTTGGGAGAGATGCATGGGCATTGAAGGCGTTCTCAAAGAGGGGTTCGTCACCACCTCGCTGGATACATTGATCAATTGGTCGAAGACAGGCTCCCTATGGCCGATGACCTTCGGTTTGGCGTGCTGCGCGGTGGAAATGATGCACGCGGGTGCGGCGCGCTACGACATCGACCGCTTCGGCATGCTGTTCCGCCCGAGCCCCAGGCAGTCCGACCTCATGATCGTTGCGGGTACGCTGTGCAACAAGATGGCGCCGGCCCTGCGCAAGGTCTACGACCAGATGGCCGAGCCGCGCTGGGTGCTGTCGATGGGCAGTTGCGCCAACGGTGGCGGCTACTACCACTACAGCTACTCGGTGGTTCGGGGCTGCGACCGCATCGTGCCGGTTGACGTTTACGTGCCTGGCTGTCCGCCGACTGCCGAGGCCCTCCTGTACGGCATCCTGCAACTGCAGGCCAAGATCCGTCGCGAAAACACGATCGCTCGCTGAGTTCCGATGACCGCCCATCTCGACAAGCTTCAAGCTGCGCTGCAGGCCGTGCTTGGTGACCGCATCAAGCAACTGACCCGGCGCCTCGACGAAATCACCATCGAAGTCCCGTCTGCTCACTATGCGGATGTCGCCAAGCTGCTTCGAGACCACTCTGAATTGCGTTTCGAGCAGTTGATCGACCTCTGCGGCCTCGACTATTCCAGCTATGGGGACGGCTCACATGATGGCGCCCGCTTCGCGGTGGTGTCTCATTTGCTGTCAGTGACCCACAACTGGCGCCTGCGTGTGCGTTGTTTCGCCGAAGACGACGACTTCCCCTGCGTGGCGTCGGTGACGCCCTTGTGGACCAGTGCCAATTGGTTCGAGCGCGAGGCCTTCGATCTGTACGGCATCCTCTTCGAAGGACACAACGACCTGCGTCGCATCCTGACCGACTACGGCTTCATCGGTCACCCGATGCGCAAGGATTTCCCTGTGTCCGGCCATGTCGAGATGCGTTACGACGCGGAGCAACGGCGCGTGGTCTACCAGCCTGTGACCATTGAACCGCGTGAAATCACGCCCCGCGTCATCCGCGAGGACCATTACGGCGGCGTGCAATGAGCCCCCAGTCTGCGCAGCTTCGCTGCTCCGCCATTCCCCGAGGGGGCGTGTCCTTCCTTGGGGCGGCCCTGCGGAAGGACACTGATGTCTGAAATCAAGAACTACACGCTGAACTTCGGTCCACAGCATCCGGCTGCGCACGGTGTGCTGCGCCTCGTGCTGGAGTTGGATGGTGAGGTCATCCAACGGGCTGACCCGCACATCGGCCTGCTGCATCGAGCGACCGAAAAACTGGCCGAACAGAAGACCTACATCCAGTCACTGCCGTACATGGATCGGCTGGACTACGTCTCGATGATGTGCAACGAGCACGCCTACTGTCTGGCCATCGAGAAGATGCTGGGTGTGGAGGTGCCGGTTCGCGCGCAATACATCCGCGTCATGTTCAGCGAGCTGACCCGGTTGTTGAACCACCTGCTCTGGCTGGGCTGTCACGGTCTGGACTGCGGTGCGATGAACATTCTCATCTACTGCTTCCGTGAGCGTGAAGACATCTTCGACATGTACGAGGCCGTCAGCGGTGCGCGCATGCACGCCGCCTATTTCCGTCCGGGTGGCGTCTACCGCGACCTGCCGGACACCATGCCGCAGTACCAGGCGAGCAAGATTCGCAACGCCAAGGCCATCGCCAAGCTGAACGAGAACCGCAGCGGATCGTTGCTGGATTTCATTGACGACTTTTGCCGGCGTTTCCCCGCTTGCATGGACGACTACGAGACCCTGCTGACCGACAACCGCATCTGGAAGCAGCGCACGGTCGGCATCGGCGTGGTCAGCCCTGAGCGCGCGTTGAACTTGGGCTTTACGGGCGCCATGCTGCGTGGCTCCGGCATCGCCTGGGACCTGCGCAAGACACAGCCCTATGACGTCTACGACCGCCTGGACTTCGACATCCCGGTAGGCGTGAACGGTGACACCTACGACCGCTACCTGGTTCGCATCGAAGAGATGCGCCAGTCCAATCGCATCATTAAGCAGTGCGTGGATTGGCTGCGTGCCAATCCGGGGCCGGTCATCACCGACAACCACAAGATTGCACCGCCGCCGCGCGAAGGCATGAAGAGCAGCATGGAGGAGTTGATCCACCACTTCAAGCTGTTCTCTGAGGGCTTCCGCGTACCCGCTGGCGAGGCCTATGCGGCCGTCGAGCACCCGAAGGGCGAGTTCGGTATCTACATCGTCAGCGACGGCGCAAACAAGCCCTACCGCTTGAAGATCCGCGCACCGGGCTTTGCGCACTTGGCTGCCCTCGACGAGATGGGCAAGGGCCACATGATTGCCGACGCGGTGGCCATCATCGGGACGATGGATATCGTGTTCGGAGAGATTGACCGATGAGCTACCAACTCTCTGACGCCACCCGCGCCCGCTTCGACCGCGAAGTGGCCAAATACCCCGCCGAGCAACGCATCTCCGCCGTGATGGCCTGCCTGTCCATCATTCAGCAGGAAGAAGGCCATGTGTCGCGAGACAGCGAGGAGGTGCTGGCCAAGTACCTCGGCGTGCAGCCCATCGCGGTGCACGAGGTCACGACCTTCTACAACATGTACAACCAGCGGCCGGTCGGCAAGTTCAAGCTGAACGTCTGCACCAATTTGCCTTGCCAGCTTCGCGGCGGCCAGCAAGCGCTGGAGCACGTCTGCGACAAGCTCGGCGTGGAAATGGGCGGCACCACCGCCGACGGTCGCTTCACCGTGCAGCAAAGCGAGTGTCTGGGTGCCTGCGCGGATGCGCCGGTGCTGCTGGTCAACGATCGCCAGATGTGCAGCTTCATGAGTCACGAGCGACTCGATGAACTGCTGGCCGTGCTGAAGGAAGCCTGATGGTCGATCTCTCAAAGTTCCAATCGACGGGCCTCGAGACCTGCTTCCACGGCCGTCACATCCAGCCGCAGATCTACGCCGACCTGAACGGAAGCAACTGGCATCTGAAGGACTACGAAGCGCGAGGTGGTTACGCGGCGCTGCGCAAGATCCTCACTGAAGGCATAAGCCCCGAGCAGGTCATTGCCGAGGTGAAGACCAGCGCATTGCGCGGTCGTGGTGGCGCGGGTTTCCCGACGGGCTTGAAGTGGAGCTTCATGCCGCGTCAGTTCCCGGGCGCCAAGTACCTGGTCTGCAATTCCGACGAGGGTGAGCCTGGCACCTGCAAGGATCGCGACATCCTGATGTTCAACCCGCACGCGGTCATCGAAGGCATGGCCATTGCCGCGTACGCCATGGGCATCTCAGTGGGCTACAACTACATCCACGGCGAGATCTTCGAGGTGTACGAACGCTTCGAGGCCGCGCTGGAGGAAGCGCGGGCCGCGGGTTATCTGGGCAACCAGATCATGGGCAGCGGCTACAGCTTCCAGCTGCACGCCCACCACGGCTTCGGCGCCTACATCTGCGGCGAAGAAACCGCGCTGCTGGAGTCGCTGGAAGGCAAGAAGGGGCAGCCGCGTTTCAAGCCGCCGTTTCCTGCCAGCTTCGGCCTGTACGGCAAGCCGACCACCATCAACAACACCGAAACCTTCGCTGCGGTGCCCTGGATCATCCGCAACGGGGGGCAGGCCTACCTCGAAGTGGGCAAGCCGAACAACGGCGGGACGAAGATTTATTCGGTCAGTGGCGATGTCGAGCGACCTGGCAACTACGAGGTGCCCATGGGCACGCCGTTCAGCACCCTGCTGGAACTCGCCGGTGGCGTGCGCCAGGGGCGCACGCTCAAGGCGGTGATCCCCGGCGGGTCCTCAGCGCCGGTGCTGCCCGCCGACATCATGATGCAGTGCACGATGGACTATGACTCCATCGCCAAGGCTGGCTCCATGTTGGGCTCAGGCGCCGTCATCGTCATGGACGACACGCGCTGCATGGTCGAGAGCCTGCTGCGCCTGTCCTACTTCTACATGCACGAGAGCTGCGGCCAGTGCACGCCTTGCCGCGAGGGCACCGGCTGGATGTGGCGGGTCATCGAGCGCATCCACCACGGCAAGGGCCGAGTTGAGGACATCGCGCTCCTGAACAGTGTGGCCGACAACATCCAGGGCCGCACCATCTGTGCGCTGGGCGACGCCGCAGCCATGCCCGTGCGCGCCATGCTGAAGCATTTCAAGCATGAATTCGTGGCCATGATCGAGGCCGCCGCCAACCAGAAGAAAGCCGCCTAAGCCATGGTGGAAATCGAACTCGACGGCAAGAAGGTGGAGGTGCCCGCCGGCAGCATGGTCATGCATGCGGCCGAGAAGCTGGGCACCTACATCCCGCACTTCTGCTATCACAAGAAGCTCTCCATCGCCGCCAACTGCCGCATGTGCCTGGTGGAGGTGGAGAAAGCCCCCAAGCCCCTGCCCGCCTGCGCCACGCCGGTCACGCCGGGCATGATCGTCCGTACCCAGAGCGAGAAAGCCGTTGCCGCCCAGAAGGGGGTGATGGAGTTCTTGCTCATCAATCACCCGCTGGATTGCCCGATCTGCGATCAGGGCGGCGAGTGCCAGCTTCAGGACTTGGCCGTGGGCTACGGCGGTGGCAAGAGCCGCTATAGCGAAGAGAAGCGCGTCGTCTTCCATAAAAACGTCGGACCGTTGATCTCGATGGAAGAGATGAGTCGCTGCATCCATTGCACGCGCTGCGTCCGCTTCGGCCAAGAGATGGCTGGCGTCATGGAACTCGGCATGCCGCACCGCGGCGAGCACAGCGAGATCACCACTTTTGTGGGCCGCACCGTGGACAGCGAGCTCAGTGGCAACATGATCGACCTCTGCCCGGTCGGTGCCTTGACCAGCAAGCCCTTCCGTTACAGCGCGCGCACCTGGGAGTTGTCGCGTCGCAAGTCGGTGAGCCCGCACGACAGCGTCGGCGCCAACCTGGTGGTGCAGGTTAAGAACGGCAAGGCCATGCGCGTCGTGCCCTTGGAAAACGAGGCCGTCAACGAATGCTGGATCAGCGATCGTGACCGCTTCAGCTACGAAGGCCTGAACGCCGAAACCCGCTTGACGCGCCCGATGGTCAAACAGGATGGCCACTGGCAGCTCTGCGATTGGCCGACGGCGCTGAACCATGTGGCCAAGAGCCTGCAGGCGGTGCTGGCCCAGCACGGGGCGAGCAGCTTGGCCGGCCTCGTGGCGCCCACGGCCACGCTGGAAGAGGGCGGTCTGCTGGCCCTGTTGTTGCGTCAACTGGGCAGCGAGAACATCGACTGCATGCTGCGCCAGCAGGACGACCGGTTGCGCATTGCTCCGCTGCTCGGTCGCTCCCTGGCTTCCCTGTCCCACCTGGACGCCGCCTTCGTGGTCGGCGCCAACCTGCGCAAAGACCACCCGCTGCTGGCGCTGCGCCTGCGCCAGGCGGCGCGTCATGGTGCGGCCATTTGCCGATTGCATGCCGTGGCCGACGAATGGGCGATGCCGGTGGCTCATTCGCTCTTGGCCGGTCCCTCGCAGTGGCTGCACCAACTGGCCGAAGTGGCTGCTGCCCTCGCGGTCATCAAGGGCGTCCATGCGCCCTTGGCGGTGGCGCCAGGCGCTGAGGCTCAGGCCATCGCGGCGTCGCTTGCCAAGGGCCATGAGAAGGCCGTGCTGGTGGGCCTGGCGGCCGCCGAGCATCCGCTGGCAGCCGATCTGGTGGCCCTGGCGCAATGGATCGCCGAGAACAGCGGGGCCAGCTTCGGCCTGCTGGGGCAGGGCAACGCGGCTGGCCTGCAAGCAGTGGGCGTTCGACCGGGGGGCGAAGGCCAATCGGCGCGCGCGGCTCTCGCAGGTTCGCCCAAGGCTGTGTTCTTGCTCGGCGCCGATCCGCTCTTGGATGTGGCAGATCCGGCCGCCGCTAATGCCACGCTGAAGCAAGCCGAGTTGGTGATCGGTTTGGCCAGCCATCGCAGCGATGCCTTGTTGGAACTGGCGGACGTGTTGCTGCCCGTCGCGCCCTTCACGGAAACCTCGGGCTCGTTCGTGAATGCCGAGGGTCGCTTGCAGAGTTTCGTCGGCGTGGTGCCGCCCCTGGGCGAAACCCGTCCGGCTTGGAAGGTGCTCCGCGTGCTGGCCGATCTGCTGGCTTTGCCTGGCTTGCAGTTCGACAGCAGTGAACAGGTGCGTGCTCGCCTGCTTCCCGAAGGCTATCAAGCCCCCGCCGTGGCGGCGCTGCCTATGCCAAGTGCGTTGCCGGAGTCTACGCAAGGCGTTCAGCGCTTGGCCGAGTTGCCGATTTACGCCAGCGACCTGCTGGTTCGCCAAGCTGCCGCGCTGCAAGGCACGCGAGACGCCCGTGACGCCGAGGTGGCTCAGGTTGGTTCGGGTCTGTGGACCGAATTGGGTCTGCCCGACTCCGGCGAGGGCAGCCTTCGAGTGACTCAGGGCGCGTCCCATGTGACCGTGAAGGTCAGGCGCAATGCCTCGCTGGCCCATGGCGTGCTGAGACTGGCAAGTGGCCTGTCGGCGACCACGACGCTCGGCGCTTCCTTCGCTGAAGTGCAACTCGCCGCTGGGGGGGCGCAATGATCGACGCCTTCAACGCCTGGGGCACCGACCTGCTGGGCTGGTTCTGGCCGGTGGTCTGGAGCCTCATCAAGATCGTCGCCGTGGTCGCCCCGCTGATGATCTTCGTGGCCTACCTGACCTTGTGGGAACGCAAGGCCATCGGCTGGTCGCAGATCCGTCCAGGCCCGAATCGTGTCGGTCCGGCGGGTTTGCTGACGCCGATTGCCGACGCCGTGAAGCTGATCTTCAAGGAGATCATCCTTCCCTCGGCCTCGAACAAACGCATCTTCTTCCTCGGTCCCATCATGACCATCGCGCCGGCCTTGGCGGCCTGGGCGGTGATCCCGTTCGGGCCAGAGGTCGCCGTCGCCAATGTCAATGCCGGCCTGCTCTTCCTGATGGCCATCATGTCGCTGGAGGTCTACGGCGTCATCATCGCCGGCTGGTCCAGCAATTCGAAGTACGCCTTCCTTGGCGCGATGCGCGCGTCTGCGCAGATGGTGAGCTACGAGATCGCCATGGGCTTCGCGCTGGTGGTGGTCTTGATGGTCAGCGGCTCGATGAACATGAGCGCGATCGTCGGTAAGCAGGAGGTCGGTACCTTCGCCGCGATGGGCTTGAACTTCCTCAGCTGGAACTGGCTGCCGCTGTTCCCGATCTTCATCGTCTACTTCATCTCGGGTCTGGCCGAGACCAACCGCCACCCCTTCGACGTGGTGGAAGGCGAATCGGAAATCGTGGCCGGCCACATGATCGAGTACTCGGGCATGAGCTTCGCCATGTTCTTCCTGGCGGAGTACGCGAACATGATCCTGGTCTCGGCCTTGGCGGCTCTGCTCTTCCTGGGCGGCTGGAGCGCACCGATTTCCTGGAGCCTGCTGGGCATGGAGACGCCGGCCCTGATCCAGCAGACGATGCCGTTCTGGAACTGGTTCTGGCTGTTCGCCAAGACCTTCGTCGTGGTCACCATGTTCCTGTGGGTGCGCGCGTCGTTCCCGCGCTTCCGCTACGACCAGATCATGCGTCTGGGCTGGAAGATCTTCATCCCGGTCACATTGATCTGGCTGGTCGTGGTCGGTCTGTGGATGCAGACCCCCTACAACATCTGGAAATAAGGGGAGGGGGCCGCGATGTCTGCAGTCACCGCCGTCAAGGATTTCTTCAAGAGCTTCATGCTGCTTGAACTCTTGAAGGGTTTCGCCATCACGGGCAAGCACTTCCTGCAACCGCACATCACCGTGCAGTTCCCCGAGGAAAAGACGCCGCTGTCGCCGCGTTTCCGCGGTCTGCACGCGCTGCGCCGCTACGAGAACGGTGAAGAGCGCTGCATCGCCTGCAAGCTCTGCGAGGCCGTCTGCCCGGCGATGGCCATTACCATCGAAAGCGAAGTGCGTGACGACGGCTCACGCCGCACCACGCGCTACGACATCGACCTGACCAAGTGCATCTTCTGCGGCTTCTGCGAGGAGAGTTGCCCGGTGGACTCGATCGTCGAGACGCCGATCTTCGAGTACCACGGCGAGAAGCGCGGCGATCTTTACTACACCAAGGAAATGCTGCTGGCGGTGGGCGATCGCTTCGAACCGCTGGTGGCTGCGGCCAAGGCGGCGGACGCCAAATACCGGTGAGAAACGGCACAGCAACATGACCACCACCGTTCTGTTCTACCTGTTCTCGATCGTGCTCCTCGGCGCGAGTTTTCGCGTCATCACGGCCAAGAACACCGTGCATGCCGCGCTGTTCCTGATCCTCGCCTTCTTCACCGCCTCCGGCTTGTGGATGCTGCTGAAGGCGGAATTCCTGGCCATCACCCTGGTGCTGGTTTATGTCGGCGCGGTGATGGTTCTCTTCCTCTTCGTCGTGATGATGCTGGACATCAACCAGGATGTGGTGCGCGAGGGCTTCTGGAAACACTTGCCGCTGGCCGGTCTGGTCGGCGCGCTGATCGCGCTGGAGATGGCGGCCATCCTGCTGGGTGGCTTCAAGGTCAGCACCCCCAAGGAGTTCCCGCCCGAGATGCTTGCCATGGGCAACTCCAAGGCGCTCGGCGTGGCCATCTACACCGATTACCTGTACCCCCTGCAAGTGGCCGCGGTGCTGCTGCTGGTGGCCATCATTGCCGCCATCGCGCTCACTCTGCGTGAGCGCAAGGACAGCAAAGGCCAGAACCCCGGCGAACAGGTCAAGGCGAAGAAGGCCGACCGGGTCCGCTTGGTCAAGATGGACGCGGTCAAGCACAGCGCGCCGCAACAACAAGAAGGGACCCCCTGATGGGCGTGCTCACCCTCGGCCACTTCCTGACCCTGGGCGCGTTGCTGTTCGCGCTCTCCGTCATCGGCATCTTCATGAACCGCAAGAACCTGATCGTGCTGCTCATGGCGATCGAGTTGATGCTGCTCGCCGTCAACCTGAACTTCATAGCCTTCTCGCACTTCCTGGGGGATATGGCAGGTCAGGTCTTCGTCTTCTTCATCCTCACCGTGGCGGCGGCCGAGTCGGCCATTGGCCTTGCCATCCTGGTCGTGCTGTTCCGCAACCGCAGCACCATCCGTGTGGATGAACTCGACACGCTGAAGGGCTGATGCCGATGTCTTCTCCCATGCTCAACCCGAACCTGCTGCTGGCGGTGCCTTTGGCGCCGCTGGTGGGCTGCATCATTGCCGGCTTGTTCGGCAAGGTGGTCGGTCGCCGTGGCGCCCACATGGTGACCATCCTCGGCGTCGCCATTTCCGCCGTCATCTCCTTCATGACTCTGCTGGCGGTCATTGACGGCGCCCGCTTCAACGCCACCATCTACGAATGGATGGTGGTTGGCGGGCTGAAGATGGAGATCGGCTTTCTCGTCGACGGCCTGACGGCCATGATGATGGTGGTCGTCACGTCCGTCAGCTTGATGGTGCACATCTACACCATCGGCTACATGAGCGAGGACCCTGGCTACCAGCGCTTCTTCAGCTATATCTCGCTGTTTACCTTCAGCATGCTGATGCTCGTCATGAGCAACAACATGCTCCAGCTCTTCTTCGGATGGGAAGCGGTGGGCCTGGTGTCCTACCTGCTGATCGGCTTCTGGTACCAGCGACCGACGGCGATCTTCGCCAACATGAAGGCCTTCCTCGTCAACCGGGTCGGCGACTTCGGCTTCATCCTGGGCATCGGCCTGCTCGTCGCCTACAGCGGCACGCTGAACTACGGCGAGTTGTTCGCCAAGAAGGATGAACTGGCGCAGATTGCCTTTGCCTCCCCGCTGTGGGGAGGCGAGTGGATGCTGCTCACCGTGGCCTGCATCTGCCTCTTCATCGGCGCGATGGGCAAGTCGGCGCAGTTCCCGCTGCACGTCTGGCTGCCGGACTCCATGGAAGGCCCGACCCCCATCTCGGCGCTGATTCACGCCGCGACGATGGTGACCGCCGGCATCTTCATGGTGGCGCGCATGTCGCCGCTCTTCGAACTGTCCGACACCGCGTTGAACCTGGTGCTGATCGTCGGTTCGATCACCGCGCTCTTCATGGGCTTCCTGGGCATCATTCAGAACGACATCAAGCGCGTGGTCGCCTACTCCACGCTGAGCCAACTGGGTTACATGACGGTGGCACTGGGAGTCTCCGCTTACGGTGTGGCGGTGTTCCACCTGATGACGCATGCGTTCTTCAAGGCCCTGCTGTTCCTCGCGGCTGGCTCGGTGATCATCGGCATGCGCCACGATCAGGACATCCGCAACATGGGCGGCCTGCGCAAGTACATGCCCATCACCTGGATCACCAGTCTGATCGGATCGCTGGCCCTGATCGGCACGCCTTTCCTGTCGGGCTTCTATTCGAAGGACAGCATCATCTTGGCGGTCGGCGGTAGCAGCCTGCCGGCGGCTGGCTTTGCGCAGTTCGCGGTCACGGTCGGGGTGTTCGTCACCGCCTTCTATTCCTTCCGCATGTACTTCCTGGTCTTCCACGGCAAGGAACGCTTCGGCCAAGCCCATCACGGGCATGACGCACATGCCGATGACCATGGCGACGACCACCACCACGGCCTCGCGCCGGGCGAGAAGCCGCATGAGACCCCCTGGGTGGTCTGGCTGCCGCTGGCCCTGTTGGCCATCCCTTCGCTCGTGGTGGGTGGCCTGACCCTGGTGCCCCTGCTGCAAGGTGACTTCCTCAAGGACGCCATCACCATCAACAGTGAGTTGCACAAGGGCATGAGCCAGGTGCTGCCCCATGTGGAGCATGGTGCGGTAGCCATGGGTCTGCACGCCTTCGTCACCTTGCCCTTCTGGCTGGCGGTGGGCGGCGTGGTGCTGGCCTGGTTCTTCTATCTGGTGAAACCGGAAATCCCTGCCGCCTGTGCGCGTGTCTTCCGTCCGCTGATCGTGGTCATGGAGAACAAGTACTACATGGACTGGATCAACGAGAACCTGCTCGCCCGTGGTGCGCGTGCGCTCGGTGTCGGTCTGTGGAAGGGGGGCGACGGTGCCCTCATCGATGGCGTGCTCATTGACGGCTCGGCCAAGGGGGTCGGTCTGCTGGCGCGCGCCATGCGCCTCGTCCAGACCGGCCGCATCCAGGCTTATGCCCTGGCCATGATCCTGGGCGTGTTCGCGCTGCTCAGCTGGAAGCTCTGGCCCTATATCGAGCCCCAGCTGCGCGTGCTGCTCTGAAGAACTAGAACAAGGAACCCTCCCATGCAATGGTTGAGCCTTTCGATCTGGCTGCCGGTGGTCTGCGGCACGCTGCTGCTGCTGCTGGGCAAGCCGCAGCAGGCGGGCTTGGTGCGCTGGCTGGCTTTGCTGGCCGCCGTGCTCAGCTTCCTCGTCACCCTGCCGCTCATCGCCGGTTTTGACACGGGTACGGCGGCCATGCAGTTCGTCGAGAGCCATGCATGGATCGAGCGCTTCAATGTGCGCTACGCCCTGGGCGTGGACGGCATCTCGGTGTGGTTCGTGCTGCTCACGGCCTTCATCACCATCATCGTGGTGGCGGCAGCCTGGGAAGTGATCGAGAACCGTGTCAACCAGTACATGGGCGCCTTCCTGATCCTGTCAGGCCTCATGGTCGGTGTGTTCTCCGCCACCGACGCGCTTCTCTTCTACGTGTTCTTCGAAGCCACGCTGATTCCGATGTACCTCATCATCGGTGTCTGGGGTGGTCCGCGCCGCGTCTATGCGGCGTTCAAGTTCTTCCTGTACACGCTGGCCGGTTCGCTGCTCATGCTGGTGGCGCTGCTCTATCTGTACTTCCAGTCGCAAGGCAGCTTCGACATCCTGAAGTGGCACCAGTTGCCGCTCCCCATGGGTGCGCAGACCCTGCTGTTCTTCGCCTTCCTGGCCGCCTTCTCGGTGAAGGTGCCGATGTGGCCGGTGCACACCTGGTTGCCGGATGCACACGTGGAAGCGCCCACCGGTGGCTCGGTGGTGCTGGCCGCCATCATGCTGAAGCTGGGGGCCTACGGCTTCCTGCGCTTCTCGATGCCGATCGCACCCGATGCCTCACATGCCTACGCGCCCTTCATCATCACGCTCAGCCTGATCGCGGTGATCTACATCGGCCTCGTGGCCATGGTGCAGAAGGACATGAAGAAGCTGGTCGCCTACTCCTCGGTGGCGCACATGGGCTTCGTCACCCTGGGCTTCTTCCTCTTCAACGACCTGGGCGTGGCCGGTGGCCTGGTGCAGATGATTGCCCACGGCTTCGTGTCGGGTGCCATGTTCCTGTGCATCGGCGTGCTCTACGACCGCGTGCACAGCCGCGAAATTGCCGATTACGGCGGCGTCGTCAACACCATGCCGAAGTTCGCCGCATTCGCCGTGCTGTTCGCCATGGCCAACTGCGGCCTGCCGGGCACTGCGGGCTTCATTGGCGAGTGGATGGTCATCCTGGGTGCGGTGCAGTTCAACTTCTGGATCGGCGCCCTGGCCGCCACCGCGCTGATTTTCGGCGCCGCCTACTCGCTGTGGATGGTCAAGCGTGTGTACTTCGGTGCGGTCGCCAACGACAACGTCAAGGCCCTCACCGACGTGAGCGCCCGCGAGTTCTCCATCCTCGCCGTGCTCGCCGCCGCGACCATTGCCATGGGCGTGTATCCGAAGCCCTTCACCGACGTGATGCAGGCCAGCGTGACGCAACTGCTGCAGCACGTCGCCGTGTCCAAGCTGCCCTGAGCCGACGACCATGAATCCCATGAACTACATGGCCGCTGGCCCCGAGATCCTGCTGCTTTGCGCGGCACTCCTCATTGCCATGGTCGACCTCTGGGTCACCGATCCGGCGCGCCGCGTCACCTACTACCTGACCCAGCTCACGTTGGCAGCCTACGCGGCCCTTCACTTCGTGGCCTTCGGTCAGGGCGGCACGCAGATGGCGCTGCAGGGCATGTTCAGCGCCGATCCGATGACGCACCTGCTGTGCGCAGTGAGCGCCCTGGCGGTGTTCGCGGTGCTGCTTCTCTCTCGGCCCTATGCCCAAGCGCGCGAGCTGCTCAAGGGCGAGTTGTTCACACTCAGCCTTTTCATGCTGCTGGGTGTGGCCATCATGGTCGGCGCCACGCATTTCCTGGCCATCTACCTGGGCCTGGAGCTGATGAGTCTGTCGCTGTACGCGCTCGTCGCGCTGCGACGCGACCACGCGGTATCCACCGAGGCCGCCATGAAGTACTTCGTGCTGGGCGCGCTCGCTTCCGGCTTCCTGCTCTACGGCCTGTCCATGGTCTACGGCGCCACTGGCAGCCTGCATATCGACAAGGTCTTCGCGGCCGTGTCCAGCAACACGCTGAATCCAGGCGTGATGGTGTTCGGTCTGGTGTTCGTCGTGGCCGGGCTGGCCTTCAAGCTCGGTGCCGCTCCTTTCCACATGTGGGTGCCGGACGTCTACCAGGGCGCGCCGACTGCCGTGACGCTGCTGATCGGTACGGCCCCCAAGCTGGCCGCCTTCGCCATCAGCATCCGCCTGCTCGTAGAGGGCTTGCTCGGTCTGGCCTTCGACTGGCAGCAAATGCTGCTGGTCTTGTCCGTGGTCAGCCTGATCATCGGCAACATCGTCGCCATCGCGCAGACGAACATCAAGCGCATGCTGGCCTACTCCACCATCGCACAGATGGGCTTCATGCTGCTCGGCTTGGCCAGCGGCGTGGTCGATGAAGGCGGCTTGCATCGATTCAACGCGTATAGCTCGGCGCTGTTCTATGCGGTCACCTATGTGATGACGACCATCGGCAGCTTTGCCATGGTCATGCTGCTGGCGCGCCAGGGGCATGAAGCCGAACAGTTGCAGGACTTCGCCGGCCTGGCCCAGCGCAGCCCCTGGTACGCGCTGGTCATGACTCTGCTGATGCTGAGCTTGGCCGGCATTCCGCCCACCGTCGGCTTCTACGCCAAGATGGCCGTTCTTCAGGCGCTGGTGGTCACCGGTCAGTCGCTCTACATCGGCATTGCGGTGGTCGCCGTCGTGCTCAGCCTGATCGGTGCCTACTACTACCTGCGCGTCATCAAGACCATGTGGTTCGATGCACCGGTAGAGCGGCAAGCGTTGCAAGCACCCGCGGATGTGCGGGCACTGCTCAGCCTGAACGGCATCGCCGTGCTGGCGCTCGGCATCCTGCCCGGCGGACTGATGGCTTGGTGCACGCAGGCCATCGTCAAGACGCTCAGCTGAGCATGGCTGTCTCCGATCGACACCAGGTGGCGGTCGCCTTGCCATGAATCAGTCCGCGGCGGTTGGCTTGACGCTGCTTGTGCTGGTGGTGATGGCCAACCTGCCTTTCTTTGCGCCACGCATGCTCATCGTCGGACCCCGGCGACCCCAAAGAGGCATCGGCTGGCGCCTGCTGGAGTTGCTGTTGCTCGGCGGCCTGGCAATCGGTCTGGGCGTCATCCTGGAGATGCAAGTGGGCCAGCGCCACTCGCAAGGCTGGGTGTTTTACGTGACCCTGCTGTGCCTGCTGCTCACCTTTGCCTCCCCTGGCTTCGTGTGGCGCTTTCTTCGCCGTGGACATGACGACTGACGAGGATGGGCTGCGCGAGTCGCGGCTCACCAGCGATTGGGTCTACCAAGGCCATTTCCTGAAGGTGCGCCGCGACACCGTGCGCCTGCCCGATGGCGCACAAGCCACTCGCGAGTACGTGGTCCATCCGGGCGCCGTGCTCATCGTCCCCATCATGGACGACGGCCGGCTGCTTCTGGAGCGGCAATACCGCCACCCGATCGGCCGGGTGATGTGGGAGTTCCCGGCCGGGAAACTGGACGCCGGAGAAGACCCCTCGCTTTGCGCGCAGCGGGAACTGCAGGAAGAGACGGGCTATCGAGCACGCCAGTGGGCGCACGCCGGTGTGCTGCACAACGCCATCGCCTATTCCACAGAAGGCATCGAGATCTTCTTTGCGCGCGGTCTCGAAGCGGGTGCCCCCCACCTGGACGATGGCGAGTTCATCGAGACCTTCGCACTCAGCCCGGCCGACCTGGATGCCGCCTGTGCCAGGGGTGAGGTGACTGACGCGAAGACCTTGATCGGCCTGCTGTGGCTGCAGCGCTGGCAGGCGGGTGATTGGCCCTTGGAGTGGCGCGATGTGGGTCACTGAACTGCGCTGCGAGGCCGGGCATCGCTTCGAAGGCTTCTTCCCGTCCCGCGAGTCCTTCGAGCAGCAGCGGCAGCAGGGTTTGGTGAGTTGCCCGACTTGCGGCAGCGACCACGTGGAAGCGGCCCTGAACGCGCCGCGCTTGAATCTTGGCGCCGCGGCGCCGCAGCCCGCTACTGCCTCTGCTCCAGCCGACGTCCCGCCGCCCAGCTTGCGCGAGTTGGTGGCCCGGCTCAAAGCCGGAAGTGAGGATCAGGGCCGAGGTTTTGCGAAGGAAGCTCGCGCCATCCATGAGGGTAGGGCGCGCCAACGGCCCATTCACGGTCAGGCCAGTGGGGAGGAGTTCCTGTCCCTGATTGAAGACGGCATAGCGGTCCTGCCGCTTCCCGCCGAGAGCGAGCTCGACCCCACGCATTGAGCATGGGCGGCGTGACCGCGCCGCATCCCCACCAGCGTGCCCGCTCGATCGCAGGTTCTGCACACTCGGCGCTCCAAACTGCCGCTCATCGCATGCATTTCGTCAGGATGGGCGACTGTCGATAAGCTGCGCGACTTCTCTTGACCTCGGTCATTCCCTGGCTTCCCACATTCCATGAAACACACCGCACGCCTGCTCGCGCTCGCCGTCCTCGTCCTGCCGCTGGCTGCCTGCCAGAAGGGAGACTCCAAGCCGGGAGGCGCCAAGGATCAGGCGGCCAAGCCCGCACTGCTGATCGCGCCGGAGGACTTGCGCGCCGTGGCCACCAGCGGTCTGATCGGTGCGCCAGTGATCACCGGCTCGGTTCAGCCCGCGCGTCGGGCCGATCTGCGGGCCGAAGTGGCGGCGGTGGTCCTGCAGGTGGTAAAGGACAACGGCGAGCGCGTGCGCCAGGGCGACCTCCTCGTTCGCCTGGATGCCACCTCCATCCGCGACAGCCTGGCGTCGGCCGAAGAGGCCCTGCGCGCCTCCACCCAGAGCTTCGAGCAAACCCAGCGCGTGCTGGAGCGAGCCAAGACGCTGAACCAGCAGGGCATGACCTCCATGCAGGCGCTGGAAGACGCTGAGTTGCGCCGCAATGCGGCGCAAAGTGAATTGGCCGCAGCCCGAGCCCGTGCCGTGAGTGCCCGCCAACAGCTCACCCGCACCGAAGTGCGTGCTCCCTTTGACGGCGTGGTCAGCGAGCGTCGAGTTTCGGTGGGTGACACCGTGCAGGTCGGCCGGGAAATCATCAAGGTCATCGATCCCGCGTCGATGCGCTTCGAAGGTCAGGTCAGTGCGGACCGCTTGAGCGAATTGAAGCTCGGCCAGCCGGTGGCGTTCCGGGTGAACGGGTTTGGCGACGTGGAGTTCAAAGGCAAGCTGTCTCGCATCGACGCCTCTGCCAATGCCGCCACCCGCCAGGTGGAAGTGGCCGCCAGCTTCGACGAACCCGCCAAGGCGCCCCAGGTCGCAGGCCTGTACGCGGAAGGGCGGGTGAACAGTGGCGCTCAATCTGCGCTGGTGCTGGCCGAGGGCTCGATTCAGCGCGAGGGTGATGCAGCCTTTGTATGGGCGCTGAAGGGCGATCAGATCAAGCGCTTGCCGGTGCAGTTGGGCCCGCGAGATGAGCGGCGCGGTGAGGTGGTGATCGTCAGCGGGCTGGTCAGCGGTGACCAGGTGCTGAGAGCACCGGGCAGTACGCTGAGCGACGGCCAGAAGGTGCAGCGTGTGGCCGCAGGTGCAGGCGCTGCATCGGCGGCCACCGCCGGAGCCGTGGCGCCAGCCGGCCGCTGAGGAGGCACACCATGTTTCTTTCCAACTTCAGCATCAACAAACCGGTGGCCACCGTGGTGGTCATCATCGGCATGATGTTGCTGGGCCTATTGGCTCTGGGCAAGTTGCGCGTCAACCAGATTCCTGACGTCGAACCACCGGTGATCGTGGTCAACGTTCCGTATCCGGGGGCGTCGCCAGACACTGTCGAGCGCGAGGTGCTCAACCGGCTTGAAAAGGCCATGCAGAGCATCCCCGGGGTGGATCGCACCCAGGGCACCGCGCGCGAGGGGCGAGCCACCATCGTGCTGACCTTCGGCTTCTCGAAGAACATGATTGAGGCGGCCGAAGAGGTGCGCAATGCCATTGCAGGCATTCGCTTCAAGCTGCCCACCGAAATTCGTGAACCCACCATCAGCCGCGTTGATCCGGGCGCACAGCCCATCATGCAGCTCGCCTTCTCCAGCACCACCTTGAACCACGCGGAGCTGTCCAGGCTGGTCGAGGATCGCCTTTCCGAACGCTTCCGTGCCCTGATGGGCGTGTCTACCGTCACCGTCAACGGTGCCCTGCGCCGCGAACTGTCCATCTTGCTGCGCGCCGAAAAGCTGCGCGAATTCGGCGTCTCGGTGACGGATGTGACGCAAGCCGTGCGCGCGCAGAACACGAGCGCGCCCGTCGGCAAGATCCGTGGCGACCTGGAGGACCAGAGCATCCGCCTGGTCGGACGCATCGAATCGCCGAGCGAATTCGAACAGATGATCATCAAGCGCCGCGGGACCGAGGTGGTGCGGCTGGGGCAGGTGGCCGAGGTGCAGGACGGCTTCGCCGATCAGACCGGCTACAGCTTCCGCAACGGGCGCCCCACGGTCGGTCTGTCGATCACGCGCGCCCGTGACGGCAGCACCGTCACGGTGGCCGACGAAGTGCGCTCGTTGGTGGAGACCGTCGGCAAGGAACTGCCCGAGGGAACCAAGGTCGAGATCACCGAAG
This sequence comes from Burkholderiales bacterium, assembly GCA_017302655.1. Classification (GTDB taxonomy): domain Bacteria; phylum Pseudomonadota; class Gammaproteobacteria; order Burkholderiales; family Burkholderiaceae_C; genus Inhella. Next base: position 94,048 of record JAFLDE010000001.1, read on the forward strand.
ACGGGGGCAAGAACGCCTACAACAGCCTCTACAACGTCATCCACGCGCTGGTGTTCGGTGCTGGCTTGACGGTGTTTGTGGTCTATGTGTTCCTGAACAGCTGGCGCAGCACGCTGATCACGGCACTTTCGCTGCCGACCTCGGTGCTGGCGGCCTTCATTGCGGTCTGGCTGCTCGGCTTCTCGCTCAACTTCATGAGTTTGCTGGGTCTGTCGCTGGCTATCGGTGTGCTGATTGACGATGCCATCGTCGTTCGCGAGAACATCGTCCGCCATATGGAGCGCGGCAGCGACCGTGTCACCGCCGCGCGAGAGGGCACCGCCGAGATTGGTTTGGCGGTGGCTGCCACCACGTTTGCCATCGTTGCCGTCTTCGTGCCGGTGGCCTTCATGGGTGGTGGCCCCGGTCAGTGGTTCAAGCCTTTCGCGCTGACCGTGGTGGCCTCGGTCATCGTGTCGCTGTTCATCAGCTTCACGCTGGATCCCATGCTCTCCGCCTACTGGGGCGACCCACCGGGCTACCACGAGGCGCCGAAGAAGGGCATCAGCAAGCTGTTGCAGCGCTTCAACCATTGGTTTGACCATCAGGCCGACGCCTACGGACGGGTCATCGCCTGGGCCTTGCACCACCGCCGTTGGATGGCGGGCATTGCCCTCGCCAGCTTGGTTGGCGCCATCGCTTTGCAAGTCAAGTTCGGGGGTTCGAGCTTTCTGCCTGCGTCGGACAGCAACACCCTGGTCATCGATGTGCGCAGCCCTTCCTCCAGCAATCTGGAGTACAGCCGCTTGAAGCTCGATGCCGCGGCTGCCCTGGCCTCGGCCCTGCCCGAGACGCGGGCCACCACGGCCTACCCGAACGCCACGGGTGGCCGCATCTATGTGGACATTGGGTCCAGCACCGAGAGAAAGCGCACCGCTGCGCAGCTTGCGTCCGAACTACGCGAGCAAGTCGGGCGCTTGGTTGGCGCCGAGTACGTGGTCCTGGACGACTTGAACAACGGACCCCAGAAGCCGGTGCAGATTCGCTTCTACGGCAGCGACACGCGCAAGTTGCAGGAGATCACGCAGGCCTTCGTCAAGCAGATGCGCGCCGTGCCGGGTGCCGTCGACGTGGGCTACTCCGAGCAGGATCCGCAGGACGAGTTGCAGATCGAGATGGATCGCGGTCTGGCCAACCAGCTGGGCATCAGCGTCAACGACGCCGCTCAGACCTTGCGCGTGGCGTTCGCGGGTGTCGAGGTGGGCGACTGGATCGACCCGACTGGCGAAGCCCGCGACGTGGCCGTTCGACTGCACCCGGCCGACCGGGTGGATGGCAGCAACATCGAGCGCCTGCCGATCAGCGTGCCGGGCACCAATCGGATGGTGCCGCTGGACCAGATCGCCACGGTCACGATGGGCAAGGGGCCGGGCACCATCCAGCATGCAGACGGACGGCGCGTCATCACGGTCAGTGCCAACGTGCAGGGTCGATCGCCTGGCGAAGTGACGGCAGACGCCAAGAAGTTGGCCAACGCCATCCCCTTCCCGCAGGGCTTCGGCATCGAGTTGGCTGGTTCGGCCCGTGAGCAGCAAATCGTCTTCACTGCCATGATCACCGCGTTGTTCAGTGGCGTTGCGCTGATGTACTTCGTGCTCGTCATCCAGTTCAACAGCTTCACGGCGCCGCTGGGCGTCATGCTTTCGCTGCCGCTTTCGCTGATCGGCGTGGTGCTGGCGCTCTTGTTGACCGGGGGCACGCTGAACCTGATGAGTCTGATTGGGGTGATCATGCTTATGGGCTTGGTGGCGAAGAACGCCATCCTGCTGATCGATGCGGCGCGGCAGGAGGAAAAGGCCGGTGTCGACCGCGAGGAGGCGCTGATGCATGCCGGTCGCAAGCGCTTCCGCCCCATCCTGATGACGACCTTTGCCCTGGTCGCCGGCATGCTGCCGGTGGCCATTGGCATCGGCGAGGGCGGCGAGTTCTACCGCCCCATGGCGGTGGCCATCATTGGCGGCACCATCACGTCCACGCTGCTCACCTTGCTGGTGGTGCCGAGCTTCTACGACAGCATCGAGATTGCGCGTGATCGGGCCATCGCCAAGTTCCACGGTCGCGTGCCTAGCTGGACTGCGCTGGGGGCATTCATCGGCACGCTGGTAGAGGCCGTTCTGACGCTGTTGCTGGTGCGCATGCTGTATCGCGCACTCAAGTGGACGGTGCTGCGCGCGGTGCGCGGCAAGGCCAAGCCAGTAGATCCCATGGTGGCCACAGGCTTGCCCAGCGGCACAAGCGGAACGGCCGACAAGTTCTGACGGAGCTGGCGTCCCGTGCTGGGGCGCTGCGGCGGAAGCCGGCCTCGCGTGGATTCCTTCACGCGAGGTTCAAGCCTGCCCCCCGAGGCTCGGGGCGTTCACGTCGCAGGCGCTTGCCTAGAGTGGGGGCATCGACTTCTGATGCACCCGTCACCATGCACCCGTTTGCCCCTTCCTTTGCGTTCACGCGTGCCTTCAGCGTGCTTGCGCTGACTGCGAGCCTGTCCTCGCCCGCCGCAGCAGCCACGCTCACCATGCAGGGCTGGTTCCATGGCGCGGGTCAGGCGGTCAGCGTCACCAGCCCGAACTACAACGGCCTGGCTGGCGGGTTCAAGGGGACGCTTCAAGGCCTGAGCGACAGCCGGTTCAACCTCGCAGACCTCGAGATGTATTGCGTGGATCTGCTGCAGACCATCAACCCGGCGGTCGGTACCCGTTACAGCGTCAAGATGGCCGGTGAAGCAGGCGCGAGCACCTTCGAGATCAAGCCCATCGAGCAGGTCTTCGCCGCCGATCGCGTGGCCCGTCTGGTGCAGCTGGTCAGCTTTGTGGAGGCGTCGCCCATGCGGGTCGACAGTGCCGCCGAGTCCACCGCGCTTCAGCTGGCCATCTGGAACATCCTGTACGACACCGATGCGTCGCTGCATGCGCAACCGGGCGCGACCTTCTCGGACACCAGCAGCCACCGCAGCTATGCCAGCGACTTGCTCGCCCAGTCGGTCGGCTTCGGTGCCACACGCCAGTTGTTCGTCATGACTTCCTCCCAACGCCAGGACCAACTTTTCTGGCTGGACGCCCACCGCGTGCCCGAGCCCTCGGCGGCTCTGCTGGCGCTGGCGGCCCTGGGAGCGATCGGCGCGGTGGGGCGACGAGCGCGACGCTGAGCGCGCGCGGGCTGGCCAGCCCGCCGCCCCCGCATCAACCATGAGGCCTCGCGCCTTGGCGACGGCCGATGATCGTGCTCACTCCCACGCTGTGAGTACGCCATGTTTCGACCCGTCTGTTTGACCCTGCTGCTGGCGCTTTGCGGCACGAACCTGCAAGCCGCCCGCCCGCGCCCCGCCGAAGCCAGCACGCCCGCAGCGCGCGATGCAGCTTGGCAGCAGCACCAACGCATGGAGCGCGAAAGCCCGGCACGCGGCCTGCGCTGGCGTTCGATCGGCCCCACGGTGCAGGGTGGTCGGGTGGTGGATGTGGAGATGGTGCCGGGGCAGCCGGCCAGCTTCTACGTCGCCTATGCCAGCGGCGGCGTCTGGAAGACGGTCAACCACGGTGGCAGCTTCGAGCCGCTGACTGACCAGCTCTTCAACACCGTGGTCGGCGACATCGCCGTCGACCCCCAGGCGCCGGACACGCTTTGGGTGGGCATGGGCGAACCGAACGCGGCGCGATCCAACTACGGCGGCAATGGGGTGTACCTTAGCCGCGACGGCGGGCGCAGCTTCGAGCACAAGGGCCTGGCCGACAGCGACCGCATCGCCCGCGTGCTCGTCGACCCTCGCAACAGCCGGCGCGTGTTCGTGGCGGCGGCTGGCAAGCTGTATTCGCCGGGCGGCAGCCGGGGCGTCTTCCTCACCGAAGACGGCGGCGCCAGCTGGCGCCAGGTGCTCAAGGGCGAGAACGACTGGACCGGTGCCAGCGACCTGATCATGGACCCGCGCGACCCCGACACCCTGTACGCCGCGCTGTGGGACCGCAAGCGCACGCCTTGGCAGTTCACCGAGAGCGGCCCCGGCAGCGCTCTATACAAGAGCCGCGACGGCGGTCGCAGCTGGACCAAGCTGGCTAGCTTTCCCGCGGGCCAGGGCGTGGGCCGCATTGGCTTGAGCATTTCCCCCGCCCGTCCGGATACGGTGTATGCCAGTGTGGATCTTTGGCGCGAACTGCCGGCCGAGTTGCGCCACGCGGGCGACCGGCCCCTCTCGCCCAAGCGGCTGAAGGCCATGAGCAAAGAGGAGTTCCTGCGCCAGGACCCCGATGAACTCGAAGCCTTTGTGCGCGCCGCTGACCTGCCTGCAGAGGTGGACGGTGCCCGCCTGCTCGCCGGAGTGAAGGATGGCTCCATCACCCTCGATCAACTGCGCAGCCGCCTGCTGGATGCCAATGCCGCGCTGTTCGACGCCGACATCTGGGGCCTGACGATTTGGCGCAGCGACGACGCCGGCACCCAGTGGCGCCGCACGCACGAGCGGCCGCTGCGTAACGTCACCTACACCTATGGGTACTTCTTTGGCCAAGTGCGCGTCGATCCGCAAGATGCCGAGCGTGTGTACGCCCTCGGCGTGCCGCTCATCGTCTCCAGCGACGGTGGCAAGAGCTGGAGCGGCTACGCCAATCACCGCGACGTGCATGTGGACCATCACGCGCTTTGGATCGACCCGCAGGACCCCAAGCGCATCTTGCTGGGCAATGACGGGGGCCTGGACATCAGCTACGACCGTGGCGTCACCTGGCGCAAGCTGGACGCCCAGCCAGTCGGTCAGTTCTACACCATCCATGCCGACATGGCCGAGCCCTACAACGTCTACGGTGGCCTGCAGGACAACGGCACGATGCGCGGTTCCAGCCGCACGCGCTGGGAGTACGGCCAGGACTGGACGACGCTCTCGGGCGGCGACGGCGCCTTCGTGGCCGTGGACGGGGAGGGCCGGCACACCTACACCGGCTACCAGTTCGGCAACTACATGCGGCATGACGCGGATGGCAAGCGCAGCGAAGTGCGCCCGCGCAGCTCGATCGGTGAGGCGCCGCTGCGCTACAACTGGATGACACCCGTGATGGTGTCGCCCCACAACCCGCAGGTGCTGTACTTTGCGGCCAACCGCCTGTTCCGCAGCTTCGACAAGGCCAAGAGCTTCCAGCCCATCAGCCCGGACCTCAGCCGCACCCGCGAGCGCGGCAATGTCCCCTTCGGCACCATCACCACGCTGAGCGAGTCGACGCGTCGCTTCGGCCAGGTCGCCGTCGGCACGGACGACGGCCAATTGCATGTCTCGCGCGACGGCGGCCTGAGCTGGCAAGACGTGGGCGATGGCCTGCCGCAGGACCGCTGGGTCAGCCGCGTCGAGTGGTCGCATCATGTCGAGGGCCGGCTCTACGCCAGCCTGAACGGCTACCGCCAGGACGACGACCGTGCCTACCTCTACGTCAGCGAGGACTTCGGCCGGAACTGGCGCCCGATTGCTTCCGGTCTGCCGGCCGAGCCCATCAACGTGGTGCGCGAGGACACCGTGACGCCCGAGTTGCTCTACGTCGGCACCGACCGCGGCGTGTATGCCTCGATGGATCGTGGCGCCAGCTGGATGGCGCTGGATGGGGGGCTCCCCAATGTGCCGGTGCACGACCTCTTTGTCCATGTTCGCGACCGTGAACTCATCGCCGGCACGCATGGCCGCAGCGCCTGGGTGCTCGATCTGCTGCCCTTGCAAGAGCGAGTGCGCGGACCTCGCAGCGCACTGCTGCAACTTTTCCATCTGGATGCCGTGCAGGCCGACCGCAACTGGCGTCGCGAGCCGGATCCCTGGTTTGACCGCAGCGAATACCTCCCCTCGCTGCGCGGCACGCTGTGGAGCGCGGCGGGCGGCCGCGTGCAGCTCAGCCTCGTGGATGGCAACGGCAAGGCGCTGGCGCGCTTCGAACGCGAGGCCGTGCCGGGCCTGAACAGTTTCGAATGGGACCTGCGCCTGGAACCGGAGCTGGTGCTGGCGGCCGAGCAGGAGGCGCTGCAAAAGCTGCCCGAGGCCGATCGCGACCAGCTGCGCCATCGTCGCTACAGTGAGTCCGTGCGCCTGGGTCACCGCCTCTACCCGCTGCCGGGCAAGTACCGTCTGCGCGCCGAAGCGCAGGGCGCCAGCGCCGAGACGCCGCTGGAGATCAAGGCGCCGCGTGCGTTCGAGCCGCGCCTCAGCCCGCCGCTGAAGCGCCGGGGCGAAGGCATGGAGACGGTGCGCACCCAGACCGAACCGCTGCCGCACCCGCGCGCCGGCAGCCGTGGCCGGGCTCTGACCTTGCCGGGTCGCTAGGACAGCCAGGTCGAACGCGTTCCAACGCTGCACGATGCCGTGCAGCGCTTCCAATGCGGCCATCGACTGAGCAGGCTCGGGCTTGTCCGCCAGCTGAGTGCTCAAGTCTGTGGTGGACCGCTCGGAAAACGACAAGGGCCTGACCGAAGCCAAGCCCTTGTTTCGAACGATCTGAGTGGTGGAGAGGAGGAGGATCGAACTCCCGACCTTCGCATTGCGAACGCGACGCTCTCCCAGCTGAGCTACCCCCCCACCGAAAGAGGCGCGCAGTGTAGCAGTGCGATCTGCGCGAACTTGGCGGTTCCGCCAGTTGCCTGGTCGGGACGAACCCCAGGAATAGCGCTTGGCTATTGAGCTCGTAGGCGAATCCTTATTGGCCGATTGAAGTGATCGCAGTAGCGTGCGCCGGTGCTGTGCTGCACAGCGCGCCTCACCCACCCTCAGCTTGGAGAGACACGATGGGACTGAAAGGATCGAAGACCGAGCAGAACCTGAAGGACGCCTTTGCCGGCGAATCGCAGGCCAACCGCCGTTATCTGTACTTCGCGAACAAGGCCGACGTGGAGGGGCAGAACGACGTGGCGGCGCTGTTCCGCTCCACGGCCGAAGGCGAGACCGGGCATGCGCACGGGCACCTGGAGTTCCTGGAGGCGGTGGGGGATCCGGCGACGGGCCTGCCCATCGGCAGCACGCGCCAGAACCTGGCGGCCGCCGTGGCCGGCGAGACGCATGAGTACACCGACATGTACCCGGGCATGGCCAAGACCGCGCGCGACGAGGGCTTCGACGAGATCGCCGACTGGTTCGAGACCTTGGCCAAGGCCGAGCGCTCGCATGCCAACCGCTACGCGAAGGCACTGAACGAGTTGGTGGACTGAGCAGGCTGGCTTCATGCAACAACGGCGCCCCAGGGCGCCGTTCTCTTGAGGGACAAGCGATGAGCGGCGCACGCGAAGGCAGCTTGGAAGCGCCAACCCGCCACCCGGTGGATTGGAAGAACCCCGACTTCTACGACGAGCAGAAGTGCCTGGATGAACTGGGTCGCATCTACGACATCTGCCATGGTTGCCGGCGCTGCGTCAGCCTGTGCCAAAGCTTCCCGACCCTGTTCGACTTGGTCGATGCGACCAGCGACGGCGAGTTGCACGAGGTCAAGCGCGAGGACTACTGGAAGGTGGTCGACCAGTGCTACCTCTGCGACCTTTGCTACATGACCAAGTGCCCCTACGTGCCGCCGCATGCGTGGAATCTGGACTTCCCCCACACCATGCTGCGTGCCAAGGCCATCCAGTTCCGCAAGGGCGAGGTGGGCGCCGGTGCGCGCTTTCTGGCCAGCACCGATGTGCATGGCAGCTTCGCCGGCATCCCGGTGGTGGTGCAGACCGTCAACGCGGTGAACCGCACCAAGCTGGCCCGGCAGGGCATGGACAAGCTGCTGGGTGTGCACCCCGAGGCCTGGATGCCCCAACTGGCCAGCCAGCGCTTCCGCTGGGGCGCGGCAAAGGCAGCAGCCACGGTGGTGACGAATGGCGAGCGCACGCCGGGCAAGGTGGCCGTGTTCGCCACCTGCTATGTCAACTACAACGAACCCGGCATCGGCCACGACTTGCTGGCCGTGCTTGCACACAACGGCATCCCGTACGAGTTGGTGGAGAAGGAAAGCTGCTGCGGCATGCCCAAGTTTGAGCTGGGCGACCTGGAAAGCGTGGAGAAGCACAAGAACGCCAACATCCCCGTGCTTGACCGCTACGCCCGCGAGGGCTACGCCATCCTGTCTGCCATCCCTAGCTGCACGCTGATGTTCAAACAGGAGCTGCCCTTGCTCTTCCCGGGCGAGGAAGCCGTGAAGCGCGTGCAGGACGCCATGTGGGATCCGTTCGAGTACTTGATGGCGCGGCACAAGGACGGCCTGCTGAAGACCGACTTCCAGCAAGCGCTGGGCAAGGTCAGTTACCACATCCCCTGTCACGGTCGCGTGCAGAACATCGGTCGCAAGACCGAAGAGATGTTCAAGCTCGTCGGCAAGACGGTGAACGTGCAGCTGAATACCGTGGAGCGCTGCAGCGGCCACGCCGGCACCTACGGGGTGAAGACCGCGCACCATGCCGACGCCCTGAAGATTGGCAAGGTGGTGTTCAAGAACATGGGCAACCATGGTGGGGAAGAGCCCGACGTCATCAGCAGCGATTGCGCGCTGGCCGGTCACCACATTGCCCAAGGCATGCAATTGGCCGGCAAGCCGGCCAAAGACCTGGCTCACCCGCTGACCCTGCTGCGCCGTGCTTACGGAATTCCTGGAGCTGCCGCATGAGCATCGCCATCGACAACTTGATGAGCCTCGAAGCTTGGTCGCGGCACCGCAAGGCCCACAAGCCGGAGTACATCGCGCATCGCCGACTGCGCTCGGTGCTGCTGGGCGAGCACATGACCGTGCAGTTCGAGGACGAGCGCACCATCCGCTATCAGATCCAGGAGATGCTGCGCATCGAGAAGATCTTCGAAGACGAGGGCATCCAGTCGGAGATCGACGCCTACGCGCCGCTGGTGCCCGATGGCTGCAACTGGAAGGCCACGCTCCTGCTCGAGTACCCCGATGTGCACGAGCGCCGCCGTGAGCTGGCCCGGCTCATCGGGGTGGAGGACCGGCTGTTCGTCGAGGTCGAGGGACTGCCCCGGGTCTATGCCATCGCCGACGAAGACCTCGACCGCGAAAACGACGAGAAGACTTCGTCGGTGCACTTCTTGCGCTTCGAGTTCACACCGGCCCAGTCGGCGGCCATTCGCGCGGGTGCGGCGGTCAAGCTGGGCTGCGACCACACACACTACCCGGCGCACCGGAGCATCGCCGCCGACACCCTGGCCAGCCTGGCGGGCGACTTGCGCGGCTGAGCGCCGCGCTCGATCAGTCGCTGCCCGAACGCACCGGCATCACATGTACCTGGCTGAGGTCCAGGGCCACGGGTAGGCGTTCGCCCACGGTGATGCCGCGCCGCGAATGACCCGCCAGCAGCAGTTCCACACAGGGGGAGCCAGGCAACTCCAGGCGCAGCTCCAGCAGGCTGACCTCGCCCTGGTGGCGACAGGCTTGCACTCGAGCCCACCAGTGAGCTCCTTCCGAGGTCTGTGTCGCCAGCGAGACGGCGTCGCCCGGCAGCACCCAACTCACGGCCTGGCCTGGGTCCAGGCGGCCCTTGTCGCGCACCTCCAGCACCGGACCGTCCTCAACTTCGACTTCCCACTGCAGTCGGCCCACACCGGGCTTGTCGGCCGGCCCCAACCAGCGCCCGCTGAAGCGATTGAGGATGCCCACCAACTCAGCCACCCGCGCATTGCGCGGCGCGCGGTGGATGTCCTGCGGCGTGCCGCTTTGCAGCACACGACCGGCGTCCATCACCACCAGACGGTCGGCCAGCTGCCGGGCTTCCTGCAGGTCGTGCGTCACCAGCACGATGGGAATCGACAGCTCGCGGCGCAGGTCGGCGATCAATTGGTAGAGACCACGCCGGTTCATCAAGTCCACGGCCGAGAAAGGCTCGTCCATCAGGAGCAGGCGCGGCTGACGCGCCAGCGCACGTGCCACCGCCACACGCTGTTGCTGGCCGCCGGACAGCTGGGCGGGGCGGCTGTGCAGTTGAGGCTCGGCCAGCTTCATGTGCTGCAGCCAGCGGCGCGCCTCCTGTTCGCGCTGCCGGCGCGGCAGGTGCAAGAGGGCAAGGGCGACGTTCTGCAGCGCCGTCAGATGCGGCATCAGCGCGTAGTCCTGGAACACCAGGCCGACGTGGCGCGCCTGCGGCGGCAGCCACAGCGCGCGCTCGGTGTCGCACCAGACCTCGCCGCCCACCTGCACGCGGCCTGCTTGGGGGCGCATCAGGCCGGCGAGCACGCGCAGCATCGAGGTCTTGCCAGCGCCTGAGGGCCCCACGAGGGCGAGCAGTTCGCCCGGCTGACAGCCGAAGCGGCCCTGCAGCAACATCGGTGCGCTTTGGCGAACCTCCAGTTCAAGGCCTGGCTTGGCGGAGCTGGGTGGACTCATCGGCGCCTCGTCAGCCGTGCCGAGGCGACCAGGGATGCCACCACGGCCGCCACCGAAATGAGCAACAGCAGCGCGGCCATGCGGTCTGCGCCCGCCAGGTCGAAGGCCTGCACGCGGTCGTAGATGGCGATGGCCAGCGTGCGTGTTTCGCCGGGAATGTTGCCGCCCACCATCAGCACCACGCCGAACTCGCCCAGGGTGTGCACGAAGGTCAGCACCAGCGCCGACAGCAGGCCCGGCCAGGCCAGCGGCAGCTCCACCCACAGCAGGGTCTGCCAGCGGCCCAGGCCACTCACTGCGGCGGCTTCACTGAGCTGGCGCGGGATGGCCTCGAAAGCGCGCTGGATGGGCTGCACCATGAAGGGGATGTTGAACACCACCGAGGCCAGCACCAGCGCCGGGAAGCTGAAGCTCAGGCGCAGCCCCAGGGTGTCCTGCGCCCAACGGCCCAGCGGCGTGCTGCCGCCCATCGCCATCAGCAGGTAGTAGCCCAGCACCGTGGGCGGCAGCACCAGGGGCAGCAGCACCAGGGCTTCCACCAGCGGCTTGAAGCGTTGCGAGGTGTAGGCCAGCCAGCGCCCCAGCAGCAGGCTCAGCGGCAGCAGCAGCAGCAAGGTGACGCCAGCCAGTTCCAGCGACAGGCGCAGGGCTTGCCAGTCCATCACGGCGCGGGCACCTCGAAACCATGCCGCTGGAGCGCAGCGCGTGCGGGCTCGCTTTGCAGATGGGTGTAGAAGGCCCTGGCGGCGGGGCTCGCGGACTTCAGCAGCGCCATGCGCTGGTTCAGCGCTTGGTGCCAGGTTTCCGGCAGCAGCACGAAGCGGCCCTTCGCTGCGATCGCTGGGGCTTGGCCCAGTGATGCCGCCACGATGCCGGCCTCCGCCTGACCCGAGGCGGCGAACTGCGTGGCTTGGGAAACGTTTTCCCCCCGCACCAGATGTGGCTGCACGGCCTGCCACAGGCCGGCATGCTGCAAGGCCTCGCGAGCCCGCATGCCGTAGGGGGCGTGGTCGGGGTGGGCGATGGCCAGCTTGCGCAGGCGCCCGTCTTTCAGAGCCAGCGCCAGGTCGCCCAAGCTCGCGTCGGCGCGCAGCGGCGAGCCATGGGCCACCAAGAGCCCGATGCGGCCACGTGCATAGAGGCGACCGCGGTCCTTTGCCAATCCAGCGACGGCCAGTTGGAACACGAAGTGCTCGTCGGCCGACAGGAAGAGCTCGAAAGGCGCGCCCTGCCGGATCTGCGCGAAGAACTGCCCGGAGGAGCCGAACACCAGGCGCACCCGCTGACCGGTGGCCCTTTCGAAATCGGCGGCGATCTCCTCCAGCGCGAACTTGAGGTCGGAGGCCGCAGCCACCAAGGGCGCCGGCCCGGCCAGCACCTGTTGCGCGGCCGCAGGGAGCAGCAGGGTGCTGAGGGCCAGGCGTCGATGCATCAGGTGGGCAGCGCAAGCGCGTCCAGCAACTCGCTCTCAATTTCCAGCTGCTCGCGCGGCCGGCCCAAGGCCGGCCCATTGACGAGGAAACTGTCCTCGACACGCTCGCCCAGGGTCGAAATCCTGGCCAGCTGAAGGTTCACGCCGTGCCGCGCGAGCACGCGGGCCACGGCGTAGAGCAGACCAGCGCGGTCGCTGGCCGACAGCGACAGCACCCAGGCCTGCGCGCGCTCGTCAGGTCGAAGCTCGACGCGGGGTGTGGTCGGAAAGCTCTTCACCCGCCGCGAAAGGCGGGCGCGACGCGGCTCGGGCAATGGGCCGGTCTGCTGGAGTGCAAGGGCCAGGCGCTGTTCCACCAGCGGCACCAGGTCTCGCTGCGCCGCCTCCAGGTCCTGCGCCTGCACCTGGAAGGTGTCGAGCGCATAGCCATCGCGCGTGGTGTGCACCTTGGCGTCCTGGATGTTGAAGGCGGCACCGTCGAAGTAGCCGCAGATGCGCGCGAAGAGATCGGGCACATCCTTGGCATAGACCAGCACCTGCAGGCCCTCGCCCACCGGGCTGGGGCGCGCGCACACCACTGGCTCACCGGCCTTGTGGCCGTCGCCGACGTGCCGCCAGAGCATGCGGGCGTGCCAGGCCAGTTCGGCGGCGTCGTGACGCGCGAAATAGCTCAGTTGCAGGGTGCGCCACAGCGGCTCCTCGGTGCCTGGCAAGGCGCTCTTGAGCGCAAGTTCCTGGCGGGCTTCGGCCTTGCGGGCGTCGATCACGGCATCAAGGCTGGGCACCGCGCCGCCCTCGCTTTCGAAATGGCGAAGCGCCAGCCGGTACAAGTCTTCCAGCAGCTTGCCCTTCCAGGCGTTCCAGACCTTGGGGCTGGTGCCGCGGATGTCGGCCACCGTCAAAAGGTACAGCGCCGTCAGCCAGCGCGTGCTGCCGACCTGGCGCGCGAAGGCGGCCACGACCTCGGGGTCGCTCAGGTCTTCCTTTTGCGCGGTGTGACTGAGCAGCAGGTGGTGACGCACCAGGAAGACGACGAGCTGCGTGTCCTCGCGGCGCATGCGGTGCTGGCGGGCGAAGCGGCGCACTTCCTCTTCACCGAGCACCGAGTGGTCGCCGCCGCGGCCCTTGGCAATGTCGTGAAAGAGCGCCGCGATGTACAGCAGCTCCGGCTTGTCGAACCCTGCGGCCAGCTGCGAGCAGTACGGGTACTCGTGCGCATGCTCCGGAATGAAGAAACGCCGCACATTGCGCAGCACCATCAGGATGTGCTGGTCCACGGTGTAGACGTGGAAGAGGTCGTGCTGCATCTGCCCGACGATGGCGCGGAAGGGCCACAGATAGCGGCCCAGCACCGAACAGCGGTTCATCAGGCGCATGGCGTGCGTCTGGCCCTCTGGGGCGCGAAGGATGGCCAGGAAGGCCTCGCGGTTGCGCGGATCGGTGCGCCAGCGCGCGTCCATCAGCGGGCGGGCGTTGTAGAGCGCTCGCAGTGTTCTGCTCGACAGGCCCTTGAGCCCGCGCGTGCTGGCGTAGAGCAGGAAGGTGAGCAGGATGGCCTCAGGGTGGCGCTCGTACAGGCTGTCGTCGTTGATCTCGATGAGACCGCCGCGATCGAGGAAGTGCGCGTCGATGCGGCGCGTCGCCTGCCCGGGCGTCGGGTCGATGCGCTCGCGCAGGTTCAGCAGCAGGATCTCGTTGAGCTGCGTCACCGCCTTGGCCGCCCAGTAATAGCGCCGCATCAGCTGTTCGCCGGCGCGCACCTGGCCGGGCTTGGCACCCGCCTTCAGGCCCAGCAGGCTGGCCACGGCGGTCTGCAGGTCGAAGACCAGGCGGTCTTCGCGCCGGCTGGCCGCCACATGGAGCAGGCAGCGAATGAGTTTCAGCGTGCCTTCATTGCGGTGCAGCTGCTGTGCCTCCAGCGGCGTGAGCAGGCCGCCTGCGGCCAGCTCCTTCCAGGTGCCACCCAGGCCGGCTGCGCGTGCGATCCAGATCAGCACCTGCAGGTCGCGCAAGCCTCCGGGGGACTCCTTGCAGTTCGGCTCCAGCGCGTAGGGGGTGTCCTCGTGCTTGGTGTGGCGCTGCTGCATCTCCAGCGTTTTGCCGCGCAGGAAGGCCGCGGGCTGCAGGCGCGCGATGAGCGCCGCTTGCAGCGCCGCGTAGTCCGCGCGCGGGCCGGCAAGCAGGCGGCTTTCCAGCAGCGCGGTCTGCACCGTGAGGTCGGCAGCGGCCTCGCTGAGGCACTCGTCCCGGGTACGCACCGAAGAACCGATTTCCAGCCCGCTGTCCCAGCAGGCGGTGATGAAGGCCTCCAGCTGCGTCTTCAGCGGCCCCGGTCGATGAGCCTCTGCCTCATCAGGCAGCAGTACCAGCACGTCCACGTCGGAATGCGGAAACAGCTCGCCGCGGCCATAGCCGCCCACGGCCACCAGACAGCAGTCGGCGGGCATCGCCTGTTCACGCCAGAGCCGCCGCAGGTGTTCGTCCACACCTTGCGCCAGGCGGCGCAGCAGGCGCTGCGCGTCGGCCGCGCTGGGCGGCTTGGCAATGAAGTCGGTCAGCAGGCGCTGACGCGCCTCCTTCAAAGACTGGCGCAGCGCGCCGGCGTCCATCAGACGCCCCGCACGAAGTCCGGCGGTGGCGGGCTGCCGGCTGACAGCGTGAGCACTTCGTAGCCCGTTTCGGTGACCGCGATGCTGTGCTCCCACTGCGCCGACAGCGAGCGGTCCTTGGTGACGATGGTCCAGCCGTCCTGCAGTTCCTTGATTTCGCGCCGGCCGGCGTTGACCATCGGTTCGATGGTGAACACCATGCCTGGCACCAACTCCTCCAGCGTGCCCGGCCGCCCGTAATGCAGCACTTGCGGCTCCTCGTGGAACTTGCGCCCCACGCCGTGGCCGCAGAACTCGCGCACCACGCTGAAGCCCGCGGGCTCGACGTAGCTCTGGATGGCGTGGCCGATGTCGCCCAGTCTCGCCCCCGGTCGCACCTTCTCGATGCCCTTCCACATGGCCTCGTAGGTGAACTGGCACAGGCGCTTGGCGGCAATGGAACCCTCGCCGACGATGAACATGCGGCTGTTGTCGCCGTGCCAGCCGTCCTTGATGACGGTGACGTCGATGTTCACGATGTCGCCGTTCTTCAGCGGCCGGTCGTTCGGGATGCCGTGGCAGACGACATGGTTGACCGAGGTGCACAGCGCAGCCGGGAAGGGCGGATAGCCGGGCGGCTGGTAGCCGATGGTCGCGGAGATGGCCTGCTGCTCCTGCTGGATGTAGCGGGTGGCGATGGCGTCCAATTCCTGGGTGGTCACGCCGGGCTTGATCAGCGGCGTCAGCATGTCCAGCACCTCGCTGGCCAGCCGGCAGGCCGTTTTCATCTCGGCGATCTCGGCCGGGGTCTTGATGACGATGCTCATGCTGCGGATTCTCTCAGTCAGCCCAATGCACCCAGCCGAAGTGAGCCGTTGCCAGCACCACGATGCCGAAGGCGATGCGGTACCAGGCAAAGGGCACGAAGCTGTGCGTGCTCACGTAGCGAAGCAGCCAGCGTACGCACACCCACGCCGACAGGAAGCTGAACAGCAGGCCGACGCTGAACATGGGCACATCGCTCCAGGCCAGTAGTGCGCGTTCCTTGTAGAGGCTGTAGGCACCGGCGCCGATCAGCGTCGGGATGGCCAAGAAGAACGAAAACTCGGTGGCCGCCTTGCGCGACAGGCCCAGAAACATGCCGCCGATGATGGTCGCCCCGGAACGGCTGGTGCCCGGGATCATGGCCAAGCACTGCACCAGGCCGACTTTCAGTGCGTCCCAATTGCTCATGTCGTCCACGGACTCGATGCGGACCACGTTCTGGCGCCGTTCGGCCCACAGGATGATGAAGCCCCCGACGATGAAGGCCGTGGCCACCACGGTGGGCGTGA
Source organism: Burkholderiales bacterium (assembly GCA_017302655.1). GTDB lineage: Bacteria > Pseudomonadota > Gammaproteobacteria > Burkholderiales > Burkholderiaceae_C > Inhella. The sequence continues at coordinate 109,754 of JAFLDE010000001.1, forward strand.
ACAAGCTGGCCTTGATGGCTTTGCCGAAGAGCAGGCCGAGCAGCACCGCGGGAAAGAAGGCGATGCCCACGTTGATGACGAAGCGCCGAGCCTGCTCGTGGGTGGGCAACTCGCGTGCCACCTTTCGCAGGCGCTCGGCGTAGACCAGGATGACGGCAAAGATGGCGCCGGTCTGGATGGCGATGTCGAAGACCTTGGCCTTGGCATCGTCCATGCCGAGCAGCGCGCCGGCCAGGATCAGATGCCCGGTGCTGCTGATGGGCAGAAATTCCGTCAGGCCCTCGACGATTCCCATGATCGCGGCCTTGATCAACAGCAACAGGTCCAAGCGCACTCCCGGCAAAGGGCGCGGATCATAGCGATGCGAGTGCCTAGAATCACCCCAGTTTTCATAGAGGAATGAGCGCATGGACTTCGAGCAGGCCCGCTTCAACATGATCGAGCAGCAAATCCGCCCCTGGCAGGTGCTCGATCCGGACGTGCTGCAGTTGCTGTCGCTGGTACGCCGCGAGGACTTCGTGCCCGCGTCGCAGCGCAACCTGGCCTTCACCGACACTGAGTTGCCGCTGCCAGCGGCCGGTGGGCAGCGCCTCTTGCTGCCCCCGCGGGTGGAGGCTCGCCTGCTGCAGGAAGCGCGAGTGCAGCCTCAGGATCGTGTGTTGGAAGTTGGCACGGCGAACGGCTATCTGACCGCTTTGCTCGGCCACCAGGCGGCAGAAGTGATCAGCGTGGACAGCGACTCTGCGCTGCAAGAGGAAGCCCGGCAGCGCCTGCGCCGGCTGGGTCTGACCCGCTGTGAACTGGTGCAAGGCCCCCCGCTGGAAGGCTGCGTGTCACGTGGTCCCTTCGACCTCATCGTGCTCACGGGCTCCGTCCCCGACTTGCCCAAGGCCCTGCTTGCCCAACTCAAGCCGGGCGGTCGGCTCATCGGCATCGTGGGCGACGAACCGGTGATGCGGGCGGTGCGGGTGCAGCAAGGCGCAGCAGGCCAGTTCAGCCGCACCGAGTTGTTCGACACCATGGCAGCCCGTCTGCCGGGTGTCGTCGAACCCAGCGCTTTCGCCTTTTGACGCCGTTCGCCCCGGCTTTGTCGCAGCCTGTCGCATGGCGAAAGCCATGCCCTGGCTCTCGCCCCTATAAACGCGCCGTTTCGGCCCGAGCCAGCTGGCACCGGGCTGCTTTCTTCGTTCAAGTCCATCGCGTCCATTGAGAGGATCGGCCATGCCCCGCACGCTGCAGGCGTCTGTTCTTGTGTTCACCCTCAGCGCCCTTGCAGGCGCTGCACAGGCGCAGAGCCTGAATGAGTTGTACGAAGCGGCCCGCGCCTACGACGCGAGCTACCTCGCCGCTCGCTCGACGGCCGAGACCGCGCAATACCGGCTCACCCAGGCGCAGGCCCTGCGCAAGCCCACGCTCGGCCTGGGCCTGAGTGCCGACCACGCCCAGGTGGATCCCCCGGCCGTCTTTCAGACCAACCCGGCGACTGGCGCTCGAGTGCAGGTGGCCGGCGACCGCGTCGGCAGCACCACGTTGAAGGCGGGCCTCAGCGGCAGCTACTCGCTCTATAACCGTGCCAATGGCGTGACCATCAGCCAAGCCGAGCGAGGCGTGGAGGTGTCGCGTGCCGAGCTCGAGGTGGCCGAGCAGGATCTGATGGTCCGTGTCGCGCAGGCCTACTTCGACGTGTTGGCGGCCCGCGAAGCCCTGGCCACGGCCCAGGCCGCGAAGAAGGCCACGGCCGAACAACTGGCCAGCGCCAAGCGCAACTTCGAGGTGGGCACCGCCACCATCACCGACACCCGCGAAGCCCAGGCGCGCTTCGACCGCGGTGTGGCCACCGAACTGGCCGCCGAGAACGATTTGCGCGTCAAGCGCGTCACGCTGGACACCCTGGTCGGTCGCAGCGGCGTCGAGCCCAAACCCCTGGCCCAACCGGTGGCCTTGCCCGCCGTGCTGCCGGCTTCGGTGGAGCCCTGGCTGCAACAGGCGGACGAGAACCACCCGCAGATCCGTCGTGCCCGCCTCGGCCTTGAAGTGGCTCAGCTGGAAATCGACAAGGCCCGTGCCGCCACCGGCCCCACGCTCGATGCCACCGGCACCTTGGGCGGGCAGGACGCCAGCGGCCGAGGCGCCAGCGCCAAGGGATTTACCGGCAGCGCCACCGTGGGCCTGCAGTTCAAGATGCCGCTGTACACCGGTGGTGCCACCGATGCACGCATCAAGGAAACCCTGGCGCTGGCCGAACGGTCGCGCAATGACGTGGAGTTCGCACGCCGCAGCGTCGCTGAGGGCACGCGCCGCAGCTTCTTCGGTTTGCAGTCCCTGCAAGCGCAGGTCAAGGCCTTCGAGGCGGCCGAGTCCAGCACCAAGCTGGCGCTGGAGGCCACCCAACTGGGCTACAAGGTAGGCGTGCGGGTGAACCTGGACGTGTTGAACGCCCAGGCGCAGCTGTTCGCAACCCAGAACGACCTGGCCAAGGCCCGCTTCGACAGCCTGATGACCGCTCTGCGCCTGCGCCAGGCCGCGGGCCAACTGCGGCCCGAGGACATCGCCGCGCTGGACGCCCTGCTCGCCAAGTAATTGCTGACGCTCGTTCTTTCGCCAGCGAAGTCGCTCGATTTCGAGAGCCCGCTGCCGCCGGCCTTTGCGGCGGTGGAAGCCGAGCTGCACCGCCCCGCCTTCGTGGCCGAGGCGGCCGAATTGGTTCAGCAGTTGCGCGGGCTTGATGCCGGCGACATGGCCCGGCTGATGGAGCTGTCTCCTGCGCTCGCCGCCCTCAACGTGCAGCGCTACCGGGCCTGGCGGCCGCGCTTCACCCCAAAGAACAGCCGTGCCGCGCTGCTCGCGTTCAATGGTGACGTGTACGAAGGTCTGGATGCGCGCAGCCTCGATGAGGCGGCGCTGCGCTGGGCAGACGCGCATGTGCGCATCCTGTCCGGCCTTTACGGCTTGCTGCGCCCCTTGGACCGCATGCAGCCCTACCGACTGGAGATGGGGCGGCCCTTGCGCACCGAGCGCGGTGCCAACCTGTATGCCTTCTGGGGTGATACGCAGGCGCAGGCTCTGAACCGCCTTGGGCGCGGGCCGGTCGTCAACCTGGCCTCGCAGGAGTACGCGCGGGCCATTCTGCGGTCGGCGCTCAAGCGTCCGGTGATCGAACTCGTGTTCCAGGAAGGGGTCGGCGAAGGGGCGAAGATCGTCAGCTTCTTTGCCAAGCGCGCACGGGGGTTGATGGCGCGCTATGCGATCGAGCATCGCGTGGACGATGCCGAGGCCCTGCGCGGCTTCGACCGCGAGGGCTACCGTTGGAGGGCTAAGCTCTCCTCCCAGGAACGCTGGGTGTTCCAGCGCGAAGCAACATGACGCAATACATCACTCCCGACTTGCGCCGCTGGCTGAAGGAACAGCTGCAGTCCGGCGTCAAGGCCACCGACCTTGTGATCTCCATGACCCAGGCCGGCTGGGAGCGCAAGCTGGCGCTCCAAGCGGTGGCCGAGCTGAAGATCGACGGCTGGTTCGGCAAGAAGGAAGAAGCGAATTCGCTGGCCGGCAAACTGCCCGAACCGGCTGTGGGCGACGGGCGTTGCCTGCTCGATGCCGGCGATCGCGAAGTCAGCGTGCTGGCCACCGTGCAGCACCCGCGGGTGGTGGTATTCGGCAACCTGCTCAGTGCGGAGGAATGCCGGGCCATCATCGACGCGGCCACGCCGCGCATGCAACGCTCGGAAACGGTGTCGGAGAAGAGCGTGGGCAGCGAGGTGAATGTGGCGCGAACCAGCCGCGGCATGTTTTTTGAGCGCGGCGAGACGGACGTCATCGCGCGCTTGGAAGCCCGCATCGCCCGGCTCGTCAACTGGCCGGTGGAGAACGGCGAGGGCGTGCAGGTGCTGAACTACCAGCCCGGCGCCGAGTACCAACCGCATTACGACTACTTCGACGCACGCCATGCGAGCACGGGGAGCATCCTCAAGCGAGGCGGCCAGCGGGTCGGCACCCTGGTGATGTACCTGAACACGCCCAAGCGCGGTGGCGCCACCACCTTCCCGGACATCAAGATGGCCGTTCAGCCCATTCAAGGGCAGGCAGTGTTCTTCAGCTACGCCACGCCCGACCCCAGCAGCCTCACCCTCCACGGCGGCGCACCGGTGCTGGAAGGCGAGAAGTGGGTGGCCACCAAATGGTTGCGGCAGGGGCGTTTCGAGTAGTTCAGTTCAGGCGCTTGATGCGCCCAAGAGGCGGCGCCTGCAGCGTGCCCTGAGTCTTCACCAAGGCTTCCAGCGCGTCGACGTCCAGCGGTCCCGTGACCGGTTGCCGGCCACGGGCGAACTCCACGAAGCCGTCGCCGCCCAGGTGCATGAAGTTGTTGATGGTGACCCGGTACTCGCGGGTCGCTTGAAGGGGCTCGCCGTTCAGGCTCGCCTGCACCACCCGGTCCTCAGCGGGCCGGCTGGCGTCCCAGGTGTAGGAGAAGCCTTTGGATACCTGCAACTGGTTGCAGCTTTGCTGGCTGCGGTACTGACGCCGCAGCAGCCCCATCAATTCGGCCCCAGTCAGGCTCACGGTGATCAATTGGTTGCCGAAGGGCTGGGCGGTGTAGAGATCCTCGAAGCGCAACACGCCGCCCTCGCGATAGGCCAGACCGGAGCGGATGCCACAGGTGTTCATGAACGCGATCTCCGCGCCGGCTGACCGCGTGGCTTCCAGTTGCGCGTCGGCAATCAAGCCTCCCATCGCGGAAGCCCCGGTGGCATCGCGTTCGGCACGCACTTCGGCAGCCGTGCGGCCGACGACTCGCTCGCGCAGCGGCCGTGCGCGTTCGATGTAGCCGGCCAGCAGCTGCGTCTGCTCGGGGTCTTTGGGGAACTGGTCGAGTCGCACCAGCACATTGCGTGCTTCGGTGGCCACCACATCACGGGTGCGTCGGTCGATGCGCAGCTCGATGTCGGTGAGGATGGTGCCGAAGCGATCGCCACTGGTGACACGGCGGCCATCGATGACGCAGTTGTAGGCGCGGTGCGTGTGGCCGGTGACGACCAGATCCACCGCCCGGTCCATGCGCTGCAGGATGTCCAGGATGGGGCCGGACAGGCCATCGCAGGCGTCGGGGGCATTGCGCACGACCGGGTAGCCGCCTTCGTGGATGAGCACCACGATGGTCTCGGCCCCTTGCTTGCGCAATTCGGGCACCGCTCGGTTGATGGCTTCGGCTTCGTCCTCGAAGCGCAGGCCGGCCACGCCGGAGGGCATCACGAGTTGCGGCGTGCCTTTCAAGGTCAGGCCGATGAAGCCGACCGGGATGCCGTCGAAATGCTTGATGGCATAGGCGGGCAGCAGCGGCTGGCCCGTCGTTTCATCGATCGTGCTGGCCGCCAGATATCGGAATTTGGCGCCGGTGAAGGGCTGTGGGCCCTTGCAACCCTCCACCGGGTGGCAGCCGCCGCGTTGGCGGCGCAGCAATTCGTCGCGGCCGAGGTCGAACTCATGGTTGCCGACCGCCGAGAAGTGCAGGCCCATGGCCGACAAGGACTCGAGCGTCGGCTCGTCGCGAAACAGCGCAGACAGCAGCGGCGAACCGCCGATCAGGTCGCCGGCGGCCACGAACACATGGTGTGCCTTGCCGGCGCGCAACTGCTTGACCGCAGTGGCCAGCGCTTCCGCTCCGCCCACGGCGATGCGTTCCTCGCTGCCATCGCTCTTGTAGAGGCGGAAGGGCTGCGGCGGCAGCAGGTTGCCGTGAAAGTCATTGAGCGCCAGCACTTGCACCCGCAGGGGTTCGGCGGGGGGTGGGGTGGCGCAGGCGGCCAGCAAGGCAGCAAGCGCCGCCATGCCGATGGCACGGATGGAGCAAAGAGACTTCTTCATGGCGCGGATTCTCAACCGGCCAACAGGCGATCCAGGCGCTCCAGCCTGGCGGCGAAATTTCCATTCAGTACGTCGTAGGCCAAGCCCTCACGGTCCAGCAATTGCTGCAGCTCGGCGTGAATGCGCAGGCGCGTGGCCTCGCCGTCGCGCAGAAAGCCATCGCTCTGCCAAGGCAGGCCCTCGGGGCAGCAGAGCACGGTGAGCGCGCAGCGGCGCTGTGCCTGCAGCGCAAAGGGCAGCAGGGAGTCGTCCTTGAAGTAGTGCCGGCTGTAGAGCGCGGTCATCAGCGCGGTGGTGTCGGCGATCACCCGCGGTGCGCCGCTCGCGGCGGCCGCGTCGATGCGGCGCTGCTGCTCCTGGGCAATGGCCGCCTGCTCTTCCCGGCGGGGCGTGCGCCCTTCGCGAAGGCACCATTCCCGCAGGTACTCGCTCACCGTGACCTCACCGCGTGCAGCCAGCGCCTGGGTGAGCGTGGACTTGCCGGTGCATTCGGCGCCGAGCAGGGCGATGCAGGTCATGGCGCTGCCATTTCGCGCTGCCAGCGCCGCCAGCCCTGCCAGGCCAGCGGCACCAGCAGCGCGTAAAGGATCACCGTCAGCCAGTAGCCACGCTGTGCGAAAAGGCCCACGGACACCAGGTTCACGGCCACCCAGAGCGGCCAGTTCTCGATGAACTTCCGCCCGAGCAGCAGCGTGGCAACCACGCTGCCCACGGTGGGCAGCGCGTCCCAGTAGGGCAGGGGGGACTGGGTGAAGCGGTCCAGAAAGAGTCCGAGCAGGGGACCCAGCAGGCCGACGGCGGCCACGCTCAGCCACCAGCCTTCGCGTGTCAGCCGGCGCACCGGCAACGCCTGCCCAGCCTCACCGCGCCACCATTGCCACCAGCCCCAGCTAGAGAGCGCGATGAAGAAGCCCTGGAGCAGGGCTTCACCAAACAACTGGCCGCGCCAGAACAGCAGTCCGTAGAGCGCGGACGCGGCGATGGCCAGTGGCCAGCCGACGATGCGCTGCCGTTGATTGGCCAGCACCATCGCCAGCGAGAGCAGAAAGGCCGCCAGCTCCAGCCAGGTGAAGGGCGCCCCCCAGGCCATGAAGGCCGGGGCGAACAGCAGCTCGGGCACTTACTTCAGCGGGACGAAGAGCTCGTCGGGCTTGAGCAAGCCGAGCTCGCCGCGGGCCTTCTCCTCGACCATCTCCAGGCCTTCGCGCAAGTCCTTGAGTTCGGCGCGCAGACGCACCAGTTGCTGACGCGCCTCCTGGTTGCGCAGTTGTTGCGCTTCGAGTTGGCTGCGCAGCTCACTGACCTGGGCCATGGACCGCGGGCCGAACCACATCTGACCCTGCACGGCCAGCAGGGCCAGGACCAGGAGGGCGGCGGACAGTTTCAACGCAGGTTGTAGAAGGCGGCGCGACCGGGGTACACCGCGACGTCACCGAGATCTTCCTCGATACGCAGCAATTGGTTGTACTTGGCCATGCGGTCCGAGCGCGACAGCGAGCCGGTCTTGATCTGGCCGGCGTTGGTGCCCACCGCGATGTCGGCGATCGTGCTGTCCTCGGTCTCGCCCGAGCGGTGGCTGATCACCGCCGTGTAGTTGGCGCGCTTGGCCATCTCGATGGCGGCGAAGGTTTCGCTGAGCGTGCCGATCTGGTTGATCTTGATGAGGATCGAGTTGGCGATGCCCTTCTCGATGCCTTCCTTGAGGATCTTGGTGTTGGTGACGAACAGGTCGTCGCCGACGATCTGCACCTTCTTCCCGAGGCGCTCGGTGAGCAGCTTCCAGCCGTCCCAGTCGCCTTCGCCCATGCCGTCCTCGATGGAGATGATCGGGTACTTGTCCACCCAGGTGGCCATGATGTCGATCCACTGGGCCGATTCGAGCTTCAGGCCGCCTTCGCCGTCCAGGTGGTAGAGCCCGTCCTTGTGAAACTCGGATGCTGCGCAATCGAGCGCCAATGCGATCTGCTTGCCCGGCTCGTAGCCGGCGGCCTCGATGGCCTTGAGGATCATCTGGATCGCCGCCTCGTGGCTGGGTACATTGGGCGCAAAGCCGCCCTCGTCGCCCACGGCGATGCTCATGTGCTGGTCGTGCAGGATCTTCTTGAGCGCGTGGAAGGTTTCGGCGCCCCAGCGCAGCGCCTCGCGGAAGCTGGACGCGCCCACCGGCACGATCATGAGCTCCTGAAGGTCGAGGTTGTTGTTGGCGTGTGCGCCGCCGTTCACCACGTTCATCATCGGCACGGGCAGGGTGTTGCCGTTCATGCCGCCGAAGTAGCGGTACAGGGGCAGGCCGGATTCCTCGGCCGCTGCGCGCGCCACGGCCATGGAGACGGCCAGCATGGCATTGGCGCCCAGGCGGCTCTTGTTGTCAGTGCCGTCCAGGTCGATCAGGGTCTTGTCCAGAAAGCCCTGCTCTGCAGCGTCCAGGCCCATCACGGCCTCGGAAATCTCGGTGTTGATGTGGTCCACTGCCTTGAGCACGCCCTTGCCCAGGTAGCGCCCCTTGTCGCCATCGCGCAGTTCGATGGCTTCGCGGCTGCCGGTGCTGGCACCGCTCGGCACGGCGGCACGGCCCAGGGTGCCGGACTCCAGCAGGACGTCGCATTCGACGGTGGGATTACCGCGGCTGTCGAGGATCTCGCGGCCGACGATGTCAACAATAGCGCTCATGGTGTTCTGGGTGAATGGCTGAAAGCGGCGGCGAGTGTAGGTCGGTACCCTGGTGAACCTGGACAGTTCAGCCTTCGTAACCTTCCAGCAGCAGCACGTTGAAGTACTCGGTGGCGCCCTTGCGCAGTTGCCGGGCCTTGGTGTAGCCGGCGCCGTCGTACCAGGCCTTGGCATTGGCCAGGCTGGGGAACTTCAGCACCACCACGCGGTTCGGGTCCCAGCCGCCTTCCAGCACCTGCTTGGAGCCGCCCCGCACGAGGTATTCGCCCCCATGCGGCACCAAGGTGGGCGGCGTGGCCGCCAGGTACTGCTTGAACTGCTCGGGGTCGTTGATCTTGCTGGTCAGGATGACGTAGGCGGCGGGCATGGCTTCAGCTCCGGGATTGCTTGTGTTTCAGGGCGGCCTGGATGTAGCTGATGAACAGCGGATGGCCGTCCCAGGGCGTGCTCTTGAACTCGGGGTGGAACTGCACCCCCACGTACCAGGGGTGCACGGTCTGCGGCAGCTCGACGATCTCGGTCAGCTTCTCGCGCTGGGTGATGGCGCTGATGACCAAGCCAGCCTTCTGAAGCTGATCCAGGTACTGCTCGTTGGCCTCGTAGCGATGGCGGTGACGCTCGGTGACCACTGGGCCGTAGATCTGGTGCGCCAGGGTGCCGGGCTTGACATCGCTGCTCTGGCTTCCCAGGCGCATGGTGCCGCCCAGGTCGGAGCCGGCATCGCGCTTCTGGATGCTGCCGTCCGCGTCCTGCCACTCGTCGATCAGCGCGATGACCTTGTGCGGCGCATCGGGGTCGAACTCGGTGGAGTTGGCGCCTTCCAGCCCAGCCATGTGACGCGCGTACTCGATGGTGGCGACCTGCATGCCCAGGCAGATGCCCAGATAAGGCAGCTTGTGCTCGCGGGCATAGCGGGCGGCATTGATCTTGCCCTCCACCCCGCGCTTACCGAAGCCGCCCGGCACCAGGATGGCGTCGTACTTGGAAAGCACCGAGGCGTCGCCGCCCTCCAGGGTCTCGGCGTCGAAGTACTCGATGTTGACCTTGGCGTGGTTGTGGATGCCGGCGTGGCGAAGCGCCTCGTTCAGCGACTTGTAGCTGTCGGACAAGTCGGTGTACTTGCCGCACATGGCGATCGTCACTTCGGTCTGCGGGTGTTCCACCTCGTGCACCAGATGGTCCCAGCGCGCCAGATTGGTGGGCTTGGTGCTCAGCTGCAGCTTGGTGCAGATGAGCTGATCCAGGCCTTGCTCGTGCAGCACGCGTGGCACCTTGTAGATGGTGTTCACGTCCCACATGGAGATGACACCGTACTCGGCCACATTGGTGAACAGCGAAATCTTGCTGCGCTCGTCGTCGGGAATGCGGCGATCGGCACGGCAGATCAGCGCGTCTGGCTGGATGCCGATCTCGCGCAGCTTCTGCACCGTGTGCTGCGTCGGTTTGGTCTTGAGCTCGCCGGCGGCGGCGATCCAAGGCACGTAGGTCAGGTGCACGAATGCGGTGTTGTTCGGCCCCATGCGCAGGCTCATCTGGCGCACGGCTTCTAGGAAGGGCAGAGACTCGATGTCGCCCACCGTGCCGCCAATCTCGACGATGGCCACGTCCACGCCCTCGGCGCCGCGGCGGATGTAGTCCTGGATCTCGTTGGTGACGTGAGGGATCACCTGCACCGTCTTGCCCAGGTAGTCGCCGCGGCGTTCCTTCTCCAGCACCGACTGGTAGATGCGCCCGGTGGTGAAGTTGTTGCGCTGCGCCATCCGCGTGGTGATGAAGCGCTCGTAGTGGCCAAGATCCAGGTCGGTCTCGGCGCCGTCGTCGGTGACGAAGACCTCGCCGTGCTGGAACGGGCTCATGGTGCCCGGATCGACGTTGATGTAGGGGTCGAGCTTGATCAGCGTGACCTTCAGGCCGCGGCTTTCCAGCAAGGCGGCCAGCGAGGCGGAGGCGATGCCCTTGCCCAGCGAGGACACGACGCCGCCCGTCACGAATACGAATTTGGTCATGGTGTGCAGGGCGTTCCCACGCGCCGCATCCCCTTGGGGGACCACAGCCGGTCGGTAACGCTCAAGAGGAAAGCCGGAGTTTAACGGGCCAGGCGATCCAGCAATTCCAGCACCGTGCCGGCGGTCTCGATGGGGCGCTCGAACGGGAACAGGTGCGTGCCCTCCACCTCGCGCCAGTTGGCTGGCCCGACCAGGGCGCGCGTGGCAGCCAAGCCGCCTTGGTGCATCTCGCGGCTGCGCGTGCCGGCCACAAAGCCCAGCGGAGCCTGCAGCCGGCGAACCTGGCCGCTCAAGTGATGGGGCAGCGTGGCGTAGATGCGCGCTTCGACCTCGCGGCGAAAGCGCAGGCGCCAGCCACCGCGCTGCGGGTCGGGCTCGAAGCCCTCGCGCAGGTAGTCGTCCAGCACCTGCGGCGCCCAGGCTTGGAACAGTGCCTTGCCACGGAAATGCGCCTCCAGGGAAGCGCGGTCCGGCCAGTGATCGCGTCGTTGCTCGGCCACGGCCGCTGGCGCCACCCGGTGCGCCAGCCCGCGCCGCCCGCCCAGGTGCCCGAAGCGAACCAAGGCCGCACGCCAGCCCCGAATGAAGGGCGAATCCAGTTGCACCACGGCTCGTGCCTGATGCGGGCGGCGCACCGCAGCCATCAGGCTCAGCAAGCCTCCCAGCGAATGCCCCACCAGTGCGACGGGCGCTTCCGGGCCGACCCGTGCATCGACGAAGCCCAGCAACTCGTCCACCAGATGCGACCAAGCCGGGGTGACCGGATGCTGCGGCGCATGACCGAACTGCGGCAGGGCCTCCACCCGCCAGCCTGCGGCCCGCCAGTGCTCGAACAACAGCCGGTAGCAACCGGCCGGGTAGCTGTTGGCGTGCGAGAAAACCAGGGTGGGGTGCGACATGGCGCGCAGTGTGCCCCGTGGCATCGAGTCGATGGGGCGCCATGCTGGAGCTTGTGCTCCAGAGTGCAGGTGGCGCTGCAAACCGGTCATGCGTGGCTATGGCGAAGCCATGCCTACCCATCCTCCGGAGATCCCAGCCCTTTGCGCAGTCTGCGCGCCCTTTCTGTACCTCCATGCCCACTCCAAGCCGCTTTGGCGCGTTGTCCCCATCATGAGAATCGGCCTCCAAACCTGGGGCAGCCACGGCGACATCCGGCCCTTTATGGCTTTGGCTACGGGGCTTCAGGCGGCCGGCCATCAGGTCAGGCTCGTCGTGACCTGTGTCGACAGCCGTCGGTACGAGGCGTTGCGCGCTCAAGCCATCTTCGACCTGCGCGTGGTGGCCTCGCCCGTGGTGGCTGATGCGCAGACGCTGCAAGCCGTGGGCGAGCGCATCGTGGCCGAGCGGGATGGCATCCGGCAACCCGGCAGGTGATCGGCTCGCCGCCGCCATCCAGAGCATGCTGCGCGACGAGCACCAAGCCGAACGCGCGAGAACCCTGGGAGCACGGCTTGCTCGGGAAGACGGTGTCGCCGCGGCGGTGCGGCTGATCGCCAAGCACCATCCCGCCTGAGGGCGCAGGCGATCGGGGCTTGGGTTGCTCCGGCCCATACTGCCGCCCATGACCGACTCCGATCCCGCGCCCGATCTCACGCAATGGCTGCTTGCTGCTCAGCAGGGCGATGCGGCTAGCGCCGATCGGGCCTTTGCTGTGCTGTATCCGGAGTTGCAGCGCATCGCCCGCTCGCGCCTGCGGGGCCATCAGGTGCCCACCTTGCTCGACACCGAAGCCTTGGTGCACGAGAGCTTTCTGCGCTTCGCGCAGGGCGCCCGCGTGGATTTCGCCTCGCGCAAGCATTTTTTTGCCTGGGTGGCCAAGGCCATGCGCCACCTGGTGGTGGACTTCGTGCGGCGGCGGCAGGCCCAGCAGCGCGGCGGTGACCTGGAGCGCGTGACCCTGCACACCGAATTGGACGCGGTGGCGGGCATGGACTCGCAGGGGTTGGAGGTCGAACGCCTGCACGATGCGCTCGAGCGGCTCGCGCAGCTGGACCCTGGCCTGGCCGAATTGGTGGAACTGCGCTTCTTCGGTGGCTTCACTGAAGTGGAAGTGGCGCAGGCCTTGGGGCTGTCTGAGCGCACTCTACGCCGGCAGTGGCAGAAGGCACGCGCCACCCTGCTGCTCGAACTTGGTGGCGCCTGACCGGTTGGCGCCGGCCTTTGCGTATGTCTGACGTGAACGCCGTATCGCCCCAGATTGACCCCGCCCTCTGGCCTGAGGTGTCGCGCCGCTTCGACGAAGTGCTCGACCTGTCGCCCGCCGAGCGTGCGGGCTGCCTGGCCACCCTCGCCCCGGATGTGGCCCGGGCGGTGCAACGCCTGCTGACAGCCGACGCCTCCACGCAGGATCCCGCCCGGCCCTTGGCGGGCTTGGCGGCCCAGGCCCTTTCCTTTCGGCAAGAGGGGGAAGTCGTCGGGCCGTACCGACTCGACACCTTGCTGGGCGAAGGCGGCATGGCGCAGGTGTGGCGCGCCAGGGGGGTGCAGGCGTCGGCTCCCGAGGGGGTGGCAGAAGGCGAGCGCGGGGACCAGGGATTGCGCCGCAGCGTGGCCCTGAAGCTGCCTCGCCCCGGCGAAGGCTTGGCCCGACGCTTCGCGCAGGAGCGTGACTTGCTGGCCAGCCTGGAACACCCCCACATTGCGCGCCTGTATGACGCCGGAGTGGACGGCGAGCAGCCCTGGCTGGCGATGGAATGCGTCGAAGGCCAGCCACTGGATCAATGGGCCCGATCCCAACCCTGGTCGGAGCGCCTGCGCCTCTTCATGCAGGTGTTGAACGCCGTGGCCTACGCGCACCAGCGCCTGGTGGTGCACTGCGACCTCAAGGCGGCCAACTTGCTTGTCACCGCAGAGGGGCATTTGCGCCTCCTGGATTTCGGCATCGCCGGTCTGCTGGGGCAGCCGGGTGGCGACGTGCTGGCCTTCAGCGCGGACAGCGCCTCGCCCGAGCAACTGGAGGGCCGTGCGCCCAGTACGGCCATGGACGTGCATGCGCTCGGCGTGCTGCTGTACGAGCTTATCAGCGGCCGACGGCCCTACCGGCTGGCGCGCGCCCCGCGCAGCGAACTGGCGGCGGAACGTCGCGCCTGGCGCTTTCAGCCGCCTAGCCCGGATGCCGCCTTGAGTGCCATCACCGCGCGTGCCATGGCGGTGGAGCCGATGCAGCGCTACGCCAGCGTCGAAGCTTTGCGTGAGGACCTGCTGCGCTGGCAGCGTGGCGAACCAGTCGAGGCCCTGCTGCTCGCTGGCGCCGGCCGCGCCTACCGTTGGCGTTGCTGGCTGCAACGGCACCGCCGCGCAGTGTGGGCCGGCTCCAGCGTGTGGCTTGCGCTGACAGTGGGTCTGCTCTTGACCCTGTGGCAGGCGCAAGAAGCCCGAACTCAGGCGCGTCGGGCCGAAGCCGTGCAGCGCTTCCTGGTGGGACTTTTCCAGGGCGCCTCGCCAGAACAACGCCGCAGCGGGGAACCGCGAGTCAGCGAGTTGCTCCAGCGCGGCAGCCAGCGACTGGCCGCCGAGTTGGCGGCAGAACCGGCGTTGCGCGCCATCCTGCACCTGGAGCTGGCGCGCATCCACAGCGCGATCGGCGCCAGCGCCGAGGCGCTGGACCACGCGCGCCAGGCCGAGGCACTCTTCACCGAACACGACTCGGCAGACGCGCCCGAGGCCCTCGATGCCGCGTACATCGCCATGGAAACGCTGAAGGAAGAGGCTCAGTACCCGGCCGCCGTGCAAGCGGCCGAGGCGCTGCTCGAACGCGCGCAGCGCCGCCATGGGGTGCATAACCGATGGCGATTGCCGCTGACCGAGCAATTGGTCTGGATGGCCAACCAGCAAGGCGATGCGGAGCGGGCTGAACGGTTGGCACGGGACGCACTGCAGACGCGCCAGCCGGGCGACGAGCCGGCGCGGCTTCGCCTGCGTTCGGTGCTTGGCACGTCCTTGCTGGATCAGGCGCGCTTCGTGGAAGCCACTGAGGCATTTGCGACGATCGTTGCCGAAGGCGCGGCCTTGCCCGGCTACGAGCTCGGCGACCAGTTCGCCGATCGCTACAACCTGGCTCGCGCTCACTATCTGCAGGGACAGATCGGGCTGGCAGAAGGCCAACTGCGCGCCCTTGTTCCCGAACACGAAGCCTTGCTGGGCCGTGCGCATGATCGCGTGCTCAAGACGCGCAGCCTGTGGGCGCAGGCGCTTTCGCTTCTGGGGCGTCCGCTGGAGGCCGTGGCCGTGCAGCGTGACACCCTGGCTGCGGCCATGGCCCGCCCAGCTTTTGACGAGAGTCAGCTGGCGCTGCAGCGGCTCACCCTGGCCAAGCTGCTGCGGCAAGCCCATCGGCCGCAGGACGGCCTTCCGCTCGCCGAGGCGGGCCTGGCGTTCATGGAGCGCCAGCAAGCAGCACCCACCTGGCTGCGCGAGCGCGCGCGATGGGTCGTGGGGGAACTCCACCAGGCGCTTGACCGCCCAAAGGTGGCGCTGGTTTATTTCGATGAAGCCGAGCGCCAAATGCGCCAGTTGCCGGGCTGGGCCGATCACCCCGCATGGGCCGAACTGCTGCTGTCGCGCGCGTTGCTGCTGCATCGCCGCTCATCACCGGGTGACGCCGCCCGTGCACAGGCCGATGCCGCGACCGCGGCCGACCTGCTGCGCCGCGTGCAGGGCGATCGCAGCGCCGGCGCGCGGCAAGCTGAAGCTGTACGGGCCTGGCTGGACGGTGACGCCGACCGGCTGCAGACCGTCTGGCCCGAGGCCACGCCCTTGCAACGAGCCGGGCTCGATCTGTGGCGGGCGGAGCTGCGCAAGTCGCGGCCGGCGGAGGCTGTGGCGCTGCGCGAGCAAGCCCGAGAACCTTGGGAAGCGGCCCTCAAGCAGCCCCTTCCGAAGCAATTGCTCACCTTGCCCTGACCCCCGCAGGTTCGGGGGGTGTGGCCGGAAACGCATGCGCCTTGCGTACGGGGTGGCAGGCGCTCTTTCCGGGGCGCCGCAACCTCTCGGAGCCCCTCCCATGACCCACGCTTTGACTCCCTTGCGCGTCGTCGCGGCCGTGCTGTGCCTCGCTGCGGCGCCTGCCCAAGCCGCCGCACCGGTCCTGCCCACCCACTACGAACTGCTCAACGGCTACGGCATGACCGGCGGCGGCAGCTTCAACTACTGGGACAAGAAGTACAGCGGCAGCGGCAACAGCAGCCAGGACTACGCGCCGCTCAGCGGCGGTTTGGGCGATCTGACCGACGGCATCATCGCCACCGAGAACTGGCACCTGGTGGAGAACGTGGAGGGCACCGGCCCCTATGTGGGCTGGAACAAGGGCGAGCCCTGGCTCATCACCTTTCACTTCGGGCAGGTGCAAGCGTTCAACACCGTCACCGTCTGGCACGACGACCCGGATGGCTTGGGCGACATCGCCCCGCCGGCCGCCTTCACCGTCACCGTGGGGGGCAACACGCAGCGCTTCGAGATTTCCGATCTGCCGGGCGCGGTGCCTACCTTTTCGGTGCTGACCCTGGCGCCCGGCACGGTGGGCAGCTCGCTGGTGTTGGGTGTGGAGCGCTTCAACAACGGCGTCATGCTGTCCGAAGTGCAGTTCACGTCCGCCGTGCCGGAACCGGCCAGCAGCCTGCTGCTGGGTCTGGGCCTGGGGCTCACCGCCTGGGCACGCCGCAACCGTCGGGAGGTCTGAAATGCGTGCGATTTCTGTGCTTGCGCTCGGGGTCTGCCTGGGCTTGACATTGCCAGCCCAGGCCGGCGTGGAGTACCGCGCTGCGGCCACGATCGAGGCCCTTGTGCGTGGCCAGACGACCCAGCATGTCGTTCTCATCGACCCGCCACAAGGCGGTATCCGCGTCGACTCCAGCTATGCCAAGGCCGGGCGGGAGGTGTTCCTGTCGGGACTGGGGGTATTCGACGCGCCGATCGTTGCGCAGGGCGTTTCGAGTGCCAAGGCCAGTGGCAACGGTTTGCGCGCGGAGCTGTGGACCAGCCAGCAAGCCCTCAGCCCCTTTCAGTACGGCATCTCGTGGGGCTCGGCGTCGTCGTTTCTCTTTCTCACCACCACCATTGCGGGCGCGCCGGGCACCAGCGGCACGGTGCGCTTGGACACGCGCTTCGGCGCAGGCGACAGCCCGGCGCCGCGCGGCGACGGGGCGCGGTTCAGCACGGCCCAACTGAACGCTTCCGCCCACCTGACGGCGCAGACCCCTGGGGCGCCGCCTTGCCGTGGCGATTGCAAGGCCTACAAGGAGTTCGCACAAACCTTGCGAGACGGCAGCTCGCTCTTGGGTCCGGTGGATCAACCCTGGGTGCTGGAGATCCAGGCCAAGGCCGGAGACACGCTCACGATCCAACTGCAGGTCGGCGTCCGAGCGGACAACGGCTACGGGGCCGGCATTTGGTTCGCTTCCCCCTGGAGCAACGTCTCGCCCTTTGCGGGGGAGGCGGCGCCCGGCAGCTACGACGCTGCGCTGCAGCAGGCGGCCGGTGCCCTGGCTTCCTTGCGCTTGGGGCCCGGCCTGCGCCTGGCCCCCACCGCCGGCCTGATGCTGTTGCCGGATGGCAGCTACGGCTTCACGGCGCCCGTGCCGGAGCCGTCGACCTGGCTGCTGATGGCGGGCGGCCTGCTGGGCCTCTTCAGGCTCTCGCGGCGAGCTGCTTGAGGCGGTAGAGCTGCTCCAGCGCCTCGCGCGGCGAACAGCTGTCCACGTCGAGTTGGCGCAGTTGGCGCAGCGCTTCGCTCTCTTCGGCTGCCGGCGGGGCCGGCGGGGCGCTGAAGAGATCGACCTGCGCCTCGCCCGCCGCCGCGCGGCTTTCCAGCGCCTCCAGGCTGGCGCGCGCTTGGCGCAGCACCGGCTGGGGCATGCCGGCCAGGCGCGCCACCTGCACGCCATAGCTGCGGTTGGCCGGGCCGGCCTGCAGCTCGTGAAGGAAGGCGATGTCGTGCGGGCCGCTTTCCACCGCGCTGACGTGCACGTTGTGCGCGCCGGCGTGCTTCTCCGGCAGGGCGGTCAGCTCGAAGTAGTGCGTGGCAAAGAGCGTGAGCGAGCGGCTTTTCTCCACCAGGTGGGTGGCGATGGCGCCGGCCAGCGCCAGGCCGTCGAAGGTGGAGGTGCCGCGGCCGATCTCGTCCATCAGCACCAGGCTCTGCTCGCCCGCGCCGTGCAGGATGGCGGCGGCCTCGGTCATTTCCAGCATGAAGGTGGACTGCGCGTTGGCCAGGTCGTCGGCAGCGCCGATGCGGGTGTGGATGGCGTCGATGGGCCCGAGGCGGCAGCGCGTGGCCGGCACGCAGGAGCCGATGCTGGCGAGCAGCGCAATCAGCGCCACCTGGCGCATGAAGGTGCTTTTCCCCCCCATGTTCGGCCCGGTGATGACGAGCAGGCGGCGCTTGGCATCCAGGCGGCAGTCGTTCGGCTGGAAGGGCGTGCCGGTGGTTTCCTGCAGGCGCTGTTCGACCACCGGATGGCGGCCGGCCTCGATTTCGATGGCCGGGTAGGGCAGGAATTCGGGCACGCACCAGCCCAGGGTGTGGGCGCGCTCGGCCAGGCAGGCCAGTGCGTCCAGCGCGGCCAGCGCCCGCGCCAGCTGCGTGAGCGGCACGATGTCGGCCCCCAGCTCGTCGAGCAGGCGCTCGAAGAGGAACTTCTCGCGCGCCAGCGCGCGCTCGCTGGCGGACAGCGCCTTGTCCTCGAAGGCCTTGAGTTCCGGCGTGATGAAGCGCTCGGCGTTCTTCAAGGTCTGGCGGCGTTGGTAGTCCGGCGGCACCTTGTCCTTCTGGCCCTGCGTGACCTCGATGTAGAAGCCGTGCACCTTGTTGAACTGCACGCGCAGATTGGGAATGCCGGTGCGCGCCTTCTCGCGCTCTTCGAGCTGCAGCAGGAAGGCGTCGCAGTTGGCGTTGATGGCGCGCAGCTCGTCGAGCTCGGGGTCGAAGCCGTCGGCGATGACACCCCCGTCGCGCAGCCAGACGGCGGGCTGCTCGCGCAGCGCAGCGCGCAGCCGCTCGCCGATGTGCGGCGGCAGGTCGAGCTGGGCGCGCAGCTGCTGCAGCAGCGCGGTGCTGGCGGGCACCAGGGTCTGCAGCGCGGGCAGCAGGGCGAGGGTGTCGCGCAGGCCGGCCAGCTCGCGCGGGCGCGATTGGCGCAGC
>JAFLDE010000010.1 GCA_017302655.1 Burkholderiales bacterium
GGCGCCGCGTCAGGCGCCGGCGCCCAAGCCGGCGAGCAGCTTCGACGACATCGACGACGACATCCCGTTCTGATGCGCGGTATCGCGGGCTGCTTGTTGGGCGGGTTGGTGGGCATGGCGCTGCTCGGCAGCGCCCAGGCGCAGACCCTGGCCACCGCCCAGGGCCACGAGCCCGCCTGGAGTGCACAGTTCGGCGACAAGCGCTTCGACTTCCAGGCTGCCGACGGCACGCGCTTCGCACTCGATGTCGAGGCCAGGCCAGGCGGCAGCCCGCTGCAAGTCGGCTTGCAGGTGCGGGGAGAGCCCTTGCTGCTGCAGACCGAGCGCCGCCTGTGCCATGACTTGAAGAGCGGCCAGCCCTTCCCCTGGCAGGTCAGCGTGACGATGTCAGGCCGGGTCTACCACGGCTGCGGGGGCGACCCGGCACTGCTGCTGCAAGGCCGCAGTTGGAGCGGCGACGGGCTGCGTAGCCTTCAGTTTGAGGCTGGCGGCAGATACAGCGCCCAACTCGCCTGCAACCGCCTGCAAGGCAGTTACCGGGCCGACGTCAACGGACTGTCGCTCGGCCAGGGGCCGATGACGCGCCGCGCCTGCGCCGATGAAGCCGGCAATGCGGCCGAGGATCGGACCTTGGCACAGTTGGCGCGCGTCTGGGCCTTCGATCTCGACGCCCAAGGCCGCCTGCGTCTGCGCCTGACCGACGGCGCGGCGCTGGTGCTTGAGGCGACGCCGCGTTAGCAGTCAGTACTTCACCCGCTCGACCTGGAAGCCCAGGCCTTCGAGCAACTTGGGCAGGGCCTTGGGACCGGTCATGTGCAGGGTACCCACGGCGGCCAGCAGCGGCTTGCCCTTGGCGTGTTCCTGGGCGATTCGCTCGGCGATCGGGCCGTTGCGTTCGTCGTTGAGCCGACGCTGAAACGCCTGCTCCTCCGCGCTGGGTGTGCACTGGCAGAGCTTGGCGGCGTCGCCCAGCGTGGCCAGGTCTCCTTTCTCCCAAGCCTGTCCCATGGTGCGCAGCGCGCCGCGCGTCTCCTGGCGCTCCAGCGCGTCCAGGGTCTGGCGCAACAGCCAGCGCACCTGCAAGGCGTCGTTCGGCAGCAGCACCGCGAGCTGGCTGCCCACCGATTCCAGCGACACCACCGGCCGATTCATCGAGCGCGCGGCACCGAGCAGCATGGCCTCCTGCGCGTAGGCAGGGTCCAATCCGTCGCGCCGGCCCGCCAGGCTGGCGTAAGTGATGGCCTGCATGGCCGGGTGCAAGGCTGCCAGCGCGCCGCGCGGCAGGCAGGCGGCGTCGGCCTGGGCGTCCAAGCGCTGCTGCTCGCCTTCGCTCAGCGTGAGCGCAGCGGCACGTTGCTGTGCCTGCTGGAATTCGGTCAGGAAGCCCGGCGCACTGATGTCGATTTCCAGGGCCAGGACCTCGGTCGAGGTCAAGGCCTTCTGCAGCTGCGGGCCAGGAAAAATCCACTCCAGCTTGCCGACATGGACGGTGCCGTAGAGGTAAGAGGTGCGCCCGTCCTTGACCAGCTTCCACAGCGCGCCGCGATCCTTGGCGGCGGCGCGGGCCTTCTCCACCTGCTCGGCGGAGGGCGCCTGCGCAGTGGGCGGGCAGTCCTGCGCGGGCGATGTCTTGGTCTCGGCAAGGGCCGGCAAGCCAGTCAGCAGCAACAGCGGCGAAAGCGCGCGCGCAAGGCGCATCAAGCGGTTCATGTGTCGGACTCCTCAAGCGGCCCGTAGGCCATCGACGATGGGCAGCCGCGCCGCCGCCCAGGCGGGCAGGAAGCCCCCGACCAGGCCCATGACGAGCGCAAACAGCAGCGTTTGTACGGCAATGGCGGGGGTGAGCACGAAGCGGAACGCAACCTCGGAAAAGGTCTGGAAGTTGGTCGTGCTCAGGTTCACCCCCTGCATGAGGGAAGCGGCAAGCAAGCCGAGCAGGCCGCCCACCAGCGAAAGCAGCAGGCTCTCCAGCAGGAAGGCCCACAGCACGGCCGGGCGGCGAAAGCCCAGCGCGCGCAGCGTGGCGATCTCCCCGGTGCGGCTGGCCACGGCGGCGTACATGGTGATCATGGCGCCGACGACGGCGCCCACACTGAAGATGCTTGAGAGCGCCAGGCCCAGCACATTGATGAAGATCGCCAGGCCGCGGCTTTGCTCCTCGTAGAACTGGCGCTCGGGCTTGAGGTCCAGCGTGAGCCGGGGGTCGGCGGCAGCGCGCGCGATGAAGTCATCCGCCGTGGAGGGGTCCTGCAAGCGCAGGATGACGCTGGAACTGCTGACGCGGCGGAAGGCCTGCAGCATCTGCTCGCTGTCGCCCCAGATCTCGGAGTCGAAGCCCGAGTTGCCGGCGTCGAACACGCCGACCACCGTCCAGTCGCGCTGGGCAAAGCGCAGGGTGCCGCCCAGGCCCGCCCCTTCGAAGCCGCGCGCCGTGGCGCGACCCACCACCAGTTCGCTGGAGCCGGGGCGGAACATGCGTCCTTCCACCAGACGAACCTGCGGACGCAGCAGCAGGCCGGTCTCCGAGGTGCCGCGCACCGTCACGTTGCTTGGATTGCCGCTGCCCCGCTTGGGCAGGTTGTTCAGCACCACCGGTTCCTGGCTGACGAGAAGCCGCCCGTCAGGGGCGGTGGCGATGCCGGGCAGGCTGGAAAGAATGGCCGCCTGCTCGCGGCTCACGCCCGAGTTGATCTCTGCCCCTGCGCCTTTGCGCAGCGCCAGCAGATTGCCCGGCGTGCCCGTGGCCACCAGCGTGGTCTTGATGCCCTCGCTCATCATCAGCACCGTGGCGAAGACGTACACCACCAGCGCCAAGCCGGCGGCGGTGAGCAAAGTGGTGACGCGACGCACCCAGAGGTTGCGGGCGATGTAGGACAGCGGGACTTGTTTCATGCAAAGAGCCCGCGAAAGGCCTCGCCAAGCGGCCTGCTCATGCGACGTGCCTCAGACCGTTGACGATGTCGATGCGACCCATCTGCCAGGCGGGCCAAGCCGCTGCGATGAAGCCCACCGCGAAGGCCGCCGCGACCTGCAGCATCACCGTGGTGTCGGACACCATGAACACCGGCAGGAAGCTGCCGGCGGCCTTGGCGAAGGCGGCGGCGATCGGGAAGGTGACGGCCACGCCCGCCACACCGCCCAGCAGGGCGATCACCAGGCTCTCGCCGAACAGCAGGCGGCTCACAAAGCCGGGGCCGAAGCCCAGCGCCTTCAGCGTCGCGTACTCGGCCAGTCGTTCACGCGCCGTCATGGTCATGGTGTTCGCCATCACCGCCAGGATGATGAGCACGATGATGTAGCTGACAGCCTCGATGGCCACCAGGATGGCCTCGCTCATCGACACGAAGCTGAGCTGGAAGGCCGACTCGGTCTCGGTCAGGGTCTCGGCCAGCGAGTTCTTGAACAGGGCGTCGACCTGCTGGCTCACCGCCGCCGCTTGCGAGGGTTCGTCGATGCCCAGCACGAACACCCCAACGGCGTCCCCGCGCTTGGGGAAGCGCTTCTTCACCGACTCGTTGAGCAAGTGCCAGCTGAAGAGCAACTGGTTCTCGTCGGTACTGGCCTCGGCGCCATCCCAGATGCCGCGCAGGGTGAAGGTCCAGGTGCCGGGAAAGATGGTGCCGCGGATGGGGATGGTGTCGCCGATCTTCCAGCCGTACTGGTTGGCCAGCTTGCGGCCGGCGATGGCGCCTTGGCGGTCGCGGATGAAGGCGGCCTTCTCCTCGTCGCTGAGCCGGTACTCGGGGTAGAGCTTCAGGTAGCTGGCCGGCTCCACGCCGAACTGCGGAAAGAAGTTGCGTTCGCTTTGGTAGATGCCGCCGAACCAGTTGGCCCAGGACACGCTGGAAACCCCCTCGACCCCGCGCAGGCGCTCGGCGTAGGACAGCGGCAGCGCGAAGGTCAGGCTGATGGCATTGCGGCTGATGAGCCGCGTGGCGCTGCTGGCCTGCACGCCGGCGTACCAGGCTTCGTTGATGGTGCGCAGCAGGCCGAAGGCGGAGATGGCGACGACCAGGCCGAGGAGGGTCAGCCCGGTTCGGAGCGGGTGGCGGAAGGCGTTTCGGAAGAGGAGTTTCAGCAGGAACATGGCTCGTTCCAGCTTGGTTCGTGTGGGGAAGACCGCTTGGGGCCTTCAGCCCCAAACCCCGACCCCCTTTTCTTTGCTTCGCCAAAGAAAAGGGGGGAAAAGAAAGGCGACCCTGTTGCGCTCGCCCGCTTGGCCTGCGGCCAATCGGGTGCCCTGCGCTGCTCAGAACCCGGGGGTCGCGCAGAACTCACTGCGCTCACCTGCGGTTCGCTCCGCTCAAACAAGCTGCGCGAAGCCAGAAGCCGATGCGCGCTACGCGCGCCCCCCGGGTTCTTGCGCTGCTCGGCGGCGCAAAAGGGGGGCTCCAAACAGCCAGCTGTCCGCTCACTGCCTGCAGTCAACGAGCCGAAGTTCGGCTGTTGGCTGCTGGCTGCTCGCCGCCGTCTGCGCCGCCGAGCAGCGCAGACAAGGGGCCCGCGTGCCGCAGGCACGCTTCCCATCTGACTCGCGCAGCTTGCCTGAGCAGAGTGAGCGCAGCGAACGCAAGCGAGTTCTGCGCGGGGCCCCTTGGCGAGCAGCGCAGGGAACCCCTCGCCTACGGCGAGGGGCGAGCGCAGCAGGCCCGCCTTTCTTTTCCCCCATTTTCTTTGGCGGAGCAAAGAAAAGGGGGTCGGGGTCGGGGGTTGAAGACCCCAGATTCGGACTGCTCGAAGCGAGCTCGAGTTCAAGCAGCCGCTCCGACCACAAGCACCCCCTTCTCCAACTCCACCACCCTTCTCGCCCTCGCCGCCGCCTTCGGGTCATGCGTCACCATCACGATGGTTTTGCCCAGCTCGCGGTTCAGGCGATCCAGCAGGTCCAGCACCTCCTCCGCGGTGTGGCGATCGAGATCGCCGGTGGGCTCGTCGGCCACGATCAGCGTCGGGTCGGTGACCAGGGCGCGGGCAATCGCCACGCGTTGCTGCTGGCCGCCACTGAGCTCGCTAGGCTTGTGGTCGAGCCGGTCGGCCAAGCCGACCAGCTTCAGCGCAGCGAGCGCGTGCGCGTGGCGCTGCGAAGCGCTCAGGCCGGTCAGCAGCAGCGGCAGCTCGACGTTCTCCTGCGCGTTCAGCACCGGCATCAGGTTGTAGAACTGAAAGATGAAGCCGATGTTGGCGGCGCGCCAGTCGGCCAGTTGGCCCTCGCTGAGGCTGGCGATGTCTATGCCGTCGATCTCCACTCGGCCCGAGGTCGGCTGGTCGATACCCGCCAGCAGGTTCAGGAGCGTGCTCTTGCCCGAGCCGCTCGGGCCCATCAGCGCCACGAAGTCGCCCGCAGCCACGTCGAGGTCGATGCCGGCCAGCACCGGGATCGTCTGCTCACCGCGCCGGTAGCTCTTGGCCAGCTCGCGGATGCGGATCAGCGGTGGGGCCTCGCTCACTTCTCGGCCACCGCGATGGCTTGCCCGTCGTGCAGGACCTTGGGGTTGGCGACCAGGCGGTCGCCGCTGGCCAGATCCTTGCCCTGCAGTTCCACCAGTTCCCCAAGGTTTCGGCCCTTCTTCACCGCCACGCGCTGCACGGTCTGCCCACCGCCTTCGGCCTTGAGCACTTTCCACACCGCGCCCTCGGCATCCAGCGCCTTGGCGGGCACGGCCAGCACAGGCTTCATTTCCTCATCGTTCGGACGCTGGCTCAGGAAGATGGCCTTGGCGCTCATCTCGGGCAACACGCGGGGGTCGAGCTGTTCGAAGCGCAGCTTGGTCATCACCGTGGCCTTGGCGCGGTCCACGGTGGGCACGATGCTGGCCACCTGGCCGCGGAAGCGCTGACCGGGTAGGGCGTCGAGCTGGATCTCCACCGGCTGGCCGAGCTGCACCTTAGCCAGGCTACCTTCGCTGACGTCGGCCTCGACTTCCAGCGTAGACAGGTCGGCCAGCGTGAGCACCGCGCCCTGCGAGCCGGCGGCGTTGCTGAACGGGGTGATGAGGTCGCCGACATTGGCGTTCTTGGCCAGCACCACACCGTCGAAGGGGGCGCGGATTTCGGTGAAGCCCTGGTTGACCTGCTGCACGGCCAATTGGGCGCGCGCCTGGGTCACGCCGCTCTGGCCCTGCGCGGCACTGGCCTGCGCCGCGGCCACGGCGGCGCGCGCGGCGTCGAGGCGGCGTTGCGCGGCGTCTTGCGCTTGGGCGCTGACAAAGCCCTGCGCCTTCAGCTGCTGGGTGCGCGCAAACTCGGCCTCGGCATTGGCCAGCTCGACCTGGCTTTGGCGCAGCAGCGCCTGGCCCTGCGCCAGCACGGCCTGCGCCTGCCCAACAGCCGCCTGCGCCACCGCAGCCTGGGCCTGAACGTCGCTGGCGTCCAGGCGAGCCAGCAACTCGCCGGCCTTCACGCGGGAACCTTCGCGCACGCGCAGCTCCAACAGGCGGCCGCTGGCCTTGCTGGCGACCGCTGCGCGGCGTTGTGCCACCACGAAGCCCGAAGCCGTGAGCTGCAAGTACTGTTGCGACGGCGTGCTGCTGACCACCGACACCAATTGCACCTCGGGCGGCCGGGGCCGCAGCAGCAGCCCAGCCAGCAGCAGCAGCACGCCGCCCGCGATGCCCCAGCGCCAAAGACGGCGGCGGCGCGGCGCCTGATGGGGGTCGCGCTGGATTTTCAAGAGGCCGGTGTCGCTCATGGTGCACGCAGGGGCAGGTCGAGGTGGAAGGTGGTGCCGGCGCCAAGCGCCGATTCGAGATGGATCAGACCGCCCAGTTGGCGCTCGACGATCTGGCGGACGATGGGCAAGCCCTGCCCGGTGCCACCACGGCCGGCTTTGCTGGTCACCCAGGGTTCGAAAACGCGGGCGTGATCGGCCGGCGCGATACCGCAGCCGTCATCGGCCACGCTCAGGCGCAGTTGGGTCGCACCGAGGAGACGCGCCGAGATGCGAAGGCAGCCGTGAGTCCGCCCTTCGAAGGCATGCACCAAGGCGTTGTTGATGAGGTTCACCAGCGCCTGCCCCAGCTGCCCAGGCCGGCTGTCGAGCTGCAGACCGGGGTCGATTTCGACCTTCCATTGCAGGAGAACCGGGTGGCGTTCCAAGGCAGGACGAAGCAGCTCGATCAAGTCGAGCACACTGCGGCGAAGTTCGAAGCAGCGGCGCTGGTCGCTCGCGCTGTCGGCGCTGAAACGCTTGAGCGCATGCAGGCGTTCGCTGGCCATCTGCAGGCTGCGTTCCACCAACGAGGCGGCATGCTGCTGATCGTCGAAGAATTGCAGCAAAGCCCGACGGCCGAGCTGGCCTTGCTCCAGCTGGCGATGCAGGCGCAGAGCGTCACCTTGCAGGGTGCCGGCGGCCAGCAGCGCATTGCCAATGGGCGTTGCCAGCTCGTGCGCCACTTGGGACAGCATGCTGGACAGCGCGGCCGCCTGCTCGGTGGCGGCCAGGGACATGCGCGCCGTCTGGAGCTCCTGGCTGCGCACCTGCACACGCTGCTCCAACTCGGCATTCAGGCCTCGCAGCTCTGCCTCTCGCCGCTTCAGTTCGCGCATCGCGCAGGTCAGCGAGAGTTGATCGCCCAGCTGTCCGGCCAGCAGGATCTCTGATTCCTGCCAGAAGTGCGATCGGCCCACATGCTCCATGCAGATCAGGCCGAGCAGTTCCTCGCCCTGACGCACCACCACATCCAGCATGGAAGTGATGCCGTTGGGCTTCAGATAGGGCTCTACGTAGCCTTGGGTGCGAGGGTCCGTGTAGGGCTCATGCGCATCCACGTAGCAGCTGGTGAGCAGGTGGTGGAATTCGTTGGCGAAGGCTGTTTGATGCAGCACCGCGCCTTGCTCGTGGGTGCCGCAGCTGAGTCTGAAAAGATCCTGCAGGTGCAGCTCGTCTTGCCGGTCATTGAAGAACCAGACACTGACGCGCTCGACGCCCATCAACGCTGCCAGCTCCTCGGTGATGAAGCGGCACACGGGCTCCACCTGCCCAAGCCTCACGTGCGGGCTCGATGAAAGACGCGCCACCAGTTGTTGCAGGCGATGCGCGTGATCCGATGACGGTCCAGGTTCCCGGTGTGACATGGCGTGTGGCCGGCAGTGTAGGCAGACCCATTTATCCTGCGCCCCGCCATGCCCGTCCTGCCCCGCAAGCTGCCTAACGCCGGCACCACGATATTCAGCCGCATGTCCCAGCTGGCGCTGGAGGCAGGTGCCATCAATCTCGGACAGGGCTTTCCTGACTTTGACCCTGACCCGGCCCTGGTAGAGGCCGTGCACCGCGCCATGCGCGAGGGTCACAACCAGTATCCGGCGATGGCCGGTCTTCCTCTGCTGCGCGAACGGTTGGCGACCAAGCTGCACTTGCAGCACGGCCGCGCCTACGACCCGGCGCTTGAGCTGACCATCAGCGCTGGGGGGACACAAGCGATCTACACCGCGCTGCAATGCCTGCTTGAAGCCGGCGACGAAGCCTTGCTGCTGGAGCCTGCCTTCGACAGCTACGCGCCAGCTGTGTACGCCGCCCATGCGCACCCAGTGGGCGTGCCACTCGACGAGGTCTACCGTCCCGACTGGCAGCGCGTGGCCACGGCCATCACGCCGCGGACTCGCGTCATCCTGGTGAACAGCCCGCACAACCCCAGCGGCCGGGTGTTCGACGACGCTGACCTGGACGCCTTGCACCAGCTGGCGGAGCGCCATGATCTGGCAGTCATCAGCGACGAGGTCTACGAGCACATGGTCTTCGACGGCCGCCCCCACTGCAGCGTGGCGCGGCACGAAGGGCTGGCGGCGCGCAGCTTCATCGTCGGATCCTTCGGCAAGACCTTCCATGTCACCGGCTGGAAGGTCGGCTATGTGGCGGCGCCAGCGCCGCTCACCGCCGCCTTCCGCGCGCTGCATCAGTACACGGTGTTCACCGTCAATCCGGCGGTCCAGAAGGGACTGGCCGACCACTTGCAGGATGCCGCGCATTGGCAGGGGCTGGCGCCCTTCTACCAGGCCAAGCGCGACCGTTTTCGCGCTGGCCTGGCCGGCACGCGCCTGCGCCTGCTTTCTTGCGAGGGCAGTTACTTCCAGACGGTGGATTACCACGCCTTGTCCAACCTGCCTGAGACTGAGTTCGCCGACTGGCTGACGCGCGAAGTGGGCGTGGCCGCCATCCCCCTCTCCGTCTTCTACAGCCAACCCCAGGAGCGCGGCCATGTGCGCTTTTGTTTTGCTAAGCGCGACGCCACGCTGGACGAGGCGCTGCGCCGTTTGCAGGGTGCGCTGGCATGAAGGTGCTGGTCACAGGCTTCGAGCCCTTCGACGGTGCCGCGGTTAACAGCAGCTGGGAGCTGGCGCAGGCCCTGTCCACGGAGCCCGGCGTGGCGGCCGTGCAGTTGCCGTGCCGCTTTGGCAGCAGCCTGCAGGTGCTGGACGAGGCGCTGCGCCGCCAGCGCCCGCAACTGGTGCTGGCGCTGGGCCAGACGCCGCAGCCCGGCGCGCTGCGCTTCGAGCGCGTGGCGGTGAACTGGATCGACTCGCGCATCCCGGACAACGACGGGCTGCAGCCCATTGACGTGCAGGTGTTGCCCGGCGCGCCGGCTGCGTACTTCAGCCGCCTGCCTCTCAAGCGCATGGTGGCGGCGGCGCGCGCTGCAGGCATGCCGGCCGAGGTCTCCCTGAGCGCCGGCAGCTATGTCTGCAATCAGGTCTTCTTCGGCCTGCAGCACCGGCTGCGACGCCGCCCCGGCGTGATCAGCGGCTTTGTGCACGTGCCGGGGCTGGGTGACGCACTCAGCTTCGAAACCATGCTGCTTGGGGTTCGCGCGGCGCTGGCCGTGGCCGACCAGCCGGAACTTCATGCACCGCGCTCGGAGGGGCGCATCGCCTGATAGCTCCGGCCCGGCGCGGACAATGCCCCGCATGGCCCTGCTCTCGCTCACCAACGCCCACCTCGCTTTTGGACATTGGCCGCTGCTCGATGGCGCCGAACTCAGCCTGGAGGCTGGCGAGAAGGTCGGCCTGATCGGCCGCAACGGCAGCGGCAAGAGCAGCCTGTTGAAGGTGCTGGCCGGCCTGGAGCGCTTGGACGACGGCCTGCTGCAGCGCAGTCAGCAAGTGCGTGTCGTCTACGTGCCGCAGGAGCCGAGTTTCGAATCCGGTGCGACCGTCTTCGAAGCCGTGGCCGAAGGCGTGTCGGAGGCCCGACAGCTTCGCGAACGCTTCGAGCGTCACGCGCCTGGCGAGGACCTGGATGCGCTGCAGACGCGCCTGGAGCAGCTCGGTGGCTGGACTTGGGAACAACGCGTAGCCGAAAGCCTGCAGCGCTTGGGGCTGGAGGGGGAGCGCAAGGTGGCCGAGCTGTCCGGTGGCTTCAAGAAGCGCGTGGCCCTGGCCCAGGCTTTGGTGGCCCAGCCCGACGTGCTGCTGCTTGACGAACCCACCAATCATCTGGATTTGGACGCCATCCTTTGGCTTGAAGGACTGTTGCGCGGCTTCGGCGGCAGCCTGCTGGTGATCACGCACGACCGCGCCTTTCTTGACGTGGTGTGCACGCGCATCGTCGAACTGGACCGCGGCCAGCTCCGCGGCTACCCCGGCAACTTTGCCGCCTTCGAGGCCGCCAAGCAGCGCGAACTGGAGGCCGAGCAACTGGCCAATGCGCGCTTCGACAAGTTGCTGGCACAGGAGGAGGTGTGGATCCGAAAGGGCGTGGAGGCGCGGCGCACACGCTCGGTCGCCCGTGTGGCGCGGCTGGTGAAGCTGCGCGAGGAACACGCGCAAAGGCGCAACGTGCAAGGCCGGGCGCAGCTCCGGGTGGACGCCGGCGAGCACAGCGGCAAGCTGGTAGCCGAGCTGGAGGGCGTGCGCAAGGCGTTCGGCGAGCGGGTGGTGGTGCAGGGCCTTACGGCCACCTTCATGCGCGGGGACAAGGTGGGCCTGATCGGCCCCAATGGGGCGGGCAAGACCACTCTGCTCAGGCTGATCCTGGGTGAGTTGCAGCCCGACGCTGGCCGCGTCAGCCAGGGCACTCGGCTGCAGGTGGCCTTCTTTGACCAGATGCGCGCCGGCCTGAACCTCGATGCGACGCTGGCCGATACCATCAGCCCCGGTTCGGAGTGGATCGAGATCGACGGCAAGCAGCAGCACGTCATGACCTATCTGCAGAACTTCCTCTTCTCGCCGGCCCGCGCGAACAGTCCGGTGCGCACGCTCAGCGGCGGTGAGCGCAACCGCCTGCTGCTGGCGCGCCTGTTCGCCCGCCCCGCGAACGTGCTGGTGCTGGACGAGCCGACCAACGACCTCGACATCGAGACGCTCGACCTGCTCGAAGAGCTGCTCGTCGACTATCCCGGCACGGTCTTCCTGGTCAGCCACGACCGACGCTTCCTGGACCGCGTCGTCACCTCGACCCTGGTGGCCGAGAGCGACGGACAGTGGCGCGAGTACGAGGGCGGCGTGACCGACTGGCTGCAGCAGGCCGCGCGGGCTGGCGCCGCAGCGACTCCTGCCGCCCCGAGGGCCGAGCGGAAGCCAGAACCGGCGCCAGCGGCCGCGAAGCGCAAGCTGGGCTACAAGGAGCAGCGCGAACTCGAGCAATTGCCCGCGCGGATTGAGGCCTTGGAACTGGAGCAGGCCGCTCTCAATGAACAACTCCATGGCAGCGAGCTGTACACGCAAGGCGCCGGTCTCATTCAGCAAGTCAGCGCCCGGGCGGCAGCAGTAGAGGAAGAGCTTCTTGTGCTGCTGGAGCGATGGACGCAGCTCAGCGATCAGAGTGCTTGAAGGGAACGGGGCCTGTTAGCGTCCTGCAAGCAGGGAGGGGCTTCGTGCCCAGATAGCACAAAGCCCGCACGGGGCGGGCTTCGCTAAGTCCTTGTCGGATCTTCAAATTTCTTGGTTGCGGGAGCAGGATTTGAACCTGCGACCTTTGGGTTATGAGCCCAACGAGCTACCGGACTGCTCCACCCCGCGCCAGGGAAGATCAGAAGTTTATCACCATTCCTGAGGGCTTTCTAAATCTTTGCGCACAATGGGCGAAATTCAGGCCCGTCTCGACATGAGCAGCAGACCCGCCAGCGCAGTGAACAGCATGAGGAGTGCGGAGTACTTTGGGCGGCCCGTAGGCAAATGAGGGGCCCTCGAGAGGCTGGCAACGTTCGGCGCCACGCCAAACTCGCCCTCCGGATCGTCGCCTGCTTGCAACTCCCATTGGCCCGAAGGGTCCGAAACCATGGTTGAGGTCATGGGGGCGTAACACAGGCCTTTGTCCGCGCAACCCTGCCCTGAAACCAGAAGATGGCTCGTCGCGGCGGGAAGCACCAAGTGAAGGCTGAGTTGGCCACGATAGATCTGCATTTCGCGCTCGAAGGCGGGGTCGTATTTGCGCTCGGCGGCAGGGAGCCCATCCAAGCTCAAGGACCGACCGGCTTCGTCCACGACGCGAAAGGCCTCGCGGTACATGTAGTGCCCAGGCGTGATGTCAAAGCGCAGCAGTACGCGGCCGTCGGCACCCGTTTTCGCTGCGATTCGGAAGGCCTGGTTTGGCGCCAGGAATTCCTCGGCGGATGCTTTTGCGGCCAAGCCGCAAAAGAGCGGCAGGAACAGCGCGATGGAAACAACGAAGCGCATGGAGGCTGAGCCGATGCAATTGAAATGGAAAGGGCCGGCAAAGCCGGCCCTTCACGCGATTGGCTGTTTGCAGCCGGCAGCGCGAGCTTACTCGGCGACGGCTGGCGCCGCTTCAGAAGCCTTGGGCTCCGGGCGATCCACCAGTTCGACAAACGCCATGGGCGCGTTGTCACCGACACGGTAGCCCATCTTCAGGATGCGGGTGTAGCCGCCAGGACGGGTGGCGTAGCGCGGGCCGAGCTCGTTGAAGAGCTTGACGACCACGTCGCGGTCGCGCAGGCGAGCGAACGCCAGGCGGCGGTTGGCGACGGTCGCTTCCTTGGCCAAAGTAATCAGGGGCTCGACCACACGACGCAGTTCCTTGGCCTTGGGGACCGTGGTCTTGATGGCTTCGTGCTGCAGCAGGCTGACGCACATGTTGCGCAGCATGGCAGCGCGGTGCTCGCTGGTGCGGTTGAGTTTGCGTAGGCCGTTGCGATGGCGCATGGTGAGGTTCCTTTCTATCTAACTATGTAATGCCGCCAGCCGTGTCAGGTACTGGCGGGTGAACGCTTCGACGCGTTGCGGTTGTCAGCGCCGAGCAGGGCTCAACGCTTGTCCAGGCCGACGGGCGGCCAGTTTTCCAGGCGCGAGCCCAGCGTGAGGCCACGCGAAGCCAGCACTTCCTTGATTTCGTTGAGCGACTTGCGACCGAGGTTCGGGGTCTTCAGCAGTTCGGTCTCGGTGCGCTGGATCAGGTCGCCGATGTAGTAGATGTTCTCGGCCTTCAGGCAGTTGGCCGAACGCACGGTCAGTTCGAGCTCGTCGACCGGACGCAGAAGGATCGGGTCGAAGGAAGCCGAACGCTGCACCGGCGCATCGAAGGCATCGACCAGGTCTGTACCTTGCAGTTGCGCGAAGGCGGCGAGTTGTTCCACCAGGATCTTGGCCGAAGCACGGATCGCTTCCTCAGGCGAAATAGCGCCGTTGGTTTCGATTTCCATGACCAGCTTGTCCAGGTCGGTGCGCTGCTCCACACGGGCGTTCTCGACGGCGTAGCTGACGCGCTTGACCGGGGAGAATGAAGCGTCCAGCACGATACGGCCAATGGCCTTGGTCGGCTCGTCGCCGAATCGGCGCAGATTTCCCGGCACGTAACCACGTCCCTTCTCGACCTTGATCTGCATGTCGATCTTGCCGCCTTGCGCGAGGTGGCAGATGACATGATCCGGGTTGATGATCTCGACGTCGTGCGGGGTCTGGATGTCCGCAGCGGTAACCGGGCCTTCACCTTCCTTGCGCAGGATCAGGGTGACTTCCTCGCGGTTGTGCAGACGGAAAGTCACACCCTTCAGGTTCAGCATCACGCCAACCACGTCTTCCTGAACGCCGTCCACGGTGGAGTACTCGTGCAACACGCCTGCGATCGTTACTTCAGTCGGCGCATACCCAACCATCGACGACAGCAGCACACGGCGCAGCGCGTTGCCCAGCGTGTGCCCGTAGCCACGCTCGAAGGGCTCCAAAGTGACTTTGGCGCGATGACCGCCCAGCGGCTCGACGTTGATCGACTTGGGTTTGAGCAGATTCGTTTGCATGGGCTCTTTCTTTCAATCCACCGGATGCACCGCCGGCGGCTGAGGGACCAACCCAGTAGCGAACGCCACTGGGCAGGGAGACAACTGCTTCAGCCGCACGAACGTCTTCGCAGGCTTCAACAGTTGACGGACGATCAACGCGAGTACAACTCGACGATCAACGATTCGTTGATGTCGTTGGCGAACTCGTCACGATCCGGGGTCTTCTTGAAGACACCTTCCATCTTCGACGCGTCGACCTGAACCCAGGCCGGCATACCGATGGACTCGGCGAGCTTCAGCGAGTCCTGGATGCGCAGTTGCTTCTTCGCTTTCTCACGCACCGACACCACATCGCCGGGCTTGACCAGAAAGGACGCGATGTTCACGGTCTCGCCGTTGACGCTGATGCTCTTGTGCGAAACGAGCTGACGGGCTTCGGCGCGGGTCGAGCCAAAACCCATGCGGTAAACGACGTTGTCGAGGCGAGACTCAAGCAACGACAGCAGGTTCACGCCCGTCGAGCCTTTGCGACGCTCAGCCTCGGCGAAATAGCGGCGGAACTGACGTTCCAGCACGCCGTACATGCGCTTGACCTTTTGCTTCTCGCGCAGCTGGATACCGAAGTCGCTGGTGCGCTGACCCGAGGTCCGGCCATGCTGGCCAGGCTTGCTGTCGAACTTGGCCTTGTCGCTGATGGCGCGGCGTGCGCTCTTCAGGAACAGGTCCGTGCCTTCGCGGCGGGAAAGTTTGGCCTTGGGGCCGAGGTAACGTGCCATGAGGCTGATCCTTCTTCAGTCTGACGCCGCCTTCTTGCGACGCGAGTCTGGCGGCTCTCTTGATGAAGCACTCAGACGGTGGGTGGTGGTTTGATCACCCGCGAGGGCGACCCACGAAAAGCGCCGACGGCCCTCTTTCGAGACCCGTCGGCGTTTGGAAAACGGGCGAGTATCGCCCAATTCTCCAGGGGACTTGAAAACCTTGCGGCTTAGATGCGACGGCGCTTCTGGGGACGGCAACCGTTGTGCGGCACCGGAGTGACATCGCTGATCGAGGTGATGCGAATGCCGAGCGCAGCCAGCGCGCGAACCGACGACTCACGGCCAGGGCCCGGGCCTTTGATCTTGACGTCCAGGTTCTTGATACCTTGCTCCTGAGCAGCACGGCCGGCGTTTTCCGCTGCGACCTGAGCCGCATACGGCGTCGACTTGCGCGAGCCCTTGAAGCCCTGTCCACCCGACGAAGCCCAGCTCAAAGCAGCGCCTTGACGGTCCGTGATGGTGATGATGGTGTTGTTGAACGACGCGTGAACGTGCGCGATGCCATCCGCAACGTTCTTGCGGACTTTCTTGCGCACGCGCTGAGCGGCGTTGTTAGCAGGTGCCTTGGCCATGGTTGTTCCTCAAATCACTTCTTGCCGGCGATGGCGCGACGCGGGCCCTTGCGGGTGCGGGCGTTCGTGCGGGTGCGCTGACCGCGCATCGGCAGGCCGCGGCGATGACGGAAGCCGCGGTAGCAGCCGAGGTCCATCAGACGCTTGATGTTGATCGACATCTCGCGGCGCAGATCACCCTCGATGGTCAGCTTGCCGATCTCGTCACGGATCTTTTCGAGCTCCGCGTCGCTCAGCTCCTTGATCTTCTTGGAGAAAGGAACGCCGCAAGCGGTGCAGATCTTCTGCGCCGTGGTGCGACCAATGCCGTAGATCGAGGTCAGACCGATCTCAGTGTGCTTCTGCGGCGGAATGTTGATGCCAGCAATACGTGCCATGGGATACCTCTAGTTCTCTCGTGCGCGCTGATGACGACCGATCAGCCTTGGCGCTGCTTGTGACGCGGATCCGTGCAGATCACACGCACCACGCCATTGCGGCGGATGATCTTGCAATTGCGGCACATCTTCTTGACCGATGCAGCTACTTTCATGCTCTGCTCCTCAACTGTCTTTCGTCGCTCACGCGTTTCCGGGTTTGTTGATCGCTCACTTCGCCCGGAAAACGATGCGAGCACGGGTCAAATCGTAGGGAGTCAGGTCAACCGTGACCTTGTCCCCCGGAAGGATGCGTATGTAGTGCATTCGCATCTTTCCTGAAATATGTCCAAGCACGACATGTCCGTTTTCCAGTTTCACGCGGAAGGTTGCATTCGGGAGGTTTTCAACGACCTCCCCCTGCATCTGGATCACGTCGTCCTTGGCCATGCTTCATGAATTCATCTAACTGGCCTTGAAACTCGCCTTCTTGAGGAGGCTTTCATACTGCTGGCTCATGATGTAACTCTGAACCTGTGCCCAGAAATCCATGGTGACCACCACGATGATCAACAACGAGGTGCCACCGAAGTAGAAGGGCACATTCCACTTCAAGGTCAGAAATTCAGGCAGCAAACAAACAGCGGTGATGTAGATCGCACCCACCAGCGTCAAGCGGCCCAGGATCTTGTCGATGTGCCGTGCGGTCTGATCGCCAGGCCGGATGCCCGGGATGAACGCGCCGCTCTTCTTCAAGTTGTCAGCCGTCTCACGGCTGTTGAACACCATCGCCGTATAGAAAAAGCAGAAGAAGATGATGGCGGCCGCATAACTGAGGATGTAGATGGGCTGTCCTGGGTGCAGGGCGTCACCAATGTTCTTCAGCCACCGCATCGGTCCTTCGACGGCGCCAGTACCCAACCAACTCGCCATGGTTGCGGGCAGCAGGATGATGGACGACGCAAAGATCGGCGGCATCACACCGGACATGTTCAGCTTGAGCGGCAGATGGGATGACTGGCCGCCATAAACCTTGTTGCCAACCTGCCGCTTGGCGTAATTCACCAAGATCTTGCGCTGACCGCGCTCCACGAACACCACGGCCCAAGTCACCAGTACCACCAAGGTGACGATGAACAACGCTGCCGGAATGGCCATCGAACCCGTGCGTACCAACTCGCCAAGGCCGCCAATCGCGCCCGGCAAGCCTGCCGCAATACCTGCAAAGATCAGGATCGAGATGCCGTTGCCCAAGCCGCGCTCGGTGATCTGCTCACCCAGCCACATCAGGAACATGGTGCCAGCCACCAGGCTCGTGACCGCAGTGAGGCGGAAACCCCAACCCGGATCGATCACCAAGCCAGCCTGGCTTTCGAGCGCGATGGCAATGCTCAAGGACTGAAACAGCGCCAAACCAAGCGTGCCGTAGCGCGTGTACTGCGTCAGCTTACGCTTGCCTGCCTCGCCTTCCTTCTTCAGGGCTTCGAAGTGAGGCACCACATGCGACATCAGCTGCACCACGATGCTCGCCGAGATGTACGGCATGATGCCGAGCGCGAACACGGTGAAGCGGGACAGTGCACCGCCCGAGAACATGTTGAAGAGGCTGAGGATGCCGCCCTGCTGCTGCGAGAACAGCTGCTTCAGTTGCTCTGGGTCGATGCCCGGCACAGGCACATGCGCACCGATGCGATAGACCACCAAGGCCAGCAACAAGAAGACGAGCCGGCGCTTCAGGTCACCGAAGCGACCTGATTTCACCAGTCCGGAAGCGGTGGATGCAGAGGTTGCCAAAGCGCGTGTGCCCTTGCGACCGTCTTATTCCGCGGCGACCGAGCCGCCAGCCGCCTCGATGGCTGCCTTCGCACCGGCCGTAGCACCAATGCCCTTGAGCTCGACCTTGCGGGTGAGCGCGCCGGACTTGATGACCTTGACGTTCTTGATGAGCTCACCCACCAGGCCAGCAGCCTTCAGGGTCAACAAATCCACCGTCTCGGCACCCAACTGCTCAAGCGCCTTCAGGGTCACTTCAGCGTTGAACCTCAACGAGGCCGACTTGAACCCGCGCTTGGGCAGCCGACGCTGCAGCGGCATCTGGCCGCCTTCGAAGCCCACCTTGTGGAAACCACCCGCGCGCGACTTCTGGCCCTTGTGACCGCGGCCTGCCGTCTTGCCCAGGCCGGAGCCGATGCCTCGACCGACGCGACGCTTGGCGTGCTTCGAGCCAGTGGCCGGCTTGATCGTGTTCAGTTCCATGTTCATGTCCTCAGAGCACCTTCACCAAGTATTGAACCTTGGTGATCATGCCGCGCACGGCGGGGGTGTCTTCCAGAGTGCTTTGGCTATTGAGCTTGCGCAGCCCAAGGCCGCGCACCGTGGCACGGTGATCTTCGCGGGTGCCAGCGATGCTGCGCACCAGCTTGACCGTCAGGGTTTTCTTGTCCGACATATCAGTCTCCGCGCCGCTCAGTTGAACAGCTCTTCGACGGTCTTACCGCGCTTGGCGGCGACCTCGGCCGGCGTGCTCGAGCGCTTCAGCGCATCCAGCGTGGCACGGACCATGTTGTAGGGGTTGGTCGAACCGTGGCTCTTGCTCACGATGTCGGTCACGCCCATCACTTCGAACACGGCACGCATCGGGCCGCCGGCAATCACGCCGGTACCGGTAGGAGCCGGGGCCAGCATGACGCGCGAAGCGCCAT
Organism: Burkholderiales bacterium; assembly: GCA_017302655.1. Classification (GTDB taxonomy): domain Bacteria; phylum Pseudomonadota; class Gammaproteobacteria; order Burkholderiales; family Burkholderiaceae_C; genus Inhella. The sequence continues at coordinate 18,617 of JAFLDE010000010.1, forward strand.
GCTCGCCGATCACGTTGTGATGCACAGAACCTTGCTTCAGCGCGACCTTGAACATGTTGCGGCGAGCGGCTTCCATAGCCTTCTGCACTGCAACCGGCACTTCACGCGCCTTGCCCTTGCCCATGCCGATACGGCCGTCGCCGTCGCCGACCACGGTCAACGCTGCGAAACCGAGGATGCGACCGCCCTTCACCACTTTGGTGACGCGGTTCACGGCAATCATCTTCTCGCGCAGACCGTCATCACGACCTTCGTCCTGCACGCGGGGTTGAAACTTCGCCATTGCTGTTGACTCCGTGTGCTTAGAACTTCAGGCCGGCTTCGCGGGCGGCGTCGGCCAGGGCCTTGACGCGACCGTGATAGGCGTAACCCGCGCGATCGAAGGCGACCGTCTCGACACCCGCTGCTTTCGCCTTTTCGGCGATGCGCTTGCCGATGAGCTGGGCAGCGGCGGTGTTGCCACCCTTGCCCTTGAGCTGCTCGCGCAGATCCTTCTCGGCGGTGGAGGCCGCGGCCAGCACCTTGGCGCCGTCGTCGCTGATCAGCTGCGCGTAGATGTGCAGGTTTGAGCGGTAGACAGTCAAGCGCGGCTTCACTTGCAGGGCGATGCGCACCCGGGTTTGACGGGCGCGACGCAGGCGCTGTTGCTTCTTGTTCAGCATGCTGCGGCTCCTTACTTCTTCTTGGTCTCTTTGAGCGTGACCTTCTCTTCCGCATAGCGGATGCCCTTGCCCTTGTAGGGCTCGGGCGGACGGAAGGCGCGCACTTCGGCGGCAATCTGACCCACCACCTGGCGGTCAGCACCCTTGATCAGGATTTCGGTCTGGCTCGGCGTTTCCACCTTGATGCCAGCCGGCATGTCCTTCACGACGGGGTGCGAGAAGCCGATCTGCAGGTTCAGCTTGCTGCCGGCAGCCTGGGCACGGAAGCCCACGCCAACCAGGGTCAGCTTGCGCTCGAAGCCCTTGCTGACGCCCAGCACCATGTTCGCCACCAGGGCGCGCATCGTGCCGCTCATGGCACCTGCTGCGGCGCTGTCATCTGCAGGCGCAAACGTCAGCTTGCCAGCTTCGCTCGCCACCTTCACGAGCGCATGCTGCGGGCGCACCAGCGTGCCCTGGGCACCCTTGATGCTGATCGATTCGTTTGACAGGGTCACATCCACGCCTTGCGGGATCGCGACCGGCATTTTTCCAACGCGGGACATTGCGATTACTCCTGGCGCTTAGGCGACGTAGCAGAGCACTTCGCCGCCGATACCGGCTTGACGTGCCTTGCGGTCGGTCATCACGCCCTTCGGCGTGGTGATGATGGCGACACCGAGGCCGTTCATCACGGACGGGATGTCGTGGCGGCCCTTGTAGATGCGCAAACCGGGACGGCTGACACGCTCGATGCGCTCGATCACCGGGCGACCGGCGTAGTACTTCAGTTCAATTTCGAGCTCAGGGCGGGCAGCGTCGCCGCGCACCGCGAAGTTCTCGATGTAACCCTCATCCTTCAAGACCTTGGCAATCGCCACCTTGAGTTTGGAGGAGGGCATGTTCACGCTCGACTTCTCAACCAACTGCGCATTGCGGATGCGCGTCAGCATGTCGGCGATCGGATCACTCATGCTCATGGATAACTCTCCAAATCCTGCCGATTACCAGCTGGCCTTGATGACACCGGGGATGTCACCCTTGAAGGCCAGTTCACGGATCTTGCTGCGGCCCAGGCCGAAGGTGCGGAAGGTACCGCGCGCACGACCGGTCAACTCGCAGCGATTGCGCAGGCGGGTCGGGTTGGCGTTGCGGGGCAGCTTCTGCAGTTCCAGACGGGCGGCATAACGCTCTTCCTCCGAGCGCTTGGCGTCATTGATGACGGCCTTGAGCTCGGCGTACTTCTTGGCGTACTTGGCCACCAACTTCTCGCGCTTCTCTTCGCGCTGCTTGATCGAAAGCTTTGCCATGGTGGTCAGCCTCAGTTCTTGAACGGGAACTTGAAAGCCGCCAGCAGGGCCTTGGCTTCCTCGTCGTTCTTGGCGGTCGTCGTGATGCTGATGTTCAGACCACGCACAGCATCTACCTTGTCGTACTCGATCTCAGGGAAGATGATTTGTTCTTTGACGCCGATGTTGTAGTTGCCACGGCCATCAAATGCGCGACCCGAGATACCGCGGAAATCGCGCACGCGAGGCAGCGCGATTGTCACGAAGCGATCCAGGAATTCATACATAGCCGCACCACGCAGGGTCACCATGCAACCGATGGGCACGTTCTCGCGAACCTTGAAGTTCGCGATGGCCTTCCGGGTCTTGGTGACGACGGGCTTTTGGCCGGCAATCTTGGTCAGGTCGCCGACGGCGTGATCCATGACCTTCTTGTCGGCAACGGCCTCGCTCACGCCCATGTTGAGCGTGATCTTGGTGATACGAGGCACCTGCATCGTGGAGGCGAAGCCGAACTTCTCCTTCAGCTGCGGAACCACTTTTTCGCGGTAGTGAGCTTGCAAACGAGCCATAGCGCCTCCGTCAGACCTTGATTTCGGCGCCGCTGCTCTTGAAGACGCGCACTTTTTTGCCGTCTTCCTGCAGCTTGATCCCGACGCGATCGGCCTTGCCGGTGGACGCGTTGAAGATGGCGACATTCGATTGATGAATCGGCATGGTCTTGTCGACCACCCCGCCAGTCGTTCCCTTCATGGGGTTCGGCTTGACGTGCTTCTTGGCGACGTTCACGCCCTCAACGACCAGGTAATCAGCGTCAACGCGCTGCGAGACGGTGCCGCGCTTGCCTTTGTCGCGGCCGGTCAACACGATGACCGGATCGCCTTTGCGAATCTTGTTCATGTTTGTCCTTCCGCGACGTCAGAGCACTTCGGGAGCCAACGACACGATCTTCATGAAGCGCTCGCTGCGCAGTTCACGCGTGACGGGGCCGAAGATGCGGGTGCCGATCGGCTCCAGCTTGGCATTCAGAAGCACGGCGGCGTTGCCGTCAAACTTCACCAGCGAGCCGTCTTGGCGACGAACACCCTTGGCGGTGCGCACGACCACGGCGTTGTAGACCTCGCCCTTCTTGACGCGGCCACGCGGCGCAGCTTCCTTGATGCTGACCTTGATGACGTCGCCAATGCCGGCATAACGCCGCTTGGAACCGCCCAGCACCTTGATGCACATGACGGCCTTGGCGCCCGTGTTGTCCGCGACGTCAAGCCGCGATTGCATTTGGATCATGTCGTTTCCCAACTTTTCCCAAGCAGCGCGAGCGCCACCGAGGCAGTCTTGGGCCCGTAAGCTTCGACCAACTCCAGAGAGTCAGCCTCGGCGGTTGAGGGCAGAAAAAGCTGTACCGTCAGATTCATCGGCAGATCCCGTCATGCCTTGCATGGCAGGCGCAACGAATCCCGAAGTGCAGCGAAGCCCAGCATTATGCTCTTGGCATTCGCCGCAAGTCAAGAGCGGCTCCCCTAGAGCCACCAACAGAGTGCCACCTGTTTGTGGGCTGGATGTCACGAACAGGCGGCTTACTTCACAACCTGGCAAGCATGTTCTCGGCAGAGCTGACTTCGAACTTGCCCGGCTGCTCGACCTGCAGATCGGCCACCGCGCCATCCTTGATGATCATGGCGAAGCGCTGAGAGCGAACGCCCATGCCACGAGCCGTCAGATCGAGGGTCAATCCGAGCGCCTTGGCCAGGTCAGCTGAGCCGTCAGCCAGCATACGCACTTTGCCTTCTACGCCCGCGCTCTTGCCCCAGGCGTGCATCACAAATGCGTCATTGACGGAAACACACCAGATTTCGTCCACACCTTTGGCGCTCAGCGCGGCTTGCTGCGCAAGGTAGCCAGGTAAGTGCTGCGCAGTGCAGGTGGGCGTGAATGCGCCGGGCAGCGCGAACAACACAATCGTCTTGCCGGCGCTCGCCTTGGCAGCATCGACTGCATTGGGGCCGACCGAACATCCTTCGGTCGCCACCTCGATGTACTCAAATAGTGTGGTGGACGGCAGGCGTTGCCCAACTTCAATCATGGCGATCTCCTGAAAAGTAAAAAGCCGCAAGCGCGATTGCACTTGCGGCCAGTGTCGCTTTGACAGCGATACCTTAGACGGCTTCAGCCTTCTCGACCAAGCGGGTCACAACCCAGCTCTTGGTCTTGGAGATCGGCTTGCTTTCAGCGATTTCGACCACGTCACCGTTTTTGTACTCGCCCTTTTCGTCGTGGGCGTGGTACTTGCGGCTGGAGGCTACGATCTTGCCGTAGAGGGCGTGCTTGGCGCGACGCTCCACCAACACGGTAACCGTCTTGGCGCGCTTGTCGCTCACCACACGGCCCACGAAGGTGCGAACGACCTTGGCGGCGGCTTCACTCATTGCGCAGCCTCCTTCTTCTTCTGTGCCAGCACGGTCTTGACACGAGCGATGTCGCGACGGGTCTTGCCGAGTTGGGTGTGGTTTTGCAATTGCTGGGTGGCCTTTTGCATGCGCAGGCCGAAATGAGCCTTGAGCAGCGACTTGACCTCAGCCTCGAGTGCGGCCACATCTTTGGCGCGCAGTTCAGATGCCTTCATGCTGTTCCTCCTCTTAAGCGCCGATGCGACGCTCGACGAAGGTGCACTTCAGCGGCAGCTTTGCTGCAGCCAGAGTGAACGCCTCGCGGGCGAGTTGCTCGGGAACGCCATTGAGTTCGTAAAGCACCTTGCCGGGAACGATCTCGGCAACGTAGTACTCGGGGTTGCCCTTGCCGTTACCCATCCGCACTTCGGCCGGCTTCTTGCTGATCGGCTTGTCCGGGAAGATGCGGATGAAGATGCGGCCACCGCGCTTGATGTGGCGCGAGATGGCACGACGGGCGGCTTCGATCTGGCGGGCCGTGATGCGGCCGCGTTCGGTGGCCTTCAAGCCGAATTCGCCGAACGAAACATCAGCGCCACGGGTAGCGACGCCGGTGTTACGACCCTTTTGCTCCTTGCGGAATTTGCGACGAGCGGGTTGCAGCATGTTTACTCTCCTTTGGGCGCAGCGGCAGCGTCAGCTGCCGGCTTGCGCGCCACGCGGCGGGCACCGCGGTCACCCGCGCCACCTTCACCAGGCTTGCCATCGCGACGACGCTCGCCCGGGCGGGCCGGACGACGGTTGCGACGATCGTCTTCGCCTTCCACGCTCTTGAGCACCGGAGCTTCGCCATTGGCCAAGCGATCGCCGCGGTAGACCCAAACCTTCACGCCGATGACGCCGTAGGTGGTCTTGGCTTCGCTGAAACCGTAGTCGATGTCCGCCTTCAGGGTGTGCAGGGGCACACGGCCTTCGCGATACCACTCAGTACGGGCGATTTCGATGCCGTTCAAGCGGCCGGCACTCATGATCTTGATGCCCTGGGCGCCCAGACGCATGGCGTTCTGCATCGCGCGCTTCATGGCGCGGCGGAACATGATGCGCTTCTCGAGTTGCTGGGTGATCGAGTCGGCGATCAGCTGGGCGTCAACCTCAGGCTTGCGCACTTCTTCGATGTTCACAGCGACCGGCACGCCAAGACGCTTGGCAAGTTCGGCCTTCAGGTTCTCGATATCCTCGCCTTTCTTACCGATCACCACACCCGGACGCGCCGAGAAGATGGTGATACGGGCGTTCTTGGCAGGGCGCTCGATCAGGATGCGCGAAACCGCAGCGTTCTTCAGCTTGGTCTTCAGGTACTCGCGAACCTGCAAGTCTTCGGCCAGCATGCCGGCGAAGTTGCGGCTCGAGGCGTACCAGCGCGACGACCAGTTGCGGGTGACGGGAAGGCGAAAGCCAACCGGATGGATTTTTTGTCCCATAGTCCTTTAGCCCCCTCAGTTCCCGACCGACAGGTAGATGTGGCAGGTCGGCTTGCTGATGCGGTTGCCACGGCCCTTGGCGCGCGCCGTGAAGCGGCGCAGCGTGGTGCCCTGCTCGACATAAATCGAGGTGACCTTCAGCGCGTCGATGTCCGCACCGTCGTTGTGCTCGGCGTTGGCGATGGCCGACTCCAGCACTTTCTTGACGATGACGGCGGCCTTCTTCTGCGTGAAGTTAAGGATGTTCAGCGCCTGGTCCACCTTCTTGCCGCGAATCAGGTCAGCCACCAGGCGACCCTTGTCCACGGAGAGGCGCACGCCGCGCAGGCTTGCATTGGTAGTCATGTCAGGCATCCTTACTTCTTCGCAGCCTTCTTGTCGGCTGGGTGGCCTTTGAAGGTGCGGGTCAGCGCGAATTCACCGAGCTTGTGACCGACCATCTGATCGCTCACATACACCGGCACATGCTGCTTGCCGTTGTGAACGGCAATGGTCAGGCCAATGAACTCAGGCAGGATGGTCGAACGGCGCGACCAAGTCTTGATCGGCTTCTTGTCCTTGTTGGCGCTGGCCTTCTCGACCTTGGCCAGCAGGTGCCCGTCAACGAACGGGCCCTTCTTCAGAGAACGACTCATGGCTGCCCTCCTTACTTCTTGCGACGCGAGACGATGAAGGTCTGCGTGCGCTTGTTAGAACGGGTGCGGAAGCCCTTGGTCATCGTGTTCCACGGCGACACAGGGACCTGACCTTCACCGGTACGGCCTTCGCCACCACCGTGCGGGTGATCCACCGGGTTCATGGCGGTACCACGGACGGTCGGGCGGATGCCCAGCCAACGCTTCGCACCAGCTTTGCCGTACTGGCGCAGGTTGTGCTCTTCGTTGCTGACCTCACCCAGGGTGGCGCGGCAGTCGATGTGCACGCGACGCACTTCGCCCGAACGCAGACGAATCTGCGCGTAGGCGCCGTCACGGGCCATCAGCGTGACCGACGTACCTGCCGAACGCGCAATCTGCGCACCCTTGCCAGGCAGCAACTCCACGCAGTGGATCGTCGCGCCGATGGGGATGTTGCGGATCGGAAGGGTGTTGCCCGGCTTGATCGGCGCCTCGGCGCCCGACATCAGCTGCGCGCCAACCTCGATGCCGCGGGGGGCAATGATGTAGCGACGCTCGCCGTCGGCGTAGCACAGCAGCGCGATGTGCGCGGTGCGGTTCGGGTCGTACTCGATGCGCTCGACCTTGGCCGGGATGCCATCCTTGGTACGACGGAAGTCCACCACGCGGTAGTGGTGCTTGTGACCACCACCCTTGTGACGCATGGTCACGTGCCCGTTGTTGTTGCGACCAGAGTTCTGCTTCTGCGGCTCGAGCAAGGGCGCATAGCCTTCACCCTTGTGCAGGTGCTTGTGCACCACTTTGACCACGGCACGGCGGCCGGGCGAAGTCGGCTTGACTTTGACGACTGCCATTACGCGGCCTCCCCGAACTGCAGCTCTTGACCCGGCTTGAGGGCCACATAGGCCTTCTTCACGTGGTCACGGCGGCCGACGCGGCCACCGAAGCGCTTGGTCTTGCCCTTGACGTTGACGACGCTGACGGCGGCCACTTCGACCTTGAACATCAGCTCCACGGCAGCCTTGATTTCCGGCTTGGTGGCGTCACGCATCACCTTGAACAGCACTTGGTTGTGCTTCTCACCGACGCTGGTGGCCTTTTCGCTGACGATCGGCGCCAACAGCACCTGAGCCAGACGACCTTCGTCGTACTTCTTCGGCGCGCTCATTCGAACATCTCCTTGAGCTGCTCCACAGCGGCCTTGGTCACCAGCACCTTCTTGAAGTGGACCAGCGACAGCGGATCCGCATGACGCGGCTCGATGACCAGCACGTTGTGAAGATTGCGCGAAGCCAGGAACAGGTTGTCATCGACCTCGTCCGCGATCACCAGAACCGACTCGAGACCCATGGCCTTGAATTTGGCGGCGAGCAGCTTGGTCTTGGGCGCCTCGACCTTGATCGAGTCGACAACGGCCAAGCGGCCTTCACGCGCCAGCTGCGAGAAGATCGACGCCATACCGGCGCGGTACATCTTCTTGTTCAGCTTCTGGGTGAAGTTCTCTTCCGGACGGTTCGGGAAAATCCGGCCGCCTCCACGCCACAGGGGCGAAGAGGTCATACCGGCGCGGGCGTTGCCCGTGCCCTTTTGACGGAAAGGCTTCTTCGTCGAGTGGTGAACCTCGCCACGATCCTTCTGGGCGCGGGTGCCTTGACGGGCATTGGCCTGGAAGGCGACAACGACTTGATGAACCAGGGCCTCGTTGTAGTCACGCGCGAACACGGTGTCCGGCGCGTCGACCTTGCCAGCGGCCTGGCCTTGCTCATTCAGGAGCTCGAGCTGCATCACTGGGCTCCTTTGCTCTTGGCCTTGACGGCCGGGCGCACGACCACATGGCCGTTCTTGCTGCCCGGAACAGCACCCTTCACCAGCAGCAGCTGGCGGGCCTCGTCAATGCGGACGATGTCCAGGTTTTGGGTGGTGACGGTCTCGTCGCCCATGTGACCGGTCATCTTCTTGCCCGGGAACACGCGGCCCGGATCTTGTGCCATCGAGATCGAGCCCGGCACGTTGTGCGAACGGCTGTTACCGTGCGACGCGCGCTGCGAGCTGAAGTTGTGACGCTTGATGGTGCCTGCAAAGCCCTTACCGATGCTGGTGCCCTGGACGTCGACCATTTGGCCGACCGCAAAGAGGGTCACGGGCACGGCGGCGCCGGGCTTGTATTGACCCGCCACATCGGCGGCAACACGGAATTCCTTCAGGACCTCGCCAGCTTCAACGCCAGCTTTGGCGAAGTGACCAGCCTCCGGCTTGCTGACCCGGGAAGCCTTACGAGCTCCGAACGCCACCTGAATGGCGCTGTAGCCGTCCGACTCCTCGGTCTTGACCTGGACCACGCGGTTATTGGACACATCCAGCACGGTCACGGGGATGGCGTCGCCATCGTCCGTGAAGATGCGCATCATGCCCACCTTGCGGCCCAGCAATCCGAGACGATTGCTAAGACTCATGGTTTTCTCCAGCCCGGCTTGGCCGAGCCTTGGTTTGACACACCCGACAACGATTGGCCGGGCGCCCTTGCTCTTTCCCCATCCGAAGTCGGGGAAAGCCCGCGATTCTAGCCACATGGCAAGCCAATGACCAAGCAGAATCTGCAGGCATCAGAAAAGAAGCGGCCTTGCGGCCGCTTCTTGTGGCGAAGAAGTCTCGATCGAGGTGCTTATTGCAGCTTGATCTCGACGTCCACGCCAGCTGGCAGATCCAACTTCATCAGGGCATCGACCGTCTTGTCGGTCGGGTCGACGATGTCCATCAGACGCTGGTGGGTGCGAATCTCGAACTGGTCGCGGCTCGTTTTGTTGACGTGCGGCGAACGCAGGATGTCGAAACGCTCCAGGCGGGTCGGCAGGGGCACGGGACCCTTGACGATGGCGCCCGTGCGCTTGGCCGTGTCGACGATTTCGAGAGCCGACTGGTCGATCAGCTTGTAATCAAACGCCTTCAAGCGAATGCGGATCTTCTGCTTCTGCATGGTGATTCCCGCCTTACTCGATGATCGTCGCCACGACGCCCGAGCCGACGGTACGGCCGCCCTCGCGGATGGCGAAGCGCAGACCTTGTTCCATGGCGATCGGGGCGATCAGCTTGACGGTGATGCTGACGTTGTCGCCAGGCATGACCATTTCCTTGTCCTTGGGCAACTCGATCGAGCCGGTCACGTCCGTGGTGCGGAAGTAGAACTGCGGACGGTAGTTGTTGAAGAACGGGGTGTGACGGCCGCCTTCGTCCTTGGACAGGATGTAGACCTCGCCGGTGAAGTGGGTGTGCGGCTTGATCGAGCCGGGCTTGGCCAGCACTTGGCCGCGCTCGACGTCTTCACGCTTGGTGCCGCGCAGCAAGATGCCGACGTTGTCGCCCGCCTGACCTTGGTCCAGCAGCTTGCGGAACATTTCGACGCCGGTGACGGTGGTCTTTTGCACGTCACGGATGCCGACGATTTCGATTTCTTCGCCGACCTTGATGATGCCGCGCTCGACACGGCCAGTCACCACGGTGCCGCGACCCGAGATGGAGAACACGTCTTCCACGGGCAGCAGGAAGGCGCCGTCGATGGCGCGGTCAGGCTGGGGGATGTAGGTGTCCAGGGCTTCGGCCAGGCGCATGATGGCTTGCTCGCCCAGGTCGCCCTTGTCGCCTTCCAGCGCCAGCTTGGCCGAACCCTTGATGATGGGGGTGTCGTCGCCGGGGAAGTCGTACTTGCTCAGGAGCTCGCGGACTTCCATTTCCACGAGTTCGAGCAGTTCGGCGTCGTCCACCATGTCGCACTTGTTCAGGAAGACGATGATGTACTTCACGCCGACCTGACGAGCCAGCAGGATGTGCTCGCGGGTCTGGGGCATGGGGCCATCAGCGGCCGAGCAGACCAGGATGGCACCGTCCATCTGGGCGGCACCGGTGATCATGTTCTTGACGTAGTCGGCGTGGCCCGGGCAGTCGACGTGGGCGTAGTGACGGTTGGCCGTCTCGTACTCGACGTGGGCGGTGTTGATGGTGATGCCGCGCGCCTTCTCTTCGGGGGCCGCATCGATCTGGTCGTAGGCCTTGGCTTCGCCGCCAAACTTCGACGCCAAAACCGTGGCGATCGCCGCCGTCAGCGTGGTCTTGCCATGGTCGACGTGGCCGATCGTGCCGACGTTGACGTGCGGCTTGGTGCGCTCAAACTTACCTTTTGCCATTGCAAATCTCCAAGTAAAGAACAAAGGCCCGTCTGCGGTTTAGGGTCTGTCGCACCGTTCGGACTCCACCGGGACGGGCACTGGTGGCGAGCGGTTCGCAGACCATAGAGAAACTTACTTGCTACGCGCGGTGATGATCGCGTCGGCCACGTTCTTGGGAGCTTCGCTGTAGTGCTTGAACTCCATCGTGTAGGTGGCGCGGCCTTGCGACATCGAGCGCAGCGTGGTCGAGTAGCCGAACATCTCCGACAGCGGCACCTCTGCCTTGATGACTTTGCCACCACCGACCATGTCATCCATGCCCTGAACCATGCCGCGGCGGCTGGACAGGTCACCCATCACCGAGCCAGCGTAGTCTTCCGGAGTCTCGACTTCCACGGCCATCATCGGCTCGAGGATGACGGGGCTGGCGCGGCGGCAAGCCTCCTTGAAGCCCATCGACGCGGCCATCTTGAACGCGTTTTCGTTCGAGTCCACTTCGTGGTACGAACCGAAGGTCAGGGTGACCTTCACATCCACCACCGGGAAGCCGGCCAGCACACCGTTCGGCAGGGTATCAATGATGCCCTTCTCGACCGCAGGAATGAACTCGCGCGGCACCACGCCACCCTTGATGGCATCGACGAACTCGAAACCTTTGCCCGGCTCCTGAGGTTCGACGGTCAGCACCACGTGACCGTACTGACCCTTACCGCCCGACTGGCGAACGAACTTTCCTTCGACGTCGGTGGCCGACTTGCGGATGGTTTCACGGTAGGCCACCTGCGGCTTGCCGACGTTGGCTTCCACGCCGAACTCGCGCTTCATGCGGTCGACGATGATTTCCAGGTGGAGCTCGCCCATGCCGGAGATGATGGTCTGACCAGACTCTTCGTCGGTGCGCAGGCGGAAGGAGGGATCCTCCTTGGCCAGGCGACCAAGCGCGATGCCCATCTTCTCTTGGTCGGCCTTGGTCTTGGGCTCAACAGCCTGCGAAATGACGGGCTCGGGGAAGACCATCTTTTCCAAGGTCACGACCGAGTCCGGATCGCACAGCGTCTCGCCCGTGGTCACTTCCTTCAGGCCCACGCAGGCAGCGATGTCGCCAGCCAGAATTTCCGAGATTTCCTCGCGCTGGTTGGCGTGCATCTGCAGGATTCGGCCGATGCGCTCCTTCTTGCCACGGATCGGGTTGAACACCGAGTCGCCAGACTTCAGCACACCCGAGTACACGCGAACGAACGTCAGCTGACCCACGTACGGATCCGTCATCAGCTTGAAGGCCAGCGCGGAGAACTTCTCGGCGTCATCCGCATTGCGGGTAACAGGCTGCTCGTTCTCGTCGGTGCCGCTGACGGGCGGAATATCCACTGGCGAAGGCAGAAACTCGATCACCGCGTCGAGCATGCGCTGCACGCCCTTGTTCTTGAAGGCGGTGCCGCAGAGCATCGGCTGGATCTCGGTGGCAATGGTGCGCTGACGAATCGCGAGCTTGATCTCCTCCTCGGAGAGGTCGCCCGACTCCAAGTACTTGTTCATCAGCTCTTCGGTGGCCTCTGCCGCCGCTTCGACCATCTTCTCGCGCCACTCCTTGGCCACCTCGGCCAACTCGGCCGGGATGTCCTGGTACTCAAACTTCATGCCCTGGCTGGCCTCGTCCCAGATGATGGCCTTCATCTTGAACAGGTCAATCACACCCTTGAAGTTGTCTTCCGCGCCGATGGGAATGACCACCGGGACGGGGTTCGCCTTCAGGCGCGTCTTCATCTGGTCCACGACCTTGAAGAAGTTCGCGCCAGTGCGATCCATCTTGTTGACGAACGCCAGACGGGGCACCTTGTACTTGTTGGCTTGGCGCCAGACGGTCTCCGACTGCGGTTGCACACCACCCACGGCGCAATAGACCATGCAGGCGCCGTCGAGCACGCGCATCGAACGCTCCACCTCGATGGTGAAGTCGACGTGCCCCGGGGTGTCGATGATGTTGAAGCGGTGCTCCGGGAAGTTCATGTCCATGCCCTTCCAGAAGCAGGTCGTGGCAGCGGACGTGATGGTGATACCACGCTCCTGCTCCTGCTCCATCCAGTCCATCGTGGCGGCGCCGTCGTGCACCTCACCGATCTTGTGGTTCACGCCGGTGTAGTAAAGGATGCGCTCGGTCGTGGTGGTCTTGCCGGCGTCAATGTGCGCGCTGATGCCGATGTTGCGATAGCGCTGGATGGGGGTCTTGCGGGCCATGGTTTGCTCCGAAATGCGTGAGCCGCCTACGGGTTGGTAGTAACCCGAGGCGGCCGAAGGGGCTGAAGTTTAGAAGCGGAAGTGCGAGAAGGCCTTGTTGGCCTCGGCCATGCGGTGAACCTCGTCACGCTTCTTCATGGCACCGCCGCGGCCTTCTGCGGCCTCCAGCAGTTCATTGGCCAGACGCAGGGCCATCGACTTCTCACCACGCTTGCGCGCCGACTCCTTCAACCAGCGCATGGCCAGGGCCATGCGGCGGACGGGGCGAACTTCCACGGGAACTTGGTAGTTCGCACCACCCACGCGGCGGGACTTCACCTCCACCAGCGGCTTGATATTGTTCAGCGCGGTCGTGAACACTTCCAACGGATCCTTGCCGGATTTCTTCTCGACCTGCTCAAAGGCACCGTAAATGATGCGCTCGGCGACCGCCTTCTTGCCCGACTCCATGATCACGTTCATGAACTTGGACAGGTCAACGTTGTGGAACTTCGGATCCGGCAGGATCTCGCGCTTGGGTACTTCACGACGACGTGGCATTTCTCTTCCTAACTTTGCTTCAGTTGGCCTTCTTCAGGCCTCGGGCGGCCATCAACTGCATCGCCCACTTACTCGATCGCACCAATTCGGTGCAACCAACGATTACTTCTTCGGACGCTTGGCGCCGTACTTCGAGCGCGACTGCTTGCGATCCTTGACGCCCTGCAAGTCCAGAGAACCGCGGACGATGTGGTAGCGCACACCCGGCAAGTCCTTCACACGGCCGCCGCGCACCAGCACGACGCTGTGCTCTTGCAGGTTGTGGCCTTCACCGCCGATGTACGAGATGACCTCAAACCCGTTGGTCAGGCGCACCTTGGCGACCTTGCGAAGCGCCGAGTTCGGCTTCTTCGGGGTAGTGGTGTAGACGCGGGTGCAAACACCGCGGCGCTGCGGGCAGTTCTGCATCGCAGGCGACTTGGACTTCGTGACCTCGGCCTGACGGCCTTGGCGCACGAGCTGATTGATGGTTGGCATTACTGACTTGTTCCCGTTTGAAGTCAACGACAATCCGGTTTTCGCCAGTGCCCTTCCGCGCAAGCACGCGGGCGCACCTCGGCCAAACCGAAGAAAAGCCGACGATTATATGCAGACGGGCATCCGTGGCAACCCGGGTTCACCACCGCCGTTGCTCGATGCAGCCCGGGCACCACAAACCGACAACTGGATCGTCCTCGACACCAACGTCTTGCTCGATCTCTGGCTGTTTTGCAACCCTTCCACGGCCTGGGTGGCCGAGGCCTTGCAAGAGGGTTCGCTTCAGTGGCTGGCCACCGAGGCCATGCTGGAAGAGTTGAAGTGGGTCGCTGACCGAGCCTTCCCCGCCCGTTACGTTCGAAACCCTTCCTTTCTCGCAGCACCTGCGCGGATCGTTCCTGCATCCGCCCCATGCCTTGAACTGCGCTGCCGCGACGCCTCGGATCAAATGTTCGTAGACCTCGCCAAGGCCGCCCAGGCTCCGCTGTGGACCCGCGATCGCGACCTACTGGCTCTGCGCAGGCGCGCGGCTCACATGGGTGTGCTGATCGAAACGCCCGAGCAGGCAAGGCTGCGACTGCACCCTACTCCCGATGTCGGACGCTAAGGAGCACAAATGCGCGCCATCAGAACCATCGAACGAATCAACAAGTCAGAGTTTGAGGAGAGCGTCGCTTCGGGCTACGAGCCGGTCGTGGTCCGCCAGGTGGTCAAGGAGTGGCCGTTGGTTCAGCAAGGGCTCCGCGGCCTTGAGCCCGCGCTGGAGTACCTGCAAAGGTTTGATCAAGGGCAACGCGTGGACGGAGTGCTGGCGCGCCCAGGGCCGCATCGCGCTTTCGGCTATCGGGAAGGGCTGAGCGGATTTAACTTCGTGCACGAGAAGCGCACCTTGCCAGAGCTGTTCGAGCAACTCTGGCGCTACAGCCAGTTCCCCGAACCTCCCTGCCTGGCCGTTCAAAGCGCGCTGGTCAGCCATGTGCTGAGCGGGCTGGAGCGGGAGAACCCATGCCCGCTGTTGAGCGAATCGGTGTCGCCGCGCATCTGGATTGGCAACCGGGCCTCGGTGCCTGCGCACTTCGACGACTCACACAACCTGGCTTGCGTCGCAGCCGGTCGGCGTCGCTTCACGCTACTGCCCCCTGCCTGCGCTCCACTGCTTTACTTGGGCCCGCCTGATCACGCCCCCACCGGCGCACCGGTGACGGTCATCCCCAACTTGCACGCCGCCAGCGCCGCAGATTTCCCCCTTTTGGCGCAGGCGCTGGAACAAGCGCAGGTGGCCGACCTGGAGCCTGGGGACGCGATCTACATCCCACCGCTTTGGTTTCATCAGGTCGAAGCCCTCGCGCCGCAGTTGAACATCCTGATGAACTATTGGTGGCGGCCACAGCCCGCTGCGGGCCGCTCCGACGACCTGCATCTTGCGGCCATGCGGCTGGCCATGCTGGCATTCCGTCACCTGCCCGATGGTGAACGGGAAGGCTGGCGGGCGTTACTCGATCACTATGTCTTTGGCGCCCGTGCCGATGCACTAGACCATATTCCCGAAGCTCAGCGCCACTTGTTCGGCACTATCAGCGCTGACCGAGACGCTGCCCTTCGCAAGGAACTCAGAGACCGCTTGGGCGCTTGACTACCAGAGGTAGAGCTGAAGCGTCTTGTCTCCAAGTCTCGGCGGAATGTCCGCGAGCAGGTCGCGGTGATCGGGGAAGTTCGTCGCGCTTCGAGCCACGAAGTCGTCCACCGCATCCAGGCGATGCCTGGCCTGGTGCGCGGAAGGTGGCTGGAGATCCTGTGCGTCCGGAAAGATGCCCATGCCCGCCAGCAGTGCATACCAGGAGACGATCGGATAGCCCTGACCATAGCGTCCGGCACGCAGGGCAGGCGCCAGCGGTTGACGAGACATCCAGGTCATCAACACGCCCTGAAGCGAGGGCGACATCGCCATGTTTTCGGCATTGGCTCGCCAGTAATCCGTATCGGTTCGGGAGTTGGTCTTGTAATGCGCAACGATGTAGTCGCGCGTGTTCTCAAAGCGGGTGCGCATTCCGTCATTGAAGCGCTGCTGAGCGGCTTCTCCGAGATCACCTAGCTCCAAGGCTTCCACCAGCATGGCCGCCGTTCGTTGCACGAACAAGAGCGCCGTGGCTTCCAAGGGTTCGATAAAGCCCTGGGAGAGCCCAATTGAAACGCAGTTGCGGTTCCAGATCTTGGCCATCCGGCCCACGCGCATTTTCAGGTGGCGGGCCGGCACATCGGCGTCCAGCAGGGCCAAGTGTTGGCGCAATTCGGTCTCTGCTTGGTCGGCACTGCAGTGTGCGCTGCTGTACACGTAACCGTTGCCGTTGCGCTGGGTCAACGGAATCTTCCAAGCCCAGCCATGTCTCAAGGCGGTGGACACCGTTTGCGACTCGATCTGTGCATCTGGTGCTGAGGGCAAGGCAATCGCAGCATCGTTGAACAGGTTCTCGCTGTACGAGATGAACGGCGTCTTCAGCGCCTGGCCGATGAGCAAGGAGGCAAAGCCCGTGCAGTCCACAAAGAAGTCGGCATGCAAGCTCTCACCACCGTCCAATCGCAAGCTGGAAATGTCGCCGCGCTCGTCCAATTGCACGTGCTCGACATGGCGCTGCAGGTGCTGAACACCCCGTTGAACCGCCTTGCGCCCGAGGAACTGGCCCAGCAGGGTCGCGTCGAAGTGGTAGCCGTACCAGACATCGAAGGGGAAGTTCGCCGGCGCGCGGGGCGCCCGGCCTTGCCTTGCCAAGGCAGCTGCCACGAAGAAGCGATCTGGATGGGCAGCAACGTCGGCCCCCTCCAGCCTGGCATGCACGTTGTCCACGAAGGGGTGCATGGTCAGGTTGTCGAGCATCGACACGAAGGGGTGGAAATAGCGCTCGAAGCCTGGCTTGGTCGACCAGCCCTGGAAAGTGATGCCGCTCTTGTACGTGGCGTGGCAGGCCGGCATCCATTCGGACTCCTCGATACCCAGCACATCGAAGAAGTTGCGCAGCCAAGGTGTGGAGCCCTCTCCGACGCCAATAATCCCGACCTGAGGCGACTCCAGCACCGTCACCTTCAGACGCGGGCCGAAAGAAGTGGTGGCCAGCATCAGCGCGGACATCCAGCCCGCCGTGCCGCCTCCGACCACGCATACATGCTGGATCGGGGGCTCGCTGCCGGTCGCCAACGAACGCGTGGCGATGTACTGATCGATGACGGTAGCAGTCTCGCTCATGGCGGCATCCCAAAGAAAAAGGGGAACGTGGTGGGCACGTTCCCCTGGGTGCAATGCGCTGTGCGCTTAGGGTGTCAGTACTTGACGCGTGCAGTCAGGTAGAACTGGCGTCCATTTTGGTAGATGGCGCGCGGCTGAACCTCCGAAGCGTAGTACTTCAGCTTGGGGTTGTTCAGGTTCTGTGCGTCCAGGCTGATCGCAAAGTGCTGGCTGAACTTGTAGCCCAGCGAAGCCGACAACACTCCATTGGCCTTCTGGTAGTAGTCCGTGGCGCGATCAGAGCCGATGAAGATGTCATCGGTCAGGCTGTAGTTGACGCGCAGCGACAGCGAGTCGTTTTCGAAGTAGCCGCCCAGATTGAGCGTGTTCTTCACATTGCCACGCAGCACTTTGCCATCCTCGTCGTGCCCGTTGGACAACGTGTAGTTCGCGTTGACACCGAAGTTGGCCGCCACCGGCATCTCAAAGGCAAACTCCAGACCGGTGACTGAGGCCTTCTTGTTGGCCAAGCCGGTGATCACGAACTGGCGGTTCACCAACTGCTGAACGGGGCCAGGAACGGTATTGCCGAGCAACACCGGATAGGTGCCGGTGAAGGTGCCATTGGTGATGTAGCTGCTCATCTCCATGTGGAAGGTACCGACCGACACAAACGATCGAGGCGCGAAGTACCACTCCAGATTGGCGTCGAAGTTGGTCGAACGGATCGGCTTCAGGTCGGCATTGCCGGCCGTGCCTCCCCCCACCGTGGTGTTGTCCAGGAACATACCCGTGGTGTTCAGCGACGTGAACGCAGACAGGGCCGTGTAGTCGGCGCGGGTGATGGTGCGACTCAGTGCCAGGCGACCCACCACGTCCTTGCTCACATCCACTCGCAGGCTGGCGCTGGGGAGGAAGTCGGTGTAGGTTCGGTTGCTGCTGGTGGCGTTGAAGTTGCCGAACAGCGAACTGACATCTGGGGTCTCGTTAGGGAAGCTGGCTCGGAACGAGCCCGAGGTCTGCTCGGTTCGCACCACGCGCAAGCCGACGTTGCCGCTCCAGCCTTCACCCTCCAGATTGCCCTGAATGTAGGCAGCGGTGGACGTCTCCTTGACGTTGTACTCGCCGCCATCGCCGGGAGAGCGCCGCGCCACCGGGTCGCGGTTGGTGAACTTGGCGTTGTAGGCGGCCAGCACGTCTGCGGGGATGTACCCGATGTTGGTTGGGAAACCCGTACCTAGTCCACTGCCAAAGTTGCCGGGGTAGTTGTTCGTCAGCGCGGGCAGGCTGGAGAAGGGCGACAGTGCGGGAGCGTCGTTGCCATTGGCGTCCGCACAGGCGCTCGGCTTGCTCCAGTCCCAGGGGCCGACGCGGTAGGGCGCGCCACTTGCGCAGCCCGGGCCTTGGTTGACCGTCGCGTCCGTGTAGCGCTTGTGCTCGGCCTGGCGCGCGCCGAACTTCAGGCTGCGCAATACGCCAGAGTCCAACGTGTACTCCGCATCCAATTGAGCCCAGCTCTCCTGGTCGTGGACCTGCACGTTCTGGGTACCAAAGATCCAGTCGAGGCCCATCGAGGGGTTAGTGAACCCGAAGGACGGCGCCGCATCGTTCCCGTTCAGAGCGAAGTTCGCCTTGGTGGTGCGGATGGCCAGTTCGACCACGTCTTGGCTGACCGTCTTGCCCTTGCCCTTGGAGTTGCCCACGCTGGCGTTCAGCACCAGGGCATCACTGACCTTGAGCGTCCCGTCCAGGCTCACGAAGCCGCTTTCGGCTGAGGCCTTGCGAGAAATCATGTCGTAGTAGCCTGCGGTGGACGCACTGGCCCAGTCGAAGGTCGCTTTGGCCAGGGTCTTGACCCCGTTCTTGTCGGTGGCCACCTGATAGTTCGAAATCGTGGCCCCATTGACCAGACCCGGACGCGGGGCAATCAGATAGTTGCGGTTGTAGTTGTCGGCATCCATCTTGGATGAGAAGCCGGTCAAGAGCAGATCCAGGTCCTTGGTGGGACGGAACTGCGCGCGCACCAAGCCACCCTTGCGCTCACGCTCCTGTGTGAAGTAGGCGCTACCAATCAGGTCGGGGACGTACACGCCTTCCAAGTCGGGACGTGCAGCAATCAGCTGAGGCGCATTGTCCTTGGTCAGCTGATTGATGAAGCCCAGGGTCTCGACCCCGTCGCGGCGCAAGCTGCGCTTCTCGGAGAACGCTTGCACCAGCAGGCCGAATGTCTTGTCTTCGCTGCGATAGTTCAGCAAAGCGCTGATTTGCGGGTCAGTCTTCTTGGGCAGGTCGGCGTACACCGCTCCAATGCCCGCCTCGAAGGTCAGAGGCTTGGAGAAATCCAGTGGGCGGCGGGTAATGATGTTCACCGATCCAGCTGTGCCACCCTCTACCAGCGAAGCTTCGGAGCTCTTGCGCACCTCTACCCGCGCGACCAGTTCAGAAGGCAAGAGCGCATAGCTGACGCTGCGCCCCACGCCGGCGCCGGTCTGGTCCAGCACGAACCAGTCCCCATTGGCGATGCCGTGGCCGTCCAACAGGGTTTGCGTCAAGCTAGGGTTGGTGCCACGCAGGCCCACGCGGTCGCGCTCATCAAAGCCACCCGAGCCACCGGCCGGGCTGTTGAGCACAGAAACGCCGGGTACCCGCGCCAGCGAATCGGCGACGTTTTTGTCCGGCATCTTGCCGATGTCTTCGGCCGTGATGACGTCCACATGCGCCTCTGCCTTGCGCTTGACGTTGATGGCTTGCTGCAACGACGCACGAATGCCCGTCACCACCACCGTCTCCAGTTGCTGGGGGTTGGTGGCTTGGGGCGAGGTCTGGGCCAGCACGGCGGCCGGCAGGGTCAGCAGCACCGCAGCGGCGTGAATCGGCGTAGGGCGGAACTTCATGAGTGACTCTCCAGGGTGGTAAGGGGTGTGGTTCGCATTGGCATGCCAGTGATAGCGAATCGCATGCATGGGACTATAGCCTTACTGCAATCCACTTTGCTACCAGTGGTTCACACGTACTTTCCCGAATGAAGACCAGTATGCACAGATGGCACTACCGCCCACTCGATATCGCTGCAGGGCGTCGTATTGAGATCGAGGCCTGCAAGGGTGGCGCACAGATCGACGCCACGCAGTCAAGCCTGTCGCAGAGTGGTATTTAAGTGGCATTTTGTCGACCTGCCAAAGGCCGCCGCAATCCGCCATCTGCCTTGGTTGCACCCCGCCGACGACTCGCCCTGCCTCAGCGCCGCACGCTCGACTTCAGCAAGCGGTGACCGCTGCCCCTGTTCATGGCGTTGAGGAGATCGCCGTTGTCCTGGCTCAGTTCCCAGGCAAACACGCCGGCCAAGCCCAGTTCGCGGGCAAAGCGCGCCTTGGCTGCCACCGCGCGCGGATCGTCGTAGCCGATCCAGCGTTGGCCGGCCGCGTCAAACAGGCTCCAGGCTTGCTGAGCTTCGCTGAAGCGGGCCTCGAAACCGCCCCGGCCTCGCCCCTGGGCATCAAGGTATTGACGGGCGATGTCCTTGTAGAAGATCGAACCGTCCTCGTTGGCTGGGAACAGTCCCTGGCGCGCCACCCCGGGTCGGGGCTCAGCCACACCGGCGAAACCGCGACCGTAAAAGGCCACACCAGCCACCAGTTTGCTCAGGGGCACACGGTGCCGGTGCATGTGCGCCACCGACTGGGCAAGGCTGTCGTCGGCTCCCGACCAACTGCTGAACAGCGGCGAATGATGGCCCGCGCGCTCGGTCCAAGGCCCATGAAAGTCGTAGGTCATCAGGAACACCAGATCCAGGGGCGGTGCGGCCTGGCTCCAATCGATGCGGTCCAACACTTCCGCCGTGGCGTTCACGGCCACGGTGAGTGCGTAACGCCTGGCCCGCTCCTTGCCCAGCACGTCGAGTCCGGCGCGCAGGTCCTTCATGAGCAAGGCGAAGTTCGGTCCATCCTCGGCGCTTCCCAACTTCACACCATTGGCGGCGCCATTGCTGCCCGGATGCTCCCAGTCGATGTCGATGCCATCGAATCCTTCGTGCGCTCGAAGGAACCGCTGCATGGATGCCACCAGGGCTGCCCGGCCCTCGGCGCTGGCTGCCAGGTGAAAAATCGGGTCCGACCCACCCCAGCCACCCACCGAGGCCAGCACCTGCACTGCTGGGTCGCGCTGCTTGAGTCGCACGAAGGCCGCATCGAACATCCGGTGTTGCGGGTGCGGCACCACGTCGTAGTCGGGCCGCCCCTTGCACGCTTGGGCATCGCGAGCGACTTGCCCCGGCCCGCACAGGTGCAAGAAGGCGTAGAGCACATGGCTCACACTGCCTCGTGGCAGCGCATCGACGCTGGCGACGGGCCGCTCGTTGATGACGTACACCCCCACCACCCGCTCGGAACCCTTCTTCACTTCGCGGGCGCCGCCGCCGAACCAAGGCGGCTCCGCCTGCGCAGTAACCTGCAAGGGCCATGCAGAAAGGAGGCTCAATACGAGAAGCAGGACTCGAAGCATGGCAGGCGTTCCGTCAGAAGTCGCAAGTGGGTGGTTGGGGGGCTGGAGGCAAGCTGTCATGCGCAGCAACACCCTGCGCTCGCAGGCCTAGTACGCGTTCGCGCAGTTGCTGCGGGCTCAAGGGTTCGCCCGCCACATGCACCACCCAGTCCACGTCGAAGGCGTATTGCCGGGTCGGGCCGGCTGGCAGCAGGTTGCCAGGGCTGAACCAGTGGCTGAAGGCCAGGCCCATGGCTTGGCGCGGCACGGTGCGACCGGCATGGAAGGCAATCTCTCGCTCATCCACGAACCAGCGGCTGCCCTGCGGCGTGGCCTGAACCGTTAGCTGCACCCAGCGCCCGCCGAAGGACTGCTTGTCCTCCACGCTCAGGTTGTGACTCTCCCAGGGTTCCAGGCGAACGGTCTGCCAAGCCACCCCGTAGAGCCGCGTGTCCGGCGCCCCCCAGCCGCCATTGGGCAGGTATTCCCAGTCCAGTTCGCTGAAGAGCGGGTCGTAGTCGAAGCGCAGGGGGCTGACCTGAAAGAAGGCCTGCACGGCGGCATCGCCATCAGGGCCGGACAGCGGCGTGTCGCTGAAGCGCACCCGGGCGCTGGTGCTGCCCCACAAGAACTGCTGCGGGCGGCAAATCTGGGTTTGGAAGCTGCCCGCCGGCGTGCCGTCGGTGGCCGCGTGCAGCCGCAGCACACCTTGTCCAGGCAGTTCGATGCGCGCCGGATCCCAGCGAGCACCTGGAATGCCGGGGTGCCCGGCGCTGCTGCGCAGCGTCCAGCCACCCGTACGCAGCGCAGCCAAATCCGCCTGGTTGAAGTCGTCGAAAAAAAGCGCCGCCGCCAGGGCGAGCGTCGCGCTCATGCTGCAGCCGCTGGCGCCATCACCCGCCGGCGCACCCAGAACCAAAGCAGCAGCACGGGCAATCCGGCAAGCACTGTCCAGGCGAAGAAGGCCTCATAGCCCAGCGCCTGCTCCACGTCGCCGCTGATCGTCTTGCTGAAGATGAAGCCCAACTGCATGACGCCGCTGCCCAGCGCGTAATGCGCGGTGTTGAAGCGACCCGGCGCCACGACCTGCATGATGAACAGGATCATCCCGACGAAACCGAAGCCGTAGCCGGCCATCTCGAC
This sequence comes from Burkholderiales bacterium, assembly GCA_017302655.1. Taxonomy (GTDB): domain Bacteria; phylum Pseudomonadota; class Gammaproteobacteria; order Burkholderiales; family Burkholderiaceae_C; genus Inhella. The sequence continues at coordinate 41,283 of JAFLDE010000010.1, forward strand.
AGAGATGGCCGCGGTGGTCAGCCACAGGTCGGTGGGCAGCACCTTGGCGAGGCCCCAGAACACCGCGTTGGGGATCATCATCGCCACCAGCAGCACCGGCATGGCCCGGCGCAGGCCCAGGGCCGCGGTGAAGTAGCCGCCCAGGATGGAGCCGACCAGAAAGGCCGCCGTGCCCGCCGTGCCGTAGATGCCGCCCACCTGCTCCGTGCTCAAGCCGAGACCCCCCTTGTCGCGCGGCTCGATCAGGAACAGCGGGCCGATGGTCTGCACCTGCCCCTCGGCGAAGCGAAACAGCACGATGAAGAGGAAGAACCAGCCAATGCCCGGCTTCTTCAGGAAGTCAACCAGCACCTCGGCAAAGTTCTGCCACAGCTGGGCGCGCGCCGGCGGCTTGCCGATGGCAGGTGGCAGCACCTTGGCATTCCAGACAGCCAGCCCAGCGAGCAGCAGGGCCAACAGCAAAAAGATCACCGACCAGGCATTGGCGACGCCGTGGCGCTTCTCCAGCCAACCGGCCAGCACCAGCAGGCCGCCCAGGGTGAGGAACTTGCTGGCATTGAAGAAGGCGCCCTGCCAGCCTGCATAGGCAGCTTGGCGCTTGGCATCCAGCGAGGCCATGTACAGACCGTCACAGGCGATGTCGTGCGTCGCCGAGGCATAGGCCAGCACGAAGAACACCGCAATGCTCAGCGCGAACCAGGCCGGCAACTGCAGGGCGAGTGCCACCGCCGCCAAGCCGGCGGCACCGATGGCCTGCGCGATGACGACCACGCGCTTCTTGCTCGGCACCAGTTCGATCAGCGGGCTCCACAGCGGCTTGAACGCCCACGCCAGACCCATGAGCCCGGTCCAGCGGGCGATGTCCGCATTGCTCACCCCGAGGTTCTTGAACATCAGCCCAGCAATGAGGATGACCACAAAGAACTGCAGACCCTGAGCGAAGTAGAGGCTGGGGACCCAGCGAAGCGGCGACGAGTTCATGCGTGCTCCAAGGCTCGGATGGGGGCGCGCCCTTGAGCCTGTAGATCACCGTTCAGCCAAGCACGCAGGGCGCGCAGGGCCGGTGCGTCGTAGCCCCAGGTGAGCAGGGTAGGCACGGGCAGGTCGAGCGACTGGAAGGGGTTCCAAAGCGCCAGATGCAGGTCAATCGGCCAGTCCTGCGCCGACTCCGGATACCGCGCGCGGGTGTTGGAGGCCAACACATTGCATCGACCGTCGCGCGGAATCTGCTCGGCGCGCAGGGCGCTGAGCTTGGGCACCACCAGCCACTCGATGTCCACATCCGGCTCCCACAGGGAAGCGACGTCGCGCGCGGAAGGGCCAGCCTCACTGACGCCGTCGCTGCTCACCTCGCCCTGGGTGATGACACGCAGCGGGCCTTTGGGCGGTTGCGGCGCACGCAAAGCAGTCAGCGCGCGTTCGGCGGCGCGTTCCATCAAGCGCTCGTCTCGCGCCCACTGAGCGGGATCGACTTCGCGCAGCGAGGCCGGGTAGTGCGCCGCCAGCCGATCGACGCGGTTCGCGGCGAGTTGCAAGGCTTCGGCGTCGAGCCGCCCGTCAAGCAGCGCATCGGTGACCGCCTCGATCGCGCCCTCCTGCTCGGCCAGGCTGCCCTGCGCCAGCACCATGTCGGCACCAGCCTGCAGGGCCAGGACCGCTGCACGGGCATGGCCCCAGCGGTCGGCGATGGCACGCATCATCAGTGCGTCGGTGATCACCACCCCCTGGTAGCCGATGCGCCGGCGCAGCAGCTCGGTCAGAAAGAACGGCGACAGCGTGGCCGGGCGCTCAGGGTCAAGCTGCGGGTACACGATGTGCGCGGTCATCAGTGCCGGCGCGCAGTCGTTCAGGCGGCGGAAGGGCCGCAGCTCCAGTGCCTCCAGCTCCGGCAGGCTCTTGTCGACCTGCGGCAGTGCATGGTGGGAGTCCTCATGCGTGTCGCCATGGCCGGGGAAGTGCTTCACGCAGCAGGCCACCCCTTCGGCCAGGCTGCCTTTCATCCAGGCACCGGCCAGTCGCGCCACCTCGTCCGGGTCGTCCGAGAAGCTGCGTTCGCCGATCACCGGGTTGGCCGGGTTGTTGTTCACATCCAGCACGGGCGCGAAGTTCCAGTTGACGCCCAGCCAGGCCATCGAGCGGGCCGTGGCTGCGCCAACTTGCTGGGCCAACTCGGCGTCGCCCACCGCACCCAAGGCCATGCCGGAAGGTCCGACGGGCACGAAGGTGGCGCGCGACACGGCGCCGCCTTCCTGGTCGATGGCCACCAGCCCACGCGGCCCCAGCAAGGCGTGCAGTTCGGCGGTGAGCCGGCGCGTCCCGGCCAGGCCTGAGAGATTGCGCCGGAACAAGCAGATGGCTCGCAGGGGATAGCGGCGCAGCAGCGCCAGCTCGGGCTCACCGAGCGTAGTGCCGGGGATGTCGATCATCACCAGCGCGGCGGCCAGGCGACGGGCGGCTTCGCGGTCGAGTTTCATGCGGTGCGGGTGACCTTGCGCAAGTGGGGAGGACGGTCGGGGTCCATGCCGCGCGCACGCGCCAGCTGTTCGACCATCGGGTAGAAGCTCTGCACGGCCGCAATTGGGTCAAGCAACTCGTGCGCGGCCGGGTGCAACGGCAGGTCGGCACCCGGCGTTCCCGGCGGCGCGGCCAGCAGCACGGTGGCGCCCTGCTCGCGCAGACGCTCGGCCAGAGCCACCGTGCCGGCCTGGGCCGGTCCGCGCGGGGCCAGCAACAGCGCGGCGAAGCCCTGGCCCATCAAGGCCATCGGGCCATGCTGCACTTCCGCGCTGGAGAAAGCCTCGGCCGAGATGCCACAGGTTTCCTTGAACTTGAGCGCCGCCTCTTCAGCAATGGCAAGGCAGGGGCCGCGGCCGATGACGAACAAGCGATCCGCACCGCGCAGGCGGTCCACGGCGAGGCTCCAGTCCAGCGCAGCGGCTTGCTCCAGGCTCTCAGGCAGAGCCTGCAGGCCGGCCAGCAGTTCGGCGTCGCGCTGCCAGTTCGCGACCAGCCGCGCCCCCGCTACCAGCTGGGCGATGTAGCTCTTCGTGGCCGCCACGGACAGCTCCGGACCGGCACGGAGAGGCAGTTCGAATTCAGCGGCTGCCGCAAGGGGCGATCCAGGCGCGTTGACCAGGGCCACGGTGCGGGCACCGCCCTGCCGCAGGTGCTCCAGCGGCGCGATCAAGTCCGGGCTCTGCCCGGACTGCGACAGCGCCAGCCCCAGCACGCCTCGGCATTGCAGCGGGCTGCGGTACAGCGTGATCAAGGACATCGGCAGCGAAGACACCCACAGGCCCAGCCGGTGCATCAGCAAGTAGCCAAGATAGTGCGCAGCGTGGTCGGAGCTGCCACGCGCCACGGTCACCGCCAGTTGGGGGGGCTGCTCGCGCAGGCTGCGGCCCAGTCGCTCGTAGGCCTCGGCGTCCTGCGCCAGTTGCTGCGCCACCATGGAAGGCGCAGCACGGCATTCCGCGGCCATGCGGCTCGCAGCCGCTTCAGGATTCCAGCTCAATCGACTCTCCTTCGACAAACACCGCCCGCAGGCGCAGGTCGGCGTCCAACTCCACGAAATCAGCCCAGGCACCGACGACCAAGCGGCCTCGGTCCTGCAGCCCCAGGTAATCCGCCGGGTGGCGGCTCAAGCGTTGTGCCGCTTCGGCCAGTGGCAGACCGATCTGCACCAGATTGCGCAGCGCCTGATCCATGGTCAAGGCACTGCCTGCCAGCGTGCCGTCGGCCAGGCGCACGCCGCCCGCGCAATGAAAGACACGCTGGCGACCCAGTGCGAACTCGCCGTCGGGCATGCCGGCGGCGGCGGTTGCATCGGTGACCGCGTAGGCGCCCGGGATGGCTCGAAGGGCGGCACGCAACGCCCCTGCATGCACATGCAGCAAGTCGGGGATGAGTTCGGCGTGCTGGGCGTGCGCGAGCGCGGCCCCAACCAGTCCAGGCGCACGGTGCTGCAGCGGGCTCATGGCATTGAACAAGTGGGTGAATCCGGTCGCCCCGGCCTCCAGCGCTGCGACACCCTGCTCATAGCTGGCCAGGCTGTGCCCGAGTTGCACGCGCACGCCTCGTTCCACCAGCCAAGGAATCAGGGCCAGGTGAGCCCCTTCTTCTGGAGCCAGCGTGAGCACGCGAATCGGAGCGCGCGCCAGCAAGTCATGCAAGGTGTCGGTCAGCGCCAATCGGGCGCAGTCGGGCTGCGCACCCAGGCGCCGCGGGCTGATGAAGGGTCCTTCCAGGTGCACACCGAGCACTCTGGCGGCCCGCGCCGGGCGGGCCTGGCAGTGCGCCGCCAGCGCGTCAAGAGCCGCTCGCACCTCGTCCAGCGGTGCAGTCATGGTGGTGGCGAGCAAGGCGGTCGTGCCATGGCGGGCGTGCAAGCGCGCCAAGCGTGCGACAGCATCGCCGCCATCCATGGTGTCCGCACCTGCCCCGCCGTGCACATGCAGGTCGATAAAGCCAGGCAACAGCCAGCGTTCGCCCTCCTTCAGCGCCCCCTCCATGCGTTCGCCTCGCAGCGCCGCAATTCGACCGTCGCCGTCAACCAGCAACTCGCCACGGAGAAAGTGGCTGCCCTCCTCGGACAGCCAACAGGCGCTGCGCCGCACGCTCAGACCGGTTCGCGGCGCATCTCGGCCACGAAGTCGTAGTAGTCCGAGCGGCAATACGAATGCGTCAGCTCCACCGCCTTGCCATCAGCCAGGTAGCCGACCCGGGTGATGAAGAGCACTGCAGCGCCGAGCGGCACCTCCAGCAGGGAGGCCAGCTTCAGATCGGCATTCATGGCCCGGATGTGCTGCAGCGCGCGCATCGGCGCCTGACCACTCTGCGCCAGATGGGTGTAGAGCGATGCCGCCACCGCCTCAGGGTTCGGGAGCACGCTTTCCGGCAGCACGCTGACCTCGTACGCCATGACGACGTTGTCGGCCAGGCGCAGGCGCTCCAGCCGCGCCACGCGCTCACCCGCATGCAACTCGAGCGAGAGTTGCTCGTCTGCCTGTGCGGGTGCCAGCACGCGTTGGAGCCACCGCGATTGCGGCACGAAGCCCCGCTGGTGAAGCTCCTCGGTGAAGCTGGTCAGCCGGGTGAGTGGCTGCTCCAGCCGTGGAGCGATGTAGTTGCCAGAGCCATGCTTGCGAACGATCAGGCCCTGCTCAACCAAGCGCTCGATGGCCTTGCGCGCTGTGACGCGTGAGATGCCGAGCTCCTCGGCCAGCACACGCTCCGAAGGCAGAGCCTCATGCGCCTGATAGCCGCCTTCGCTGATGGCGCGAGACAGCGCCAGCGCCAGTTGAAGGTACAGGGGCGAGGGTGACTCGGCTTCTGCCTCAAAGGCGAAGGGCAACTTGGATTTCATTCGCACTCCTGTGCACCGTTCGGCGCGTGGATCAGTCGCAACGCGCCTGCCATGGCGTCGCCCTTGGGGGCGGCCCAACGTGCAGCGCAATGGGCTTGCAGTCGTGGGGCCAGTCGCAGCGCCACGCTGCCGGAGAGGCAGACGGACAGGCTGAACGTAGGGTCGAGTGCCTGCAAATGCAGGGTCAACTCTTCCACCGCACGATTCAGCAGTACCTTCGCCACGGGGTCCTCGTGCTCGAGTTCAAAAACCAACAGGGCCAGAGCAGCATGGTCCCGCTGGTCGGCTGCGTGCTGCCAGGCGAGGACACCGGCATCGCTCGTGCCCAGTTGGCCCAACAGAGCGTCGGCCAGGGCCCCGCGGGACTCGCGCCCGTCCAGAGCTCGCACCAAATGACGCAGCGCCGCCTGGCCCAGCCACGCTCCGCTGCCTTCATCCCCAAGCCGCCAGCCCCAACCGCCCACCCGGCTGCGTCGCCCGTCAGGCCACAGGGCCATGGCGATGGAGCCCGTGCCTGCAATCAGCAACGCCCCCGGCTCGCCAGCGTGAGCACCAAGCAAACCTGCCCAAGCATCCGTCTCAAGCGCAAGGCGCACACCCTGTGGAGCGGCATCGGCAAATGCCTGCGCCGCGTGCATCTGGCTGGCCCCGGAAAGACCCAGGCCGATGGCCGAATGGGCCCATTCGAAGTCGGTGACACCGGCAACAAGCACTGCCTGCTCCACCGCCTGACGCACGTTTCGCCAAGCCTGTTCGACGCCCTGCCCCAGCGCCGACGGTCCAGCCTGGCCCTCCGCCAACGTCCGCCCCGCAGCGTCGCACAGCCTGGCTCGGGTGCCTGTGCCCCCCCCGTCCACACCGACCCAGTGCCGGATGTCATCACGCGCAGGGGCAGGGATCGGTGAAGCAGGGGCGGCGATGGTCGGCATGGATACCAGTCTAATACCAACTAGTTGGCAGGTCAAATGGTAGTAAAGTGGGTAGAAACCAGTTGCCTGCCAGCGGCGTCGGTCACCGACTATCCTTCCCTCGCCTTCGGCGACGCAAACTGCGCCGCGGTCACTCGATCCCCCGTCTGCACTGTGCTTCCCGAACTGTCTGCCGCCACCCCATTGCCTGCACCCGCCTTGCAGCGCCTTTCTCGAGCGGCCACGCGACATCCTTTGCTAGTGGAACGATCGCTCGCCCGAGCTCAGGAGCAGGCGGAAAGGGATCAGCAAGTCCTGGCGGCGGCCGACCTGCTTTATTTGCGGTTCCATTTGGCGGAGCATGCGGGCCGTGCGCTCGACTTGCGTGAAGCGCTTTCCCGAAGCGCAGATCGACTGGAGCAATGGCCCGAGCGACACGGCGAGCAGGCAGCCCGCCTGGCTGAGGCCTTGGGTCGGGCGGCGTACCAAACTGGCGACTACCTTGAAGCCACCGAGCAATGGTCTCGGGCACTGGACCTGGCCGAGTCCGCCAGCGAGCGGCGGGTGGGCGTTGCAGCCCGTGTCGGGCTGGGCCAGATTCACTATGCGATGGGCGCGTGGAACACCGGCCTGCGTTTTCATCGCGATGCGCTGCTGCAGTTGCGTCCGCTCAACGACTCCTACCTCGCTGCCAAGGTGGCGTTGAACCTGGGCGTGGGCCATCTTGAGAGCCAGCAATTGGAAGATGCCGAGCGGCAGTTTTCCCATGGTCTGGCCGCAGCACGGCGGGGCGGCCACCGGGAGTTCGAGGCTGAAGCCCATTGGCACCTTGCGCGTGCCGCGCTGTCGCGTGGGCAATTGCCCTTGGCCGTCGCCGACTGTCGGCTGGCTCTCGACATCGCCACTCGGCTACACCACCACTGGCTGGAAGGTGCTGCCAGCCGCACGTGGACAGAAATCGCGCTTGCGCGCGGCGACACGCAATCAGCCATTCGCAGCTGCCGCCATGCCCTTGAGCTGGCCGAGCGCATCCAGTCGCGGCCGCAGCAACTTCAGGCTCACTTGCAACTTGCGCGCCTCCTGGAGCAGCAGGATCAGCCGGCCGAAGCGCTGCAGCATCTCTGGAAATACCTGGCGCTACGCGAGCACAGCGAGCAGCAGTCGCAAGGCATTGCCGGGCGCAGCCTGGCGCCGCAAGGTCCGCTGGATCCGGCGAGCGTCGGCGAAGGGGGCAGTGGCACCCGCAGTCCGAGTGCGCGCTGACTACACTCGCCCGCCACGCCCGCCACGCCCGCCACGCCCGCCACGCAATTCGGCATGAGCCCGGACTCCAAGCCCTCCAAGCGCAGAACTCGTTCGACTTCCAAGGCGACCGGTGCCGGTGCGCCCGTGACTCTTGAGCAAGTGGCACTCAAAGCCGGCGTGTCACCCAGCACGGTGTCGCGCATCCTGAACGGTACCGCCGCAGTCAGCCCTGAAAAGCAGCAGGCCGTGGAGGACGCGATCGAGCAACTCGGATTCCGTCCCAACCCCGTTGCTCGCGGACTTGCCGGGGGCCGGACTCTGTCCGTCGGCGTCGTCACTCAGACCATCAGCAGCCCCTTTTATGGCGAGGCGATGTACGGCATCGAGGGGGTGATGGAACAGGCAGGCTATGTGCCGCTGTTTGTCAGCGGCAACTGGCAAGAGGCGGATGAGCGCAAAGCCATCGAGACCCTGCTGGCCAGGCGCGTCGATGGTCTCATCGTGCTCGCCGGGCGATTGCCCAATGCCGCGCTGCTGCGGTATGCACGCGAACTGCCGATGGTGGTTGTCGGTCGACAGCTGCGAGGCCCACAGATCTTCAGCCTCAATTTTGAGAACACATTGGGAGCCCGGCTCGCGACTCAGCATCTGGTCGATCTCGGCCATCGCCGCATCGCTTTCCTGTCCGGCGATCTGGCGCATGGCGATGCGGTCGAGCGACTGCGCGGCTACGAGCAGGCCTTGAAGGATTCGGGCATCCCCTTCGATCCCGCTTTGGTGGTCCAGGGGGACTTCACGGAGCCGAGCGGCCTACTTGGCGTGATGCGCTTGCTTGACGACGGCGCACCCTTCACCGCCCTGTTCGCCTCGAACGACCAGATGGCCTTCGGTGCTTTGCTCGCGCTGCACCGGCGCGGACTTCGAGTGCCAGACGATATCTCGCTGGTAGGGTTCGACGACGTTTCGGTCGCCAAGTACGCATTGCCGCCACTCACCACGGTGCGCCAGTCGGTCTACGAGCTGGGCACAGGCGCGGCTCGCGCCATGCTGGCGCTGCTGCGCGCGGAGACCCCCAGCGCGAACTTGCCGCCGCCTGAGCTGGTGGTGCGCGAATCGACCCGGCGCCGCATGCGCTGAGTCTGCCAGGGCGGCGCTCCTGCTTGCACGGGACTCTGAGCGCGGGAAGGCATTCGGGGCGACGTGCCGTTGAGCGTTCGACATGCGGACGAGCCAAGGGCTGACGGGCTTCGAGGAAAGCGCTGCTGACGGCCCTCGCGGGCACTTCGTGATCTCTCGGAATGACGCGCCTTAGGCTGGCGAGTTTGCCGGCCAGCATGTTCATCGGGCCTGCTGCAGCCGCGAACGGGAAGTCGGAGCTTCGCAAGCAACCCACGTCCCGGCCGGTGCACGTGCGCGCACACGCCACGGGGACTTCATCAGCGCTTCCCTAGGGTTTGTGGGGAATCGGCCGCCTTCGGGCTCCCGCAGAATTCAGTGACTGAAAGCGCTTTCATCGCACGGCGCTCCGTCCTCTTGCGTGCCTGTCACAGTCCCCACCTCGATGTCCCAGCTCTCACGACGCCAGTTGCTCGCCGGATCTGCGCTGGCTTGGCCTGCGGCGTATGCAGCGGCCGGTGTGCAGCTGACGGTGACCGCGTACCCAAATGTCGACCAGATCATCCGGGCCGTGCTGCCACGCTGGGAATCTCAGCACCCCGGGGTGACAGTGCGCCTGGTGAGTCGGCAGTACGCCGATCACCACACCGCCATGACCACTGCACTATCCACATCGGGGCATCTGCCTGACCTGGTGGCACTGGAAACCACCTACATGGGAGGGTTCGCGCTGGGTGGCGGGCTGCTCGACCTGTCCCAGCAGCCGTTCAACGCCGATCGCCTGGAGTCGGAGTTCACCGGATTCGCGTTCTCCCTCGCCCGCAATCGCGAAGGCCGGCAGGTGGCGATTCCGGCCGACATCGGGCCTGGCACCCTGCTGTACCGCCACGACCTGCTGGCTAAGGCCGGTGTGCCCGAAGCGTCATTGACGGATAGCTGGGCCTCTTACGTGGCGGCAGGCCGCGAGATCAAGAAGGCCACCGGCGCATACCTGATCAGCCATGCCCGCACCCTCAAGGACATCATGGTTCGATGCAGCGTCCCGGCCGATGGCGGCCAATACTTCGACGCGCAGAACCGACCGCGGGTGACGGAGCCGGCGTTCGTACAAGCCTTCGAGCTGGCCCGGAAGGTGCGCCGAGACGGCCTTGATGCGCAAGCAGTCAACTGGACGCCTGACTGGGCCGAGGGCCTCAAGCGCGGGCGACTGGCCACCGAGCTGTCTGGGGCCTGGATGGCCGGTCAGATGGCCAACTGGGTGTGCCCGAACACCAAGGACCTCTGGCGCGTTGCGCATCTTCCCGAGCAGAGCTTTGCCTTCTACGGGGGCACTTATTACGCCCTGCCCAGGCGCGCCCATCCGATGCGACGCGAGTTGGCTTGGTCTCTGCTTCAAGCGCTCACCCGCGACCGCCACGTTCAGCTGCAGGCCTTCAAGCAAGAAGACGCCTTCCCTGCGCTGCGTGCAGCCCAGGACGATCCCTTCTTCGCCGAACCATTGCCCTTCCTCAATGGGCAGCGCGCGCGCTTGCTTTGGCGAGAAGCCGCCCAACGCATTCCGGCTCTGCGCATGCACCGTCAGCACAAGTTTGCCGACGAGGTCACCAACTCGGAGCTAGACAACGTCCTGGAGTTCAACAAGCCAATCGAGCAGGCGCTGGCGGATGCCCAACGCGTGCTGGAAGTGAGGGCCGCACGTTGAGCATGCGCGTGCCGATTCGTTGGGCGCCGTACCTGTTGATCAGCCCCTTCCTGATCCTTTTCGCGCTGTTCGGTCTGTTCCCTCTGCTCTTCTCGGGTTGGCTGGCATTCCAGTCCTGGGAGCCCAGCTATGGCTTGGAAGCCATGCAGTTCGTGGGCCTGGACAACTTCATCTTCGCGATGCAGGACGCGTGGTTCTGGAAGTCGCTCAAGAACACACTCTGGTTGGCAGCCGCGTCGGGCATTCCGCAGCACATGGTGGCACTGCCGCTCGCTGTGCTGATCCACAACCACTTCGGGCGCTTGCGCGATGGGGTGAGCGGCGCCTACTTTCTTCCTTACATCACCAGCACGGTGGCCATTGCCATGCTCGCCAGCGCTCTGTTCTCTACGGACTACGGCCTGGCGAACGCCTTGCTGCAAGCGCTTGGGCTGGACAAGCAAGCCTGGACCACCCATCCGCTCCTCATCAAGCCCACGATCGCTTTGGTCGTGTTCTGGCGCTATGTTGGTTTCAACATCGTGCTGTACCTGGCTGCCCTACAAACGGTTCCGCGCGACCTCTATGAAGCCGCTCGTCTGGACGGCGCCAGCCCCTGGCAGCAGTTCTGGCATGTGACCTTGCCCAGCCTGCGTCCAATGATCCTGTTCGGCGTGACGCTGTCCATCATCGGCGGTCTGCAGTTGTTCGAGGAGCCGTTCATCCTCACCAACGGCAATGGCGGCACCGATCAGCAGGGCATGACCTCGGGCGTCTATCTTTACCGACTGGCTTTCGAGTTCAGCGATTTTGGGGGCGCAAGCGCCATAAGCTGGATGCTGTTCGGCCTGGTTGCCTTGCTCACCTGGCTGACCAACCGGGCGCTTGGGGAGCGCCGGTGAAGCAACGCTGGATGGCGAGGGCATTGGTGCTGGTGGGCGCGCTCTTCATGCTCGCCCCGTTCTATTTCATGTTCGTGTTCGCAACGCACACGCGTGAAGACATCTATAGCTTGCCACCACCCCTTTGGTTCGGCTCCGCGCTCTGGGACAACCTAGCAATCCTCGCTTCGCGCATCCCCTTTTGGCGCAACCTCGGCTGGAGCCTCTACACGGCGCTGATGGCCACCGCGCTCACGCTGATCTTTTGCTCCATGGCGGGCTATGCCTTCGCGTTGCTCGAGTTCCGTTTCAAGCGCGCGTTGTTCCTGCTGGTGATGGGCACCATGATGCTGCCCTCCTTCATGACCATGATCCCCAGCTTCATGGTGATGGATGCCTTGGGCTGGATTGACACGCATCGGGCCCTCTACCTGCCCGGTGCGGCGGGCGCGTTTGGCATCTTCCTGATGCGTCAGTTTGCCGCTGCCAGCGTGCCGAGGGAATTGGTGGAGGCTGCTCGCATCGACGGGTGCGGCGAGATTCAGATCTGGTGGCGGGTGGCACTTCCACTGATGAAACCAGCGCTCGGAACCTTGGGCCTGGTCAGCTTCATCGCTTCTTGGAACAACTTCATGGCTCCGCTGGTGGTGCTTCGCAGCAATGAGCACTTCACCTTCCCTCTGGCCCTTCGCTCCATGCAGTCCGTGGTGAACACGGAATGGGGCGCCTTGATGGCCGGTGCGGCCATCGCCACCTTGCCTCTGCTCGTCCTCTTCTTGGTGGCCTCCCGGCAGCTCATCGCTGGACTCACGGCCGGTGCCGTGAAGTCCTGATTCATGGCGCCATCGACGTGCTGAGCCCCACCCATGCCGCCTGCCGGCACGTCGATGCCTTCCGTGCCGAACCCAGCCCCCGAGCTCAGCCTACGCATTTCGGCCCACGGTTGCTGCGTCTAGCGGGTGATTTCGCCTTCTCTCGCGATGTCTGGATCTTCGGCGTCTGGCGCGCCTCGCCGTTCGATGGGCCGCATCTCCTGTGGCTCTTGCAGCAGGTCATGCCAGCGGCTCCTCGGCCATTTCTTAAGTGGGGCCGGGGGATCGACGCACTTCCTTTCCATCAAGCTCCTTTTGAGCTCTCCGCATGAAGCATCCCATCCCTCTTTGGGTACTTTGCCTGCTCGCCGCCTGCGGCGGAGGTGGCGCCGCCACGCCAGATGCCGCGCCCAGTCCGGCACCGGCTCCGAGCCCTTCACCCACTCCCCCACCTGCGCCTGCGCCGAGCAACCGCTGGACGCTCGTCTGGTCCGATGAATTCGATGGCCCGGCCGGCGCTGCACCCAACCCATCGCACTGGAGCTATGACCTCGGCAACCGCGAAAGCGGTGGCTGGGGAAACAACGAGTTGCAGTACTACACCGACTCACGCCGCAACTCGCAGCTAGACGGCAATGGGGTGCTGCTCATTCGCGCCGAGAGGCAGGCGCAGGCCGGTCCATGCTGGAACGGGACGATGTGCGAGTTCACGTCGGCGCGGCTGTTGAGCCGTGGCAAGGTCGCGGTGCGCTATGGAAAGGTGGAGGCCCGGATCCAGGTACCAGGTGGCAAAGGCATCTGGCCAGCCTTTTGGTCGCTCGGTGACGGCCGTTGGCCCGATGTCGGGGAGATCGACATCATGGAATTCGTCGGGAAGGAGCCCAACGCGGTGTACGGCACTGTGCATGGACCGGGCTACTCTGGCGCCAACGGCCTGGGCAAGGAGAGGCGAATGGGACAACCGGTACCTGACGCCTTTCATGTTTTCGCGATTGTCAAGCGCCCCAACGAGATTGAGTGGTTCCTGGACGGCGAGTCTTTCTTCAAGATCACCCCGGCCAGCCTTCCGGCCGGCGCGGCCTGGGTGTTCGAACGCGACTACTTCCTCATCATGAACCTCGCCGTGGGCGGGCACTGGCCGGGCTCACCGGACGCGAGCACACCCTTTCCCGCCACCATGAAGGTCGACTACGTCCGCATCTACAAAGAGGACTGAACTGCGGCGCGGCGACCGCGGACGTCGCGCCGATGCCACGCGGTATTCGGGTGTTGCCTAGGTGCCAACCCAACTTTGCCAGACTATCCTGAACTGAAAGCGCTTTCAGCATCGCTGCTTGCATGCCGCGCTTCTTGCCCGCCCAGCTCACCCCCGCCCGACAAGCACCCGATTCTGAAATCGCTTTCAGCCCAGGAGACTCGAATGAAGAGGACCTCGATCCACACCGCCAGCCGCCCACGGGCCGCTTTCGCGCACCACGCACTGGCTGGCGCATGCGCCCTGCTGTTTGCGGGCACCGCATCAGCCCAAGCCGCGCCGCAGCAACTCGACACCGTGATCGTCACCGGCATTCGCAAGAGCCTGGAGACCTCCGTCAACCTGAAGCGCAAGGGTCAGGGTTTGGTGGACGGCATCGTGGCCGAGGACATTGGCAAGTTTCCGGACACCAATCTGGCCGAGTCACTCAGCCGCATCAGCGGTGTGTCCATCGAACGCAACAACGGTGAAGGCACGCGCATCACCGTGCGTGGCATGGGCCCGGACCAGAACTTGGTGCTGCTCAACGGTCGTCAAATGCCAGGTTCCAGCTTCGACGGCGGCGCGCCGGCGTCGCGCTCCTTCGACTTCTCCAATCTAGCGTCGGACGGCATCGCCGCCCTCGAGGTTTACAAGACGAGCCGCGCAAGCAGCCCGACTGGTGGCATGGGCGCCACCGTCAACGTGCGCACCCAGCGTCCCTTCGACATCAAGGAGACCATCGCGCAAGTCGGCCTGAAGCTGGTGAGCGATGAGACAGCTCGCAACGTGCCCTCGGAGCAGCAAGGCAAACGCGCCACGCCCGAACTCAGCGCGATCTACAGCACGCAATCTGCCGACGGCACCTTCGGCATCGCGCTGATGGGCACGTACCAGGAGCGAGATTCGGGCTATTCGCAGGCTTCTGTCACGAGCGGCTGGAAGACCTTTGACGGCAAGGTGGACAACGACTGGGGTGGCACCAACGCCCAGTGGGGCGGCTTGCCCCCTGCAGCCTGGGGCGCCATCAAGAACCGTCCGAGCGCCGATTCGATCTACAGCGTGCCGCAGAATTTGAACTACGCGTTCACCGGCGTGCACCGCGAGCGCCTGAACGGGCAGATGGTCGTTCAGGTCAAGCCCGCCAAGGACGTGGTCGCCACCCTGGATTTCGTGCTGTCGGAGCAGAAGTTTCGCCAGCGCCGCAACGACATTTCGGCCTGGTTCAACTATGGCGGCCAGTTTGGCGAGTACCAGACCGGATCGCCGTCCTCGCCCATCATCTATGGCGAGACCATGACGAACTCCGACATCGCCATGGGGGGCTCGCGCATCCAGACCAAAATCAAGAATCAGCAGGTCGGCCTGAACCTGAAATGGAAGGCCAGCAACGCGCTGAACTTTGATTTCGACATTCACAAGTCATCGGCCACCTCAGGTGCCGACGACCCGCTGGGCACCAGCGTCGTGTTGGGTACCGCCGCCCTCAACCGCGGCGACACCTACGTGGACTTCAGCAACAAGTTCCCTGTGCTGAACATCGTCGGCGGTGCACTCGACGCTTCGCTGATGCAGTTGCAGGGTTCGGTGTTCAGCAACAGCTACCAGAAGAACGAAGTCCAGCAGTTGCAGACCAGCGGCAGTTGGAAGATCGACGGCGACAGCAGCCTGGACTTCGGCGTGTCGCTGACCGAGGTGAAGAACCGCTCGGCTTTCGCCAACGTGCAGCGCGACAGCTGGGGGGCCAATGCCGCTGGCGGTCCAGCTGCCTTGCCGGACAACATTTGGAAGGCTGAATCGGTCAGCAAGTACTTCGCAGGCATCCCTGGCTCTGGCGACCCGCGCCTCTACAACCAGTTCTTCACCTTCAACTTCGATGCACTGCGGGCCGCTGCCATCCAGCACCTGGGCTCGGACACCTTGCTGAAGGCCTCGTTCAATTTCACCGACGACCTGCGCACCACCGAGAAATCGGACGCCATCTTCGGCCAGTACAACCTGGCTTGGGACTGGGGTGTGCCCATGGACCTATCGGCCGGATTGCGCTATGAGCGCACCCGCGTGGAGTCCCCTGGCGTCGAGTCGGTCCCCATGGCCGTCCGCTGGGCGGGCGACAACGAGCTGCCGGTGATCTTCAACGGCACCACCAACTCGCTGCGCACCGGCAAGTACAGCTACGCCCTGCCATCCATCGACTGGAGCGCCGAGCTGTCCCATGACACCAAGATTCGCCTCAGCTACGGCAAGACCATCGGCCGGCCGGGTTGGAACGCCATCCAAGGTGGCCGCACCTTGAACGGCCTGGCGCGAATCGATGGGGGCACCGGCTCGGTCGGCAACCCCAATTTGAAGCCCCTGCAGTCGAACAACTTCGACTTCTCGGCGGAGCACTATTACGCCAAGAGCAGCTACGTGGCGCTGAGCTATTTCCTGAAGAAGGTGAAGGACTACAACGCGGCGATCATCACCGACCAAACCGTACCCGGCCTCACCACCCCGGTCGGCGGCGCCTACTACCGGCAGGCTGTGCAGTCGGGCGGCTGTGCGCCCAACGACTCCGGTTGCATCCGCCAGTACATCTTCACCAATCTGGCCAATGCACCGGGCGTCGATGTGGTCAATCGCACCATCACTGGTCAGCCAAGTGACCCGCTGCTGGTGTTCAAGCTGGGCAGCTTCGAGAACAACGAGCGCAAGAGTCGCATCAATGGCATCGAGGTGAACGCCCAGCACATCTTCAGCAACACCGGCTTTGGCGTGTCAGCCAACTTCACCAAGGTCAAGTCCGACCGCGACTACGACAACAACAAGGTTGGCGCGCAAACCGATGTGCTGGTCGGCATGGGTGACTCGGGCAACCTGGTCGGTTTCTACGAGAACGAGACCTACAGCGCACGCCTGGCCTATAACTGGCGCGGCAAGTTCCTGGTGGCCAACTACGGTGGGGCTGAGGGTGCGCAGCCGCTCTACGTGGAACCCTATGGCCAGTTCGACCTGAGCGTCGGCTACAACGTGGACAAGCACCTGCGCATCCAGTTCGAAGCCATCAACCTGACCGACGAGTACACCCGCACCCACATGCGCAACGAGAATCAGATTGGCGGCGTGACCAAGCTGGGGCGCCGCTTCATGCTCGGCGCGCGCTACAAGTTCTGAGCCCCATCGCGCGCAAACGCTCTTGCTGAGCGTCCGAAGGGCCGGCAACGACCGGCCCTTTTTCATCGAGGCTCGTGAAAGGCACTTGGCGGTGGGATTGAGGACTTCATCTTGAACGAATCTCTGCAACGGGTGGTGGTGCTGGGCGGAGGGTCCGCAGGCTGGCTGGTGGCTGGACTGCTTGCCGCCGAGCACCCAGCGCTTCACATCACCCTGATTGAATCTGACGAGGTGCCGGTGATCGGCGTCGGTGAGGGCACTTGGCCATCAATGCGCGACACCTTGCGGCGCATCGGGGTCTCGGAGACGGAGTTCATCCGTCGCTGCCACGTTTCCTTCAAGCAGGGATCGCGCTTCGACGGCTGGCAGCGGGGAGCGTCTGGCGCCTCGGGCGACCGCTACTACCACCCCTTCATGCTCCCCGTAGGTTACGGCGACGCCCAACTCGTGGCCGCCTGGTGCGGCACGCCAGGTGAACGGGCCTTCGCCGATCTGGTGAGCCCCTCGGTGCAGGTGTGCGAGGCCGGACTGGCGCCCAAGCAGGTGCAGACGCCCGAGTTCGGCGCCGTAGCCAACTACGCCTACCACTTCGACGCTGGCCTCTTCGGCCAGTTGCTGCGCGAGCATGCCACCAGCCGTCTGGGTGTGCAGCACGTGGTCGACCATGTCGAAGCGGTCATGCCCCAGGAGAACGGCGACATCGCCGCGCTGCGTACGCGCAACCGGGGTGAAATGGCAGCCGATCTGTTCATCGACTGCTCAGGCCTATCGGCTCGTCTCATCCACGGGCATTACGGCGTGCCGCTGCGCAGCGAGCGCGAAGTCCTGTTCAACGACGCCGCCATGCCCGTGCAGGTGCCCTACGACCGTGTCGATGCCCCGGTGGCCTCTTGCACCGTGGCCACCGCTTGGGCAAAGGGTTGGATATGGGATATCGGACTGCCCACGCGCCGCGGCGTGGGTTGCGTGTTCTCACGCGCCCATGCCAGCGAAGACGAGGCAAGAGCTGCGCTGCAGGCCTATCTGCAGGCCACTGGCGCGCCGCCGGACACGCCGACGCCGAGGGTCATCCGCTACGACCCAGGCTACCGCAAGCAGTTCTGGGTGCGCAACTGCGTCGCCATCGGCCTCTCATCCGGCTTCATCGAGCCTCTTGAGGCTTCGGCACTTGCGCTGGTCGAGCTGTCTGCCCAGCGCCTTTGCATGGATCTGCCCATGGCCCGAGCCAGCATGGACGCCGTGGCGCGCCGTTTCAATGAAGACTTCAGCTATCGCTGGGCGCGCGTCATCGACTTCCTGAAACTGCACTACCTGCTCTCTGCGCGCGATGACAGTGAATACTGGCGCGCCCACCGCGACCCTTTCAGCTGGCCCGAGCGGCTGCGCGAGCTGATACCCATCTGGCGCCTGCGTCCGCCTGCACGCCACGATTTCGGCCGCATCGACGAAGTCTTTCCCGACGCCAGTTACCAGTATGTTTTGTACGGGATGGGTTTCCGCCCGGAGCTCTCGCCACTCAGCGAGGTCCAATGGAGAACAGCCCAAGCCTGCTTCGACGAGGCGGCACGCCAGGCCCGCCGGTTACTCGCCGGTTTGCCCGGTCACCGCAGTCTGCTCGTTCACCTTCAACACGCCGCCGCATGACCCGCCCCGCCCTGCTCGATAACGTGACTCACCGGCACCTGCGAGTGCGCACCGAGCGTTCCGCCGCGCTGGGCGATGGCCGCCAGTCGGCCTTGGCCCTGCCCGCCGAGTTCCGCCAGTTGCAGGCGCATTTCCCGATCGTCTTCCAGTTGGTGGAGGGCGGGGGAGGTTTCCAACCCATCGCTCTCTTCGGCCTGGAAGAAGGGCAGAACTTGTTCCTGACGGACGCCGGTTGGGAGGCGTCAGCCCTGCCAATGGCGCTGCAGCGCGAGCCCTTTTTGATCGGCCGCGCCAGCGACGACAGTCTGCAGTTGCACATTGACCTCGACAGCCCGCGCATCGTTCGCCCCGAAGAGGGGGAGCTCGGCACCGCCTTATTTCTGCCGCACGGCGGATTCAGCGACTACCTGGACCAGGTGGTGTCGCTCATGGAGGACCTCCACGCGCAGGCCCAGCAGCTGCCGGCTTTCATCGGCGCACTGACACATCACCAGCTGCTCGAGCCCTTCGTGCTGGACCTCGAACTCCCAGGGAGCGAAGCCCTGCGCCTCACCGGACTCTTCACCATCAATGAGGAGCGCCTCTTCTCGCTGCCCGGTGCAGCACTCGAAGAGCTGGCGCGCAGCGGGCACTTGCTGCCGATGACGCTGCAGATCGCATCACTGGCCCAGCTGCCGGTGCTGGCTCAGCGCGCCACTCAAGCCAGCCGATTCGCCAGCAGGCGCTGAGCTCGCTGCAACCATGCGCGACATCCCCGACTGGACCGGCCCCTTCAACCCGGCCGGCTTGCCGGCGGAGCTGCTTCAGGCCGAACGGCCCTTTGTGGTGCGAGGCGGCTTCGCGCACTGGCCGGTGGTGCAAGCGGCGCGGCGCTCCGACGAAGCGCTGGCCCGCTACCTGATGAGCCATTACAACGGCGTGCACATCGGCCTGTTCCAGCTGCCGCCCGAAGCGCGTGGCCGGGTCTTCTATGCGGACGACTCCTTGCGTGGCTTCAACTTCAGCCGCCATGCCGCCACGCTGGACCAGGTGTTGACCGGTTTGCTCGGGCTGGCAGGTGCAGACAAGGCGCCCGGGCTGTATGTGGGCTCAACCACGGTCGAAGCCGTGCTTCCGGGCTTCCTGGACGCCAACGCCTTGGGCTTGGGCACACGCGACGCCCTCGTCAGCCTGTGGCTGGGCAACCAGACGCGCATCGCCGCGCACTACGACCTGCCCGACAACCTCGCCGTGGTCGCTGCTGGTCGCCGCCGTTTCACCGTCTTTCCTCCGGAGCAGCTGCACAACCTGTACCTGGGACCGCTCGACCCCACCCCGGCCGGGCAACCGATCAGCTTGGTCGACTTCGCCGCCCCCGACCTGCAGCGCTTCCCGCGCTTCAGCCAAGCCTGGGAGGCGGGAGAGCAGGTGGAGATGGCGCCAGGCGACGCGCTCTTCATCCCAAGCATGTGGTTCCACCACGTCGAGAGCCTGGCACCGGTGAACCTGTTGATCAACGCCTGGTGGCGGCAGACACCCGAGTACGTGGACTCGCCGCTGAGCACCCTGCGCCTGGCGCTGATGACCCTGCGCGACCTGCCCGAGAAGGAGCGGCAGGTCTGGCAGCACCACTTCCAGCATTTCATCTGGGACGCCAGGCCCGAACACTGGGCCCACATCCCGGAGCCAGCCCGCGGTCTGCTGGGCCCGATCGACGAAACCCTCTCGCGCCAGGCGCGCGCGCAACTCCTGTCCCAATTGAAGCGATGAACTCTCAATCTCAATCCTTCCACCGCGTCGTCATCGCCGGCGGCGGCACGGCCGGATGGATGACGGCCGCGCTGATGAGCAAGCTGCTGGGCAAACAGTTGGACATCAAGCTGGTGGAGTCCGAGGAGATCGGCACCGTTGGTGTTGGCGAGGCCACCATCCCTGCCCTGCTCAGCTATCACAACCTGCTCGGCATCAACGAAGCCGAGTTCATGGCCGCCACCAACGCGACCTTCAAGCTCGGCATCCACTTCGAAGGCTGGAAGGACGTCGGCCAAAACTACTTCCACTCTTTCGGCAACACCGGCAACGACCATTGGAGCGCTGGCTTCCAGCACTTCTGGCTGAAGGGCCGCGCGTCGGGACTGGCACGCACCTACACCGACTACAACCCCGAGACGGTGGCTGCGTTCGCTAATCGCTTCGCGCACGTGCCCAACCATGCGCTGAATCATGCGTACCACCTGGACGCCGGACGCTATGCGCGCTTCCTGCGCGCCATGAGCGAGAAGCATGGGGTGCAGCGCATCGAGGGCAAGATTGCCCGCGTGCTGACGCACGAGCAGGATGCAGGGGCGGCCCGCATCGGCGACATCGCCGCGCTGCAGATGGAAGGCGGCCAGCGCATCGAGGGCGACCTCTTCATCGACTGCACGGGCTTTCGCTCGCTGCTGCTGGGCGAAACCCTGGGCGTGGGCTACGAGGATTGGTCGTACTGGCTGCCGTGCGACCGCGCGGTAGCGGTGCAGACCGCCTCGGTGCGCGAGGCCTGGCCCTACACGCGTTCCATCGCGCACCCCTTTGGTTGGCAGTGGCGCATTCCGCTGCAGAACCGCGTAGGCAACGGTCTGGTCTACAGCAGCAAGGAGCTCAGCGACGCCGACGCCCCCGACATGCTGCGCCGGAACGTGGAGGGTGAGTTGCTGACACAACCCCGCGTGCTGAAGTTCCTGCCGGGCCAGCGGCACCGGGTGTGGGAGCGCAACTGCGTGGCCGTCGGGCTGGCCGGAGGCTTCATTGAGCCGCTGGAATCCACCAGCATCCACCTCATCCAGCGCCATGCCATCCGGCTGATGCAACTCTTTCCGGCCGGCGGTATCCGCCAGCCCGATGTGGATGAGTTCAACCTGCAGTCCAAGCGCGACCTGGAACACATCCGCGACTTCATCGTGCTGCATTACCACGTCAATGCGCGCACCGATTCGGCGCTGTGGAAGCATGTGCGCGAGATGGACGTGCCCGCCTCGCTGCGCCATCGCATCGCGCTCTTCCGCGAGACCGCCCGCGTGTTCCGGCCCAGCGATGAGCTGTTCGCCGAGAACTCCTGGATCCAGGTCATGCTGGGGCAAGGCATCACGCCCGAGCGACATCACCCGGTGGCCGATCTGATGGGACCTGAGGAATTGCAGCGCTTCCTGGAGGACATCCGCGTGCGTGCGCAGCGCATCGCGGCGAGCTTGCCCCCGCACATCGACTACGTGCAACAGCTCTGCGCGCCCTTCCGCGCCGCAGCCTGAGGGCCAAGCTCGTACCCCGCTTCATCGTTCTGCGGGGCCAGAAAAAAGGGCGACGGTTCTTGCGAACCGTCGCCCTGGGTCATCCGGCGAAGCCGGAGAGCCTTACTCGGCGTCGCCCTGCTGCGCGTCCAGTGCAGCCAGTTGCACGGCGGCGAGTTCCTCGGCCTCCTGCAGCGCAATGGCCTTTCGCTCGGTCTCGTCCATCTCTTCCTTGGCCTTGCGTGCCTTGTGGAAGGCCATGCCGGTACCGGCGGGGATCAGACGGCCAACGATGACGTTTTCCTTCAGGCCGCGCAGCTCGTCGCGCTTGCCCATGATGGCCGCTTCGGTCAGCACTCGGGTGGTTTCCTGGAAGGAAGCCGCAGAGATGAAGGAGTCGGTGGACAACGAGGCCTTGGTGATGCCCAGCAGCACGTCGGCGTAGGTCGGCGGAATCTTGCCGGCCGCACGCAGCTTCTCGATCGAACCGAGGATCTCGGAACGCTCGACCTGCTCACCCGTGATGTAGCTGGACTCACCGGCGTCGACGATCTGCACGCGACGCAGCATCTGGCGAACGATCACCTCGATGTGCTTGTCGTTGATCTTCACGCCTTGCAAGCGGTAGACGTCCTGCACCTCGTCGACGATGTAGCGCGCCAGTTCCTCGATGCCCAGCAGGCGCAGGATGTCCTGCGGATCCGCAGCGCCGTCGACGATGAGTTCGCCACGGTTGACCACCTGGCCTTCGTGCACCAGGATGTTCTTTTCCTTGGGCACCAGCTCTTCGAACACCTTGCCGTCCGGGTCGGTGATCTGCAGGCGAACCTTGCCCTTGGTCTCCTTGCCGAAGGACACGGTGCCGGTCTGCTCGGCCAGCACGCCCTTGTCCTTGGGCGAACGGGCTTCGAAGAGCTCAGCCACACGCGGCAGACCGCCGGTGATGTCTCGGGTCTTCTGGCCTTCGACCGGGATACGGGCGAGCACTTCACCGGGGGCGAGATCCTGACCGTCGCGGATCTGGATCAGCGCGCCGACTTGGAAGCCAATCGTCACCGAGTGATCGGTGCCGGGGATCTTGACCTCGTGGCCCTGGGCGTCGAGCAGTTTGACCTGCGGACGCACGACCTTGGCCGCGCCGCGGCGCTTCGGGTCGATCACCACCAGGGTCGACAGGCCGGTGACCTCGTCGACCTGCTTGGCGACGGTAACGCCTTCCTCGACGTTCTCGAACTTCGCCTTGCCGGCGAATTCCGTGATGATCGGGCGGGTCAGCGGATCCCAGGTGGCCAGCTTGGCGCCAGCCTTGACGGCTTGGTCGGCCTTCACGGCCAGCAGCGCACCGTAAGGCACCTTGTGACGCTCGCGCTCGCGGCCATGCTGGTCGGAGATGATGATTTCGCCCGAACGCGAAATCACCACCAACTCGCCCTTGCCGTTGGTCACGTAGCGCATGGTGGCGTTGAAGCCGATCAAGCCTTCGCTCTTCGCTTCCACACTGGAGGCCACCGCTGCACGCGAGGCCGCACCACCGATGTGGAAGGTCCGCATGGTCAGCTGCGTGCCGGGTTCACCGATGGACTGCGCGGCGATCACGCCCACGGCTTCGCCCATGTTGACCATGCCACCGCGGCCCAGGTCGCGGCCGTAGCACTTGGCGCACAGGCCGAAGCGCGTGGCACAGGTCAGCGGTGTGCGCACCTTGACTTCGTCGACGCCAGCAGCTTCGACCGCGTCCAGGATGTCCTCGTCGAGCATCTTGCCGGCGGGCACCACGACTTGCTGAGTCTCGGGATGCAGCACGTCGACAGCCGCCACGCGTCCGAGGATCCGGTCGCGAAGGGACTCGATGACTTCACCGCCTTCGACCAGCGCGCGCATGGCCATGCCATGGTCGGTGCCGCAATCGTCCTCGGTGACCACCAGATCCTGCGTCACATCGACCAGACGGCGGGTCAGGTAACCCGAGTTCGCGGTCTTCAGCGCCGTATCCGCCAGGCCCTTACGAGCACCGTGCGTGGAGATGAAGTACTGCAGAACGTTCAGGCCTTCGCGGAAGTTCGCCGTGATGGGCGTCTCGATGATGGAGCCATCCGGCTTGGCCATCAGGCCGCGCATGCCGGCCAGCTGGCGAATCTGCGCCGCGGAACCCCGGGCGCCCGAGTCGGCCATCATGTAGATGGAGTTGAAGGACTCCTGGTCGACTTCCTTGCCGTTTCGGTCCTGGACCTTCTGGACCTTCAGGTGGTCCATCATCTTCTTGCCGATCTCGTCGCCGGCCTTGCCCCAGATGTCAACGACCTTGTTGTAGCGCTCACCGGCGGTCACCAGACCCGAGGTGTACTGCTGCTCGATCTCCTTGACTTCCTTCTCGGCTCGCTCGATGAGGGTGTGCTTTTCCTTGGGCACCAGCATGTCGTCGATGGCGATCGACAGGCCCGCACGGGTGGCCAGGCGGAAGCCGGACTGCATCAGCTTGTCGGCCAGCACCACGGTTTCCTTCAGGCCGCACTTGCGGAAGGAGGTGTTGATCAGCTTGCTGATCTCCTTCTTCTTCAGCGCCTTGTTGATGTGGCTGAAGGGCAGGCCCTTGGGCAGAATCTCCGAAAGGAGCGCACGGCCAGCGGTGGTGGCCACCATGCGCTCTTCGGCGATCCACTCACCGTCGGCGCCCTTGCGGTGCTCGGTCATGCGCACGCTGATGCGGGCCGTGATCTCGACCACGCCGTTGTCCAGCGCGCGCTGCAGCTCCTGCAGGTCGGCGAAGACCATGCCTTCGCCCTTGCCGTTGATGCGCTCGCGGGTGGCGTAGTACAGGCCCAGCACCACGTCTTGCGAAGGCACGATCGACGGTTCGCCCGAGGCCGGGAACAGCACGTTGTTGGAGGCCAGCATCAGCGTGCGGGCTTCCATCTGCGCTTCGATCGACAGCGGCACGTGGACGGCCATCTGGTCACCGTCGAAGTCGGCGTTGAAGGCCGCGCAAACCAGCGGGTGCAGCTGGATGGCCTTGCCTTCAATCAGCACGGGCTCGAAAGCCTGGATGCCGAGGCGGTGCAGGGTCGGCGCGCGGTTCAGCAGCACCGGGTGCTCCTTGATGACCTCTTCCAGGATGTCCCAGACCACCGGCGTGCCGGACTCGACTTCCTTCTTCGCGGCCTTGATCGTCGTCGCGATGCCCATGGCTTCGAGACGGCTGAAGATGAAGGGCTTGAACAGCTCCAAGGCCATCAGCTTGGGCAGGCCGCACTGGTGCAGCTTGAGGGTCGGGCCGACCACGATGACCGAACGGCCCGAGTAGTCGACGCGCTTGCCCAGCAGGTTCTGACGGAAGCGGCCGCCCTTGCCTTTGATCATGTCGGCCAGGGACTTGAGCGGGCGCTTGTTAGCGCCGGTCATGGCCTTGCCGCGACGACCGTTGTCGAGCAGCGAGTCGACGGCTTCCTGCAGCATGCGCTTTTCGTTGCGCACGATGATTTCAGGGGCCTTGAGCTCCAGCAGGCGGGCCAGACGGTTGTTGCGGTTGATGACGCGACGGTACAGATCGTTCAGATCCGAGGTCGCGAAGCGGCCACCGTCCAGCGGCACCAGCGGACGCAGGTCCGGCGGCAGCACCGGCAGACGGTTCATCACCATCCAGGAGGGCTTGATGCCCGAGCGCTTGAAGGCCTCCATGACCTTGAGGCGCTTGTTGTTCTTCTTGATCTTCAGCTCGGAGCCGGTCATGTCGTTGCGGATCTTGTCGATCTCAACGTCCAGGTCCATGTCAGCGAGCAGGCGCTGCACGCCCTCGGCGCCCATCAGCGCGACGAACTCGTCGCCGTGCTTCTCGACTTCGACGTCGTACTGCTCCTCGGTCAGGATGCCGAACTTCTTCAGCGGCGTCATGCCCGGGTCGACGATCACATACGCTTCGAAGTACAGCACGCGCTCGATGTCGCGCAGGGTCATGTCGAGCACCAGGCCCAGACGGCTGGGCAGGCTCTTAAGGAACCAGATGTGGGCGCAAGGAGCGGCCAGGTCGATATGACCCATGCGGTCACGACGCACCTTGGTCTGGGTGACTTCAACGCCGCACTTCTCGCAGATCACGCCGCGGTGCTTCAAGCGCTTGTACTTGCCGCACAGGCACTCGTAGTCCTTGATCGGGCCGAAGATCTTGGCGCAGAACAGGCCATCACGCTCCGGCTTGAAGGTCCGGTAGTTGATGGTCTCGGGCTTCTTCACCTCGCCGAAGGACCAAGAGCGGATCTTGTCCGGCGAGGCAATGCCGATCTTGATCGCGTCGAAGTGTTCGTCGGGGGTGAACTGCTTGAACAGGTCCAGCAAACCTTTCATGTCTCTCTCCTGTCCTTGGCTTAGTTGCGCTCGAGCTCGATGTCGATGGCGAGCGAGCGGATTTCCTTGACCAGCACGTTGAACGATTCCGGCATGCCGGCGTCGATCGAGTGCTCACCCTTGACGATGTTCTCGTAGACCTTGGTGCGGCCGTTCACGTCGTCGGACTTCACGGTCAGCATTTCCTGCAGCACGTAGGACGCGCCGTAGGCTTCCAAGGCCCAGACTTCCATCTCACCGAAGCGCTGACCACCGAACTGCGCCTTGCCGCCCAGCGGCTGCTGGGTCACCAAGCTGTAAGGTCCGGTCGAACGGGCGTGCATCTTGTCGTCCACCAAGTGGTGCAGCTTCAGCACATGCATGTAGCCCACTGTGACCGGACGCTCGAACTGTTCGCCCGTGCGGCCGTCACTCAGCATGCACTGGGTGCGCGTGGCAGTGAGGCCCTTGCGGCTCGCGATCTCGTCCGGATAGGCGAGTTGCAGCATGGCGCGAATCTGCTCTTCCTTGGCGCCGTCGAACACCGGCGTGGCGAAGGTGACGCCCGACGAGAGGTTCTTGGCCATGGCCTTGACTTCGTCATCCGAGAGCTGGCTCAGATCTTCCTGGCGGCCACCGCTCTGGTTGTAGAGCTCATCCAGGAACTTGCGCAGCTCGGCCACCTTGGCCTCGCGCTGCAGCATGTCACCGATGCGATGACCGATGCCCTTGCCGGCCCAGCCCAGGTGGACTTCCAGCACCTGACCCACGTTCATCCGCGAGGGCACGCCCAGCGGGTTCAGCACGATGTCGCAAGGCGTACCGTCGGCCATGTAAGGCATGTCTTCGACCGGAACGATCTTCGACACCACACCCTTGTTGCCGTGACGGCCGGCCATCTTGTCGCCAGGCTGCAGGCGGCGCTTGACGGCCAGGTAGACCTTCACCATCTTCAGCACGCCAGCCGGCAGTTCGTCGCCCTGGGTGAGCTTCTTGCGCTTTTCTTCGAACGCGAGGTCGAAGCTGTGGCGCGTCTGCTCCAGGCTGTTCTTCACCGACTCGAGTTGGTTGGCCAGGTCTTCGTCCGCAGGGCGGATGTCGAACCAGTGGTGGCGATCCATGCTGGCCAGATACTCGGCCGTGATCGCGGTGCCCTTGGCGATCTTGTTCGGGCCGCCATTGGCCACCTTGCCGCTCAGCAGCTTGTGCACGCGATCGAAGGCGTCCGCCTCGACGATGCGCAACTGGTCGTTCAGGTCCAGGCGGAAGCGCTTCAGCTCATCGTCAATGATCTGCTGAGCGCGCTTGTCGCGCGGGATGCCTTCCCGGGTGAACACCTGCACGTCGATGACGGTGCCGTTCGTGCCCTGGTCGACGCGCAGCGAGGTGTCCTTCACGTCGGACGCCTTCTCGCCGAAGATGGCGCGCAGCAGCTTCTCTTCGGGCGTCAGCGTGGTTTCGCCCTTCGGCGTGACCTTTCCGACCAGCACGTCGCCGGGGTTGACCTCGGCGCCGATGTAGACGATGCCCGATTCGTCCAAGCGGGCCAGCTGCTGCTCGCTCAGGTTCGGGATGTCGCGGGTGATTTCCTCGCTGCCCAGCTTGGTATCACGGGCCATCACCACCAGTTCCTCGATGTGGATCGAGGTGTAGCGGTCCTCAGCCACCACGCGTTCGGAGATCAGGATCGAGTCTTCGAAGTTGTAGCCGTTCCAAGGCATGAAGGCGACCAGCATGTTCTGGCCCAGGGCCAGCTCACCGAGGTCCGTCGACGCGCCGTCGGCAATGATGTCGCCGGCCGCGACATGGTCGCCGCGCTTGACGATCGGACGCTGGTGGATGTTGGTGTTCTGGTTGGAACGCTGGTACTTGATGAGGTTGTAGATGTCGACACCCACCTCACCGGCGACCGTTTCCTTGTCGTTCACGCGGATCACGATACGGTTCGTGTCCACGTAGTCGACCACACCGCCGCGGCGCGAAGCGACCACGGTGCCCGAGTCCTTGGCGGCGACGCGCTCGACACCGGTGCCCACGAAGGCCTTCTCGGGACGCAGGGTCGGCACGGCCTGGCGCTGCATGTTGGCGCCCATCAGCGCGCGGTTCGCGTCATCGTGCTCCAGGAAGGGCACGAGCGAGGCAGCAACCGACACGATCTGCGCCGGCGCCACGTCCATGTACTGGACGCGCTCGGGCGACAGCAGCACCGATTCGCCGGCCTCGCGGGCCGAGACCAGCTCGTCGACCAGCTTGCCGGTGGCGTCCAGTGAGGCATTGGCCTGGGCGATGACGTACTTGCCTTCCTCGATGGCCGACAGGTAGTCGATCTGGTCGGTGACCTGACCGTCCACCACGCGGCGGTACGGGGTCTCCAGGAATCCGTACTCGTTCAGGCGCGCGAACAGCGCCAGCGAGTTGATCAGGCCGATGTTCGGACCTTCCGGGGTCTCGATCGGGCAGACACGGCCGTAATGGGTCGGGTGCACGTCGCGGACTTCGAAGCCGGCGCGCTCGCGGGTCAGACCGCCCGGGCCCAGGGCCGAGACGCGACGCTTGTGCGTGATCTCGGACAGGGGGTTGGTCTGGTCCATGAACTGCGACAGCTGCGATGCCCCAAAGAACTCCTTCAGCGCCGCGGAGATCGGCTTGGAGTTGATCAGGTCATGCGGCATCAGGGATTCGGTCTCGGCCTGGCCCAGACGTTCCTTGACGGCCTTCTCGATGCGCGCCAGACCGCTGCGGTACTGGTTCTCGGCGAGTTCGCCGACGCAGCGCACGCGGCGATTGCCCAGGTGGTCGATGTCATCGACGACGCCGCGGCCATTGCGCAGCTCGACGAGGATCTTGACGACGTCGAGGATGTCCTCGTTCGACAGGACCATCTCCCCTTCGCTGGTGTCGCGGCCCACGCGGGCGTTGAACTTCATGCGGCCGACGCGGCTCAGGTCGTAGGTGTCGGCGCTGTAGAACAGGCGGTTGAACAGCGACTCGACGGCGTCCTCGGTCGGCGGCTCGCCGGGACGCATCATGCGGTAGATAGCGACGCGAGCGGCGAACTGATCGGCGGTCTCATCCAGCGCCAGGGTCTGGCTGATGTAGGCGCCTTCGCTCAGTTCATTCGTGAACAGGCACTGCAGCTCCTTGATGCCGGCGGCGCGCAGCTTCTTCAGGAGGGCTTCGGTCAGCTCGTCGTTGGCCTTGGCAATGATCTCGCCGGTGTCCGGGTCGACCATGTTCTTGGCAACCACGCGGCCCACGAGGAAGTCCTCAGGCACCGACACGTACTGGGTGCCGCTGGCTTCCAGCTGCTTGATGTGGCGGGCAGTGACGCGCTTGTCCTTCTCGACAACGACCTTGCCGTCCTTGTCCGTGATGTCGAAACGGGCCACTTCGCCCTTCAGACGCTCGGCCACGAATTCCATCTGTGCGCCAACGTCCATCAAGCGGAAGTTGTCGAAGGAGAAGAAGTGAGCCAGGATCTGCTCGGCGTTCAGGCCGATGGACTTCAACAGAATCGTCACCGGCATCTTGCGGCGGCGGTCGACGCGGAAGTACAGGATGTCCTTCGGATCGAACTCGAAGTCCAGCCACGAGCCACGGTAGGGAATGATGCGGCTGGAGAACAGCAGCTTGCCCGAGCTGTGCGTTTTGCCCTTGTCGTGCTCAAAGAACACGCCGGGGCTGCGGTGCAGCTGCGAGACGATGACACGCTCGGTGCCGTTGATGATGAAGCTGCCGTAGTCGGTCATCAGGGGCACTTCGCCCATGTAGACCTCCTGCTCCTTCACTTCGCGGACGACCTTGTTCGACGGCGTGCTGTTCTCGCGGTCGTAAATGATCATCTGCAGGCGGGCACGCACGGCCGCCGAGAAGGTCAGGCCACGCTGCTGGCACTCGCGCTCGTCGAAGGCCGGCTTGGCCATGCCGTAGTCGAGGAAGCGCATCTCGACAAACTGGTTGTGCGAGACGATCGGGAAGGCCGCCAGGAAGGCAGCCTGCAACCCCTCGGGCTTGCGAGTGGCCGGATTGACGTCCTTCTGCAGGAAGGCCTTGTACGAGTCCTTCTGCATCGTCAGCAGATAGGGCACGTCCAGCACGCTGTCGCGTTGACCAAAGCTCTTGCGGATGCGTTTGCGCTCCGTGTAGCTGTAGGAAATAGCTTGCGCCATGAAAGCTCCGAGGGAGTTGGGGTGCGTGGGGATCAGTCACGCGACCGGACGACTGGCGTCTCGAACATTGCATTCGAGGTTCGGTGACGGGCCACTACCCGCCGCTGGCAGACAACCCGCAGCCTGGCGCCGCGGGCTCGACCAAACCCGTTCTCTGCAGTCGGATCAGAGAATCTTCGGAAAAGCCCGCGAGTGTAGCCACTTCGGGTTCTTCCGGAGAGGCTCCGGGAAAGCAATGAAGGCCGGCCCCCGTTTCCAGTGCCCGGCCTTGTCAGCAGGACTGAATTACTTCAGTTCGGCCTTGGCGCCAGCTTCGACCAGCTTCTTCACAGCGGCTTCGGCGTCGGCCTTGGGCAGCGCTTCCTTCACGGTCTTGGGCGCGCCGTCGACCATGTCCTTGGCTTCCTTCAGGCCCAGGCCCGTCAGTTCGCGCACGGCCTTGATCACGCCGACCTTGTTGGCGCCGGCTTCGAGCAGCACGACGTTGAACTCGGTCTTCTCTTCAGCGGCCGGGGCAGCGGCGCCACCGCCACCAGCAGCCGGGGCAGCCATCGAGGCGGCGGACACGCCGAACTTCTCTTCAATGGCCTTCACCAGGTCATTGAGTTCCATCACCGACATGCTGTCGAGGGCGGTCAGGAAAGCGTCTTTATCGAAAGCCATTTGGGGCTCCTATGAATCGTTGAAATGTTGAATGGAATATCAGACAGCAGCGGGTTCGCCACGCTTCGCCGCCAGCGCCGCCAGCACGGCAGCGGTGCGCTGCACAGGCGACTTGAGCAGACCGGCCAGTTGCGACAGCAAGATTTCCTTGCTGGGCACCGAAGCCAGGGTCTTCAGGCTGTTCACGTCCAGGGCCTTGCCGTTGTAGGCGCCACCCTTCAGGATCAGCTTGTCATTGCTCTTGGCGAAGTCGGCCACCACCTTGGCGGCGGCGACAGCGTCTTCCGAAAAGCCGTAAATCAGCGGACCGACCATCAGCTCCGCCGCGGGCTCGAACGGGGTGCCGGCGACAGCGCGACGGGCCAGGGTGTTCTTCAGCACATGAAGGTACACACCCTTGCTCCGCGCGTCGACGCGCAGCTTGTTCAGAGCTTCCACGGTGAGGCCACGGTACTCGGCGATCGCGAGCGTCTGGGACTTGGCAGCTTGCGCGGCCACTTCCGAGATGACGGCTGCCTTCTCGTTGCGATTCAGACTCAAGGTCTTTCTCCTCACATCGCGACTCTCGGGCTTGCGCCTTTGAGTCGCACCGGTTTCAGCGACCTTGCCGTCTTGGAGCCCCAGGCGTCTTGCGACTCAAGGGGGATTCCTCGTCGGCGGGTTCGCCATCTGCGCTGGCGGTCAAGCGACCTTTAAGCAAGTTCTTCAGGCTCGCGCCAGCGGTCTTGGATGGCCCAGCCCGGCAACGGGCTGGCCCACCACTCACACTCAGGCCGAAGCTTGAGCGTTGATCGATGCCACATCGACACGGGCGCCCACGCCCATGGTCGACGACACAGCCACCTTGCGCAGGTAGACGCCCTTGCTCGAGGCCGGCTTGGCCTTGGTCAGGGCTTCCAGCAGCGCGCGCAGGTTGCCGGCCAGCTTCTCGTCTTCGAACGAGCGGCGGCCGATGGTGCCGTGGATGATGCCGGCCTTGTCGACGCGGAACTGGACTTGGCCAGCCTTCGCGTTCTTCACGGCTGTGGCGACGTCAGGCGTCACGGTGCCGACCTTCGGGTTCGGCATCAGGCCGCGGGGACCCAGGATCTGACCCAGGGTACCGACGATGCGCATGGTGTCCGGCGAGGCAATGACCACGTCGAAGGGCATGTCGCCCGCCTTCACGCGCTCGGCCAGGTCTTCCATGCCGACGACATCGGCACCTGCGGCCTTGGCTTCCTCAGCCTTGGCGCCTTGGGCAAACACAGCCACTCGCTTGGTCTTGCCGGTGCCATGGGGCATCACGACGGCGCCGCGAACCACCTGGTCCGACTTCTTCGCGTCGACGCCGAGCTGCACGGCCACGTCGATCGACTCGTCAAACTTGGCGGTGGCCAGGCTCTTCACCAGGGCCAGGGCCTCAGCGATGGGATACAGCTTGGTCGTTTCGACCTTGCCAGCCAACGCCTTTTGCTTCTTGGTGAGCTTGGCCATGTCAGACCCCTTCCACGATGATGCCCATCGAACGGGCCGAGCCAGCGATGATGCGAACAGCGCCGTCCAAATCCGCGGCGTTCATGTCCTTCATCTTGACCTTCGCGATTTCTTCCAACTGGGCGCGGGTCAGCTTGCCGACCTTGTCCAGGTGCGGGCGCTGCGAGCCCTTGTCGATCTTCGCGGCCTTCTTGATCAGCACGGTCGCAGGGGGCGACTTGATCTCGAAGGTGAAGCTCTTGTCGGCGAAGGCGGTGATGACCACCGGCAGCACCAGACCCGGCTCCACGCCCTGCGTCTTGGCGTTGAACGCCTTGCAGAACTCCATGATGTTGAGACCGCGCTGACCCAGCGCGGGGCCGATCGGAGGCGATGGGTTCGCCTTGCCGGCCGGAACTTGCAGCTTGATGAAGCCGACAATTTTCTTTGCCATTGATTCACTCCTGAGGAGAGGCCGCGAAGGCCGCCCCGAGTACAAACGCCAAGCCCGCGGGGGCGCTTGGCTCCTCATGCCGGGAAACGCGCCCGGCTATCACGACCAGTGGATTCGCTTGCACGAATCGGGCTCTGGCATGCCCTCAGACTTTGCCTACGGCCTCGCGGCCTTCGGCGAAGTTTGACGCGCGACGCGCGTCAGACTTTCTCAACCTGACCGAAATCGAGCTCCACGGGCGTGGCGCGACCAAAGATGGTCACCGACACGCGCAGCTTGCTCTTGTCGTAGTTCACTTCCTCGATGGCGCCATTGAAGTCGGCAAACGGGCCGTCCTTCACGCGCACCACCTCGCCAACCGTCCACTCGAACTTGGGACGCGGCTTCTCCACGCCTTCCTGCATTTGGTTGACGATCTTCATCACCTCTGCCTCGGAGATCGGGGCCGGACGATTGCGCGCGCCACCCACGAAACCCGTGACCTTGCTGGTGTGTTTGACCAAATGCCAGGAATCGTCATCGAGGACCATCTCGACGAGCACATAGCCCGGGAAGAAGCGACGCTCGGTGATCGCCTTCTTGCCGTTCTTCAGCTCGACAACCTCTTCGGTCGGCACCAGGATGCGACCGAACTTGTCCTGCATGCCGGCACGCTCGATGCGCTCCTTGAGGTTGCGCTCGACTGCCTTTTCCATGCCGGAATAGGCGTGCACCACATACCAGCGCTTGTTGCTGGCGGCCGCCGCCACTTGTTGCTCAGTCATCGCCTTCCCTTCCTCAGCGCTTCCAGCCCAGCAGCAGGTCGTAAAGCACCCACTCGAGCGACTTGTCGGTCAACCACAGGAACAGGGCCATCACCACCACGAAGGCGAACACATAGCCGGTCATCTGCAAGGACTCCTTGCGCGTAGGCCAGACGACCTTTCGCGCTTCGCGCCAGCTGTCGCGCCCGTAGGCGATCAGCGACTTGCCCTGCTCGGACACAAAGAACAACAGCGCGCCTGCCAGCAGCAACCCGATGAGCGAACCCCATTGGGCCAACGCCCCCTGCTTGGTGAGCAGGTAGTAGGCCACCACGCCACCAGCGGCGAGCAGCACGGCGCCGGCCAGCTTGGCCTTTTCGGCACCGGGTGTGACGGTTTGGACTTCGGTGGAGGACATCGTGTTCATGCGTTGCACCGGGGGGGGGTTGAGACTTGCCGGCGCCCGGTGCGCCATTCAGCAGCAAGGCCCGCCGGGTCAAAACCGCAGCGGGCCGCTTCGTTTCGAGTCTTGCTGGCGGTTCAGGTGGCAGGGGAAGAGGGTCTCGAACCCCCAACCTTCGGTTTTGGAGACCGACGCTCTGCCAATTGAGCTATTCCCCTGCGGTGAACCTATCGCCTTACTCGATGATCGTCGCCACGACGCCCGAGCCGACGGTGCGGCCGCCCTCGCGGATGGCGAAGCGCAGACCTTGTTCCATGGCGATCGGGGCGATCAGCTTGACGGTGATGCTGACGTTGTCGCCAGGCATGACCATTTCCTTGTCCTTGGGCAACTCGATCGAGCCGGTCACGTCCGTGGTGCGGAAGTAGAACTGCGGACGGTAGTTGTTGAAGAACGGGGTGTGACGGCCGCCTTCGTCCTTGGACAGGATGTAGACCTCGCCGGTGAAGTGGGTGTGCGGCTTGATCGAGCCGGGCTTGGCCAGCACTTGGCCGCGCTCGACGTCTTCACGCTTGGTGCCGCGCAGCAAGATGCCGACGTTGTCGCCCGCCTGACCTTGGTCCAGCAGCTTGCGGAACATTTCGACGCCGGTGACGGTGGTCTTTTGCACGTCACGGATGCCGACGATTTCGATTTCTTCGCCGACCTTGATGATGCCGCGCTCGACACGGCCAGTCACCACGGTGCCGCGACCCGAGATGGAGAACACGTCTTCCACGGGCAGCAGGAAGGCGCCGTCGATGGCGCGGTCAGGCTGGGGGATGTAGGTGTCCAGGGCTTCGGCCAGGCGCATGATGGCTTGCTCGCCCAGGTCGCCCTTGTCGCCTTCCAGCGCCAGCTTGGCCGAACCCTTGATGATGGGGGTGTCGTCGCCGGGGAAGTCGTACTTGCTCAGGAGCTCGCGGACTTCCATTTCCACGAGTTCGAGCAGTTCGGCGTCGTCCACCATGTCGCACTTGTTCAGGAAGACGATGATGTACTTCACGCCGACCTGACGAGCCAGCAGGATGTGCTCGCGGGTCTGGGGCATGGGGCCATCAGCGGCCGAGCAGACCAGGATGGCACCGTCCATCTGGGCGGCACCGGTGATCATGTTCTTGACGTAGTCGGCGTGGCCCGGGCAGTCAACGTGCGCGTAGTGACGGTTGGCCGTCTCGTACTCGACGTGGGCGGTGTTGATGGTGATGCCGCGCGCCTTTTCTTCGGGGGCCGCGTCGATCTGGTCGTAGGCCTTGGCTTCGCCGCCAAACTTCGACGCCAGAACCGTGGCGATCGCCGCCGTCAGCGTGGTCTTGCCATGGTCGACGTGGCCGATCGTGCCGACGTTGACGTGCGGCTTGGTGCGCTCAAACTTACCTTTTGCCATTGCTTGCTCCTGGCGGACTGGTCTGTCAGGTTGACGGTGAAAGAAAGAAGGTGGTGCCCATGGCGGGAATCGGACCCGCGACCTCTCCCTTACCAAGGGAGTGCTCTACCACTGAGCCACATGGGCAGCGACACAGGGCTGCGGACCCAACCGGGCCGGATCCGCAATCCGATGTCGCCTTCGTCCTTACAAGCCAGCCGCTGGAGCGGGAGACGGGAATCGAACCCGCGTCATTAGCTTGGAAGGCTAAGGTTCTACCATTGAACTACTCCCGCTCTGAAACCAGTTCTGGAGCTTCGCTTGGTGGAGGAGGCTGGATTCGAACCAGCGTACGCGTTAGCGGGCAGATTTACAGTCTGCTGCCTTTAACCACTCGGCCACCCCTCCTGGGAGCGAGCCCGCGACTATAACACAGCGCCCCGCGTCGTCGGCAAGGCCAAATCCCAGGACCAATTCACGCCGCGAGCGCTCAACCAAGCCTGCGCCGTTCGAAAGTGTCCACAGCCCAGGAAGGGTTGCGGAGGCCGGCGAGCCGACAGCGGCGAGGGGTGATTGGCCGTGAGCACCAGATGACCTTGGCCTTCGATCAGCTCACGCTTGGCCTGGGCGTGCGCACCCCAGAGCAGGAAGGCCTTGGGCGCCGGATGACGCGCGGCCGCGTGAATGAGCGAGTCGGTCAACGCCTCCCAACCCCAGCGGGCATGGCTGGCCGGAAGACCATCCTCGACCGTGAGCACCGTGTTCAGCAGCAAGGCGCCACGTTCTGCCCAGGCCAGCAGGCTGACCTGCCCGGCAGCCCGAATTCCGCAATCGCGCTCCAACTCCGACAGGATGTTGCGCAAACTGGGCGGCGGCTTGAGTCCATGCGGAACCGAAAAGGCCAGCCCCTCCGCCTGGCCAGGGCCGTGGTAAGGATCTTGGCCGAGGATGACCACATGACAGCGGTCGAGCGCCGTCAGGCGCAAAGCCCTGAGCGGATCCGGCGGGTAGACCGCGACACCACTTCGCCGCCGCGCCTCCACGCGCTCGAGCAGCTCACCGTGGGTGGCAGCCCAGGCTTCGTAGATCGGCGCCCAACCGTCGGCGAGTTGCTCGCTCACGCAAAGAGCTCAGCCAAGGCCTGCCCAGGGTCGGGGGCGCGCATGAAGGCCTCACCGACCAAGAAGGCGTGGACACCATGCGCACGCATCAGCGCGACATCCTGCCGCCCCAGGATGCCGGACTCGGTGATCAGCAAACGATCAGGCCCGACCCGCTCCCGCAAATCCAAAGTGGTTTGCAGGCTGACCTCGAAACTGCGCAGGTTGCGGTTGTTGATGCCCTGCAGCGGTGTCTTCAGCCGCAGCGCCCGATCCAGTTCGGCGGCGTCGTGGCTTTCCACCAGCACGTCCATGCCCAGCTCCAGCGCGCATTGCTCCAGGTCGCGCAGCTGCGCATCGTCGAGGCAGGCCACGATGAGCAGGATCGCGTCAGCCCCCATCGCCCGGGCTTCCACCACCTGCAACTCTTCAACGATGAAGTCCTTTCGAATCACAGGCAGGCGGCAGGCCGCTCGGGCCAGTTCCAGGTTGCGACGACTGCCCTGGAAGAAGGATTCGTCGGTGAGCACCGACAGGCATGCGGCACCCCCAGCCTCGTAACACCGCGCAATCTCAGCCGGGTCGAAGGGATCGCGCAGCACGCCTTTGCTCGGGCTGGCCTTCTTGACTTCCGCGATCACCGCCGGTCGCCGCGCGACCAAGGCAGCGGCAAAGCCGCGCGGCGCATCGGCCGCATGGGCCTGCTCCCGCAACTGGGCGGCCAGCGGGCGCAAGCGGGCGATCTCTTCTTGCTTGACGGCGACGATGCGCCGCAGGATGTCAGCCATGCTCGAACCTGCCGTGTGTGGCGTCCACGAAGGCCTTGAGCTTGGCGCTTGCGGCGCCGCTGTCGATGGCCTTCGCTGCCAGCGCGATGCCCTCGGCCACGCCGCCGGCCACTTGCGCCGCATAGAGCGCTGCCCCGGCGTTGAGCAGCACGATGTCTCGCGCCGTCCCGGCATCGCCCGCCAGCACGCCGCGCAGCATGGCGGCGCTCTCCTGCGCATCGGCCACCCGCAAGCGGCGCGTGTGCGCCATGGCCAGACCGAAGTCTTCAGGGTGCAACTCGTACTCGCGCACTTCGCCGTCCTTCAGCTCACCCACCAGGGTTGAGGCGCCGAGGCTCAGTTCGTCGAGCCCGTCCTGTCCGTAAACGACCAACGCATGCTGGGCACCCAAACGCTGCAGCACACGCACCTGAATGCCAACGAGATCCGGATGGAACACCCCCATCAGGATGTTGGGCGCGCCGGCTGGGTTGGTGAGCGGCCCGAGGATGTTGAACATGGTCCGCACGCCCAGCTCCTTGCGCACCGGCGCGATGTTCTTCATCGCCGGATGGTGGTTGGGCGCAAACATGAAGCCCATGCCGACACGCTCGATGCAAACGGCGACTTCCTCGGGGCCTAGATCAATGCGCGCACCCAGCGCTTCCAGCACGTCGGCGCTGCCGGTCTTGCTGCTCACGCTGCGGCCGCCGTGCTTGGCCACCTGCGCACCCGCCGCAGCGGCCACGAAGGCCGAGCAGGTGCTGATGTTGAAGCTGTGCGCACCGTCGCCGCCGGTGCCCACCACGTCCAGCAGGTGCGGCAAGGGCGGCAGCACCACCTTCCTGGACAGCTCGCGCATGACCTCGGCCGCGGCCGCGATCTCTCCCACCGTCTCCTTCTTCACGCGCAGACCGGTGATGAAGGCGGCCGCCATGACCGGCGACATCTCGCCGGTCATGATGCGCCGCATCAGGTGCAGCATTTCGTCCGGGAAGATCTCGCGGTGCTCGATGACGCGTTGCAGCGCTTCGGAATCAAGGATCGGCATCTCAGCGGGCCTCGAAGAAGGAACGGGTGGCGGCGATGGCACGGTCGATGCCTTCGACATCCACGTCCAGGTGGGTGACGAAGCGCAGGCCCACCATGCCGGTGGCCAGCACGCCCTGCGCCTTCAGATGGGCAAGCAAGGCAGCGGCATCAGGCACCTGCGCGAACACGATGTTGGTCTGCGGCGGTTGGACGCCGACGCCCGGAATCGCTGCCAGGCCTTCAGCCAATCGGCGAGCCAACGCGTGGTCCTGGGCGAGTCGCTCCACGTGGTGCGACAGCGCGTGATCAGCCGCTGCCGCCAGCAATCCGACTTGACGCATGCCGCCACCGAGCCGCTTGCGCTCGCGGTGGGCCTGGGCGATGAATTGGCGGCTGCCGCAGAGCATGGAGCCGACCGGCGCCCCCAGTCCCTTGCTGAAGCAGACCGAGACCGAGTCAAAGCCTTCGCACAAGGCCGCTGGCGGCTGGCCACTGGCAACGGCGGCGTTGAACAGGCGAGCGCCGTCCAGGTGGGTCGCCAGGCCACGCGCACGGGCCAGCGCGGTTGCCTCGCGCACCCGCTCGGGGGGCAGCACCTGGCCGTTCCAGGTGTTCTCCAGGCACAGCAGCCGGGTGCGTGCGAAGTGGGCGTCGTCGGGCTTGATCGCCGCGGCGATGTCCTCGACCCGCAAGCTGCCGTCCGCCTGCTGGGCCAGCGGCTGAGGCTGGATGCCCCCCAGCACCGCCGCGCCGCCCCCTTCGTAGCGGTAGCAATGCGCCATCTGACCAACGAGGTACTCGTCGCCCCGGCCGCAATGCGCCAGCAGGGCACACAGATTGCTCTGCGTGCCGC
Organism: Burkholderiales bacterium; assembly: GCA_017302655.1. Lineage (GTDB taxonomy): Bacteria > Pseudomonadota > Gammaproteobacteria > Burkholderiales > Burkholderiaceae_C > Inhella. The sequence continues at coordinate 79,931 of JAFLDE010000010.1, forward strand.
TGCTCATGAAGAGCGCCGCCTCGTAACCCAGCAGAGCCGCCACGCGTTCCTGCAGCGCCTGCACGCTGGGGTCGTCGCCGAACACGTCGTCGCCCACCTCGGCCGAGGCCATCGCGGCACGCATCGCCGCGGTTGGCCGCGTCACGGTGTCGCTGCGCAGGTCAACGGCTGCTCGCATGGAAACTGGAGGCCGATCACTCACGGCGCCATCTCCAGGAAGTTGCGCAGCTGCGCATGGCCATGCTCGGAGAGGATGGACTCCGGGTGGTACTGCACGCCTTCCAGCGGCGTGCGCGTGCCGGCCAGCTCGCGGTGCCGCACGCCCTGGATCTCTCCATCCTCGCTGCGTGCAGTGACCTCCAGTTCGGCCGGACAGCTCGCGGCCTCGATCACCAACGAGTGGTAGCGCACCACCTGGAAAGGCGAGGGAAGTCCCTTGAAGAGGCCCCTGCCGTCGTGCGAGACCTGGCTCATCTTGCCGTGCATCTGCTGCTTAGCGCGCACGATGCGCCCACCCAGCGCTTGCCCGATGCTCTGGTGGCCGAGGCAGACGCCAAGGATGGGCAGCTTGCCGATGAAGGCCTGGATGGCCGGCACGCACACCCCGGCCTCGGTCGGCGTGCAGGGCCCGGGTGAAAGCACCAGGTGCGAAGGCGCCAGTTGCGCGATGCCGGCCACGTCGATCTCGTCGTTGCGCAGCACCTTCACCTGCGCCCCGAGCTCACCCAGGTACTGGACAAGGTTGAAGGTGAAGCTGTCGTAGTTATCGATCATCAACACCATGATCAGAATCCTCCGTCCACCAGCTCGGCCGCTCGCAGCATGGCGCGCGCCTTGGCCTCAGTCTCGGCCCACTCCAGCTCGGGCACCGAGTCGGCCACCACGCCGGCGGCGGCCTGCGCGTGCAGCATGCCGTCCTTGACGATGCCGGTGCGAATGGCGATGGCCAGGTCCATGTCGCCAGCAAAACTGAGGTAGCCGCAGGCGCCGCCGTAGATGCCGCGCTGCACCGGCTCCAGTTCGTCGATCAGCTCCATCGCGCGCACCTTCGGCGCGCCGGTCAGGGTGCCGGCCGGGAAGGTGGCACGCAGCACGTCCAACTGCCCGACGTCCGGGCGCAGCACGCCCTCGACGTTGCTGACGATGTGCATCACATGCGAATAGCGCTCGATGACGAAGGCATCGGTCACCTTCACGCTGCCTACTTCCGCGATACGCCCGATGTCGTTGCGCGCCAGGTCGATCAGCATCAGGTGCTCGGCGCGCTCCTTGGGGTCGGCCTTCAGCTCAGCCTCGAGCGCCAGGTCCTGTTCGGGCGTGGCGCCGCGCGGGCGGGTGCCGGCCAAGGGCCGGATGGTCACCTTGCGCCCGCCCCCCTGCGCCGCAGGGCGGTGCTCCTCGCGCACCAGGATCTCCGGCGAGGCGCCGACGATCTGGAAGTCCCCCATGTCGTAGAAGTACATGTAGGGGCTGGGATTGAGCGTGCGTAGCGCCCGGTACAGCGCGATGGGCGCGGCCTCGAAGCGGCGCGAGATGCGCTGCCCCACTTGCACCTGCATCAGATCACCGGCCGCGATGTACTCCTTGGCCCGCAGCACCGCCGCCAGGTAGTCCGCCTTGGCAAAGGGCCGCTCTACCGGCGGTGCCGGGCGCGGCGCCACCTCGGGCACCTCCACGCCACGGCGCAACTGCACGGCCAGATCGGCCAGGCGGCTGGTCGCGCGGGCGTGAGCCTGCGGCTCGGCCGGATCGGCCCAGACGATGAGGAACAACCGACCCGAGAGGTTGTCGATCACCGCCACCTCTTCGCAGAGCAGCAGCAGAATGTCCGGCGTGCCCAGACCGTCCGGGCGCTCGGCACCGGCCAGGCGCGGCTCGATGGCCCGCACCGCCTCGTAGCCGAAGTAACCGGCCAGCCCGCCGCAAAAGCGTGGCAAGCCAGGCGGGATGTAGGGCCTGAGTCGCTCCTGGTAGGCGGCAATGAAGTCCAGCGGGTTGCCCTGGTGCCGTTCCAGCACCTCGCCGTCGCGCACCAGCTCGGTCAGGTCGCCAGTGGCGCGCAGCAAGGTGCGCGCCGGCAGGCCGATGAAGGAATAGCGTCCGAAGCGCTCGCCGCCAATCACCGACTCCAGCAGGAAGCTGTTGGCGCGGCCAGCGGCCAGTTTCAGATAGAGGGAGAGCGGCGTCTCCAGGTCGGCGAGCAAGTCCAGGCTCACCGGGATGCGGTTGTGGCCAAGGGCGGCCAGGCGCAGGAAGTCTTCAGCGTTCGTCACGTTGCACGGATCCACAAATCGTCGGGGACAGCCGCGTCCAAGCGACGCGGCGCGTTCAGCGGCGTTTCAGCGTCGCCAGGGCCAGGCTCCCCGGCCGGCCGACCTGTGCATGGGGGATCGTGCGACAAACATGGTGCGGCGCAGTGTAGTGGCGCGGCCCCGTCAACGCGGCTCGGGCTTTCTCGTTGGTGGCGCCTGCTTTCGCGTCGCCACAATCCACGCTGCGCAAAACATCTGGAGACTCCCCATGCGTCGTGCCTTCCTGGCCACCCTGCTGGCCCTTTCCCTGCCCTTTGGCGCTCTGGCGCAGACCGTCGATGTCGGCGGCGCCAAGATCGACACCGCCACCGAACTGGCCGGCCAGAAGCTGGTGCTCAACGGCTCCGGCGTTCGCTACCGTGCCGTGTTCAAGGTCTACGCCATTGGCCTGTACTTGAAGGCCAAGGCCGATACGCCGGACGCCGTGATCAAGATGGACGGCGCCAAGCGCGTCACGCTCAAGCTGCTGCGCGACGTGGACGGCAAAGACCTCGGCAAGGCTTTCACCGACGGCATGCAGAAGAACATGCTGCCCGAGGAGCGCGCCAAGGCCATCAACGGTATCTTCAAGTTCGGCAAGGTGTTCCAGGACATCAAGCGCGCGCCCAACGGCTCAACCATCGGCGTGGACTGGGTGCCCGGCACCGGCGCGCAGATCACCATGGATGGCAAGGCGATTGGCGAGGTGATTGCCGAGCCGGAGTTCTACAGCGCACTGCTGCGCATCTGGCTGGGTGAGGACCCGGCCGACGAGAAACTCAAAGGCCTGCTGCTCGGCAAGAGCGGGCGCTGAACCCGTCCAGCAAGGCCGGCCAGTCGTCCAGGTGGGCGTCGGCCGGCACTACGTCCACCGGATCGCCGTGGTTGTAGCCATGGCGCAGCAGGAGCACCGGGTGGCAGCCCGCGGTGCGTGCTGCCTCAAAGTCGTTGCGAGAGTCGCCGATCACGCCGCAGGCCCGCGTGGGCACGCCCAGCTGGCGCGCGGCCGCTTCGAAGGCATCCGGGTGCGGCTTGGCGCGCAAGCCGGGTCGCTGCCCCACCACGTCGGCGAAGTAGCTCCGCATGCCCAACTGCTCCAGAAGGGCCTCGGCCTGCACCTGCGGCTTGTTGGTCACACAGGCCAAGCGTCGGCCCGACGCCCCCAGCGCCTGCAGGGCTTCGGCAGCGCCGGGGAATGCTTGTGCATGCTGGCCATTGACCGCCGCGTACGCCGCGCGATAGGCCGCCCAGGCGGTGTCGAAGTCGGGCGCACCCGGCGGCGCTTCGGCCAGCAGGTCGCGCACCAGGCGCTCGCCACCACGGCCGATCAGCCGGCGAATCAAAGGACGCAAGGTGGCTGCATCGCGGGTCGGCAGGCCCAGGTTTTGGCTCGCCTGGGCCCACGCGGCCACGAAGTCGCCCAAGGTGTCCACCAGGGTGCCGTCCAGGTCGATCAGCCAGGCCCTTACCGCGTCGAGGTTCATGCATGAGAGTGTCGCGTGCGCCGATCTGGTGCCTGGGCGGCGCGGTCTGGGACCGCAAGCTGCGACTGCTCGCACCGCTGGCCGCTGGGAGTTCCAACCCGGTGGCCGAATCCAGCGCGCCGGGCGGTGTGGCCCGCAACGTGGCGCACAACCTGCGCCTGCTCGGCCTGCCTGTGCAACTGCTGAGTGCCTGGGGCGACGACGCGGGCGGCGCGCAGCTGCAGGCCGACTGCGAGCGGCTTGGCATCGGGGTAGGGGCCGTGCTGCGTTGCCCCGGGCAGGCCAGCGGCAGCTACAGCGCCGTGCTGCAACCGGATGGCAATCTGCTGCTCGGACTGGCCCAACTGGATGCGCTGGAAGCGCTGACTCCAGTCGCGCTGCGTCGCACCACCGCGCGCCGCCGCACGGCCCCCGTGCAGCTGGCCGACATGAACCTGCGTGCCGACACCCTGACCGCCTGGCTCACCGAGCCGCGCCAAGGCTTGGCCGTGTTGCTGGCGGTGTCTGAACCCAAGATGCAGCGCCTGCCCGCGAATTTGGCCGGACTCGACCTGCTCATTGCCAACGCCGGTGAATGGCAAGCCGCCGGCGGCGGAGCGCGGCTGGCACGCCGCGGCCTGCGCCGGGTGCTGGTGACCGAAGGCGCGCGCGGCCTGCGCTGCGGTCACTGGCGAGATGGCCGCTGGCGCTGGCA
>JAFLDE010000100.1 GCA_017302655.1 Burkholderiales bacterium
GTTGCTGGGCCTGCGCTGGCGTGAGCTGGCCCCACTCGCGCGCCTGGCCTGGGGCCTGCTGCTCGCCTACAGCCTGCTCAACGCCGCGCTGGCCGGCTGGCCCTGGCTGCAGGCGCGCTGGTTGGGCCCGGCCCAGCCCGCCACGCTGAGCCTGGTGGACGCCGGCCGCACCCTGCAATGGCGCGGCGCCCCCGCCGAAGGCGACACCGAGCGCCTGCGCGCCCAGTTGGCCCAGGCGCCCGCTGTGCGGCAGGTCGATCTGCAAGGCAGCGGCGGTTCCTTGCCCGAAGCCCTGCGCCTGGCCGCCCTGCTGCGCGAGCGGCGCCTGGACACCCGCGCCAGCGGCCCCTGCCAGGGCCCCTGCGCGGCGCTCTTTCTGGCCGGCGCACGGCGCCAGTTGTTGCCCGAGGCCCAACTGGCCTGGCAACGCCTGGGCGCACCCAGCCTGAACCCGCTCCTGCACACCTGGGGCCAGCACCTCCAGCAAAGCCTCTGGCAAGGCATGGGCCTGAGCGCCGACTTCGCGCAGCGCGCCCTGCTGACCCGCGCGCCGCGCTGGTGGCAGGCCGAAGAAACCGACCTCATCGCGCAGGGTGGGCTGAGCCAGGCCGACTACCCGCTCGACCTCGTGCTGCCGGAGCCCAGCGGCGCGCAGCCGCAGGAATACCTGCAGGCGCTGCGCAGCCACCGCCTGTGGCGCCTGCTCGACGCCCGCTTGCCCGGCACCTTGGCGCAAGCGCAGGCCCTGCTCGTGCAACAGCATGCCGGCGGCGACACCGCAGCCACCCAGCTCGCGCTGCACCAGTACGCGCTGGACCGCGAACGCCACCTGCTGGCCGGCGCCAGCGTCGAGATGCGCGACCGCTTCCTGGACTTGCAGCGCGAGCGCCTGCAGGCCTTGAACAAGAACGACGCCGACTGCCGCGCCCTGCTCGCCGGCAGCGCCGCCGTGCGCCGCAAGCTGGGGGCCGAACTGGCCAGGCAGGAATCCGTCTGGCTGGAGGACGCCGCCGTCGAACCCCGGCCGCCCGCCCCCTCCCGCCACGTGGTGGCGCTGGACGCCGAAGTGCTGCGCAAGACCTGGAACCGCCAAGGCCTGGGCCTGCTCGACCGCCTGGCCGCCGCGAACGAACGCCAGGCCCTGGACTGCGCCCCGGCCATCCGCCTCATCGAGGAAGTTCGCGCGCTGCAGCCGGCGCAGCGAAAGCCGGCGCAGCGGCGTCTGTTTGACTGATGCCTCGCTGAGCGCGGGCTAAGTGTTCGCCCGCTCCTCGCCCTCAGCCAGCTGGAAATGCGCCACCGAGGCGCGCAGCTGGGCCGCCAGTTCGGCCAGCATCTCCGTGCTGGCCGCCGACTGCTCGGCGACCGCCGCGTTCTTCTGCGTCATCTGCTCCAGCGCGCCCACGGCCTCGTTCACGTGACGGATCTCTTCGCTTTGGCGTCCGGCCGCCTGGCTGATCTGCTGAATCACGGCATTGACCCGCTCGACCGCAGTCTGGATGTGGCGCATCGTGTCGCCGGCGGCGTGGACACGCTGGCGCCCCTCCTCGATGCGCTCGGTGCTGGCGGCGATCAGGCTCTTGATTTCGCGTGCGGCCGTGGCCGAGCGCTGCGCAAGCTGGCGCACCTCGGTGGCCACGACCGCGAAGCCCCGCCCCTGCTCGCCGGCGCGCGCGGCTTCCACCGCCGCGTTCAGCGCGAGGATGTTGGTCTGGAAGGCGATGCCATCGATGACGCCGATGATGTCGACGATGCGCCGGCTTGCTTCGTGGATCGTATCCATGGTGTGGACAGCCTGGCCGACCGCCTCGCCGCCCTGGCGCGCCACGCCAGCCGCTTGATCGGCGAACTCCCTGGCTCGTCCGGCGTTGCTGGCGGTTTCCTCCACATCGCCCGACAAGGTCTGCACGATGCCCGCCGTCTGCTGCAAACGGGCCACGGCCTGCTCGGTGCGTTCGCTGAGCTCCTGGTTCTCGTGGCGAATTTCCTCGCTGGCGCTGTTCACCTCGCCCGTGGCGCGCTGGATGCCCTGCAACAGGCCACTCCATTGCTGACGCATGCGTTCGAGCGCCTCGGTCAACTGGCCCAGCTCGTTGCGCGTCTCGGCACGGAAGGTGTGGCGCAGATCGCCGTCGGCCATCGTGCCGCTGCGCTCGGCCAGCATCTCCATGGGCTTGAGGATGGCCTGCACCACCGACCACAGGCGCCAGGCCAGAAAGCCCAGAAGCACCAGCAGCACCACGCTGATGCCGTAGACGAAGGCGGACAACTGCGATGCGCGCTGTTCCAGCGACGCAGCCACCCGAAGAGACAGCGCCTGCGTTAGCTCCTTCTGCGCTGCAATGGCCGCCTTCAGCGCCGCCGAGTAGTCGGCCGGCGGTTTGTCGAAGTCCGGAGAGAAACCCAGAAAGGTCTGCTCGACGAGTCGAAGGCTCTGCTCCACCCCTTGGCGGGCAGCGGCGATGCGTTCCGTCAACGCCTTGTCGGGCTGGAAGCCCGCGCGTTGCTGGGCCAGCTCCAAGTTCTGCTGGAAAAAGCGCTCGCGATCCTCCAGCCGGGCCTTGGTCGCCGCCAGCTGGTTGAGGTCCAAGGGGCTGGCCCCCTTCTGGCGCAGCACGCTGAAGCCCAGGTCATGCAACTGGGCCAGCTGATCCACCACGGTCTTGCCTTCCTGGAAGCCGGCGATGATCAGGAAGTAGTTGCTCGCCTCGGGATCCAGCAGCAGGCCGGAGGCGGCCAGGGCATGGGCGCTCAGGTCGTCCAGCTGCCGCAGCAGCAGCACGTGGCGGTCGAAGGCCTCACGGCCTGCGAGCTTGTCCTGGGCTACTTCGCTGGTCAGCTTCTTGAACGCTGCATCAATCTCCCCGAAGCGCTGCTGCAAGCCGTCCGCCTCGGGCAGCAGCGGGGCCAATTTGGCCAGGGCGCCGAGGGCCTGCTGCTCGGCAGCCTTGCGCGCGGACTCCACTTCCGGTTGACCGCTGAGTCGCAGGAAGCTCTGCAGGCGGTGCTCCTGGACAGCCGTGATAGCTTCTAGCAGGGCCATGGCGGACGGGGTTCCCTGGAACTCGCTCTGTACGAACTGTTGTTCAGCAAACAGGCGCTGCATCAGGGCAGCCGTGGGCAGTGCGACCGCGACCACCACCAGCAAGGACAGCAGACTGAAGCGCTTGGCAAGTGAAAGGTCTTTGAGCGACATCGGCATCCCCTTGAATGGGGGCATGGTCACAAGGCTTGCTGACGCTTTTGTGACTGCGGCGTGACTTGGACGCGACCGTGCGAAGCACGTCACGTTTCGCCGTCACATGCCCCTGATGTCCAGCAGCGCGTTGCCGGTCCAGCGCCTCAGCGAGCGCCGGAAGTTGGAGGGATCCACAAAGCCCAGCGCCTCGCCAACGCGCGCGGGGCTCCAACCGGGTTCACGAAGCAATGCAAGCGCCAGTCGGGTGCGCAGCAGGTCCAGCTCAGCCTGCCAGTGCGTGCCATGCTGGGCGAACTGCCGCTTCAGTGTCGCGAGGCTGATGCCGAACTGCTGCGCCAGGCGTTCCTGGCTGGCCCCGCCGGGCTCGCTGAGTTGCGCCAGCATGCGCTCCTGCGCGCCGGCCAACCAGCCGCGGCACAGGGCCTGCGGGTCGGCACCGTCGAGCAATAGCGGCAGCGCCTGCACGGCGAGCGCGCCGCGCGCATCCGCCGGCCAGGCCTGTTCGGCCAGGGCCAGCGGCAGGCTGAGCGCGTCGACCTGGCAGTCGAAACGCAAATCGGGACTGAGCTGGGTGGCATGCATGCCCAGCTCCCGTGGCGCCGTGCGGTTGAAACAGATCTGCCAGGGCAGTCGCCGGCCGGCACGCCAATTGCCGTAGCCGACCAGGGCGGTCAGGTGCAAGTCCACGAGCGCGGCGCGCTGCGCGGCTGGCAGGCCGCAGGCCTCGGTGAACACCAGCCACAGGCGCGAACCCTGGCGCAGGGGTCGCAGCGTCATCAGGGGCAGCAGGCGCCCGCTCAGTCGGGCCAAGATGTGCGCGGCCTCGGCCAGGCTGCCGGACGACTGCAGCGCCTGGCTGGCCAGCCCGTAGTGACCGGGCAGCCAGAGTTGACCGAGCACGAAGGGCGCATCTCGCCCCAGACCGAGCAGGGGCTGCAGCAGCCGCAGCAGCTCAGCGCAGCTCAACGCCTGGCCGGCTTGCACACCGCTGCCGGCCAGCCAGTCGGCCGTCGCCAGGCCGCGACTGCGCGCGAAGCCGGCCAACAACAGGCCCTGATCGGCCCAGGCGAGCACGCGTTGCTCGCACGTGTAGTACCCCCCAGCCGGCGGCAGGGTGTGCAGTTCTCGCAAGGCGTCCGTGGCCACAGAGGTCGGCATCATGTGAGCTGCCGCGCCAAGGCCAGCATCTGGGCACTGCCCGGGTGGTCGTCCAGCAACTTCTGCCCCGCGGCTCGCACTGGCAGCTGCCAACGCCGCTTGCCACTGGCCTCTGCGTAAGAAAGCGCGGCCAGCGCCTGGCGAAGGGTTTCGATCAGCCGGTGGCCCGTGGCCGGCTGGCAGCCAGGCAGCAGGATCACGAACCGGTCGCCGCCGTAGCGGCAGACCAGGTCGTCGGGGCCCAGGTTCAGACAGAGCAACTCGCCAGCATGCGCGAGCAAGCGGTCGGCTTCCGCCACGCCGGCCTCGCGCAGCAGGGTGTCGAAGCCCTCGAAGCCGAGCATCAACAGGTAGGCCGGTGGTGCTTGCTTGCGTTCGGCGTCGATCTGGTGCGCCATGTAGGCGTCATCGGCCAGGCGAGTCACGCGGTCTTGCTGACTCGGATCGCGCCGTCCTCGCTCGCGCCGGCGCAGTTGGTTGCTGAGCAGCAGTTGCTCCTGGCGCCAACCGTTCAAACCCCAGGTCAGCGCGGCCATGCCCAGCATCACCAACCCGGACTCCAGCAGGTTGTCCCACCACACCGACTTGGGCAGTTGCCACAGCTCGTCGCAGAGGTCAACGCCGCTGCCAAGAAGCCAAGCGGACAGACCGATGGCCAAGGCGTCGGTGACCGGTCCGGCAGGCCGGCTGGCGCGCAACTGGCCCAGCCAGACGGCCAGCATCAGGCACAGCCCGCCTTCGCTCAGCAGATCCACCCAGCGCCAGTCGGTCGCCGGCTTGGGGCTGCCCAATTCGGCAAACACCAGCACCAGCCCGGTGAACAAGGCAGCCAGCAGCGTGCCATACGGGTTGAGGCGGAGCACCGGGGCGTAGTGCAGGCCGCGGGGCGGGGGAAGCGGAAGGTCCATGGGCGCGCGACTGTGATCGCCACGCTTGGCAGCTTGATGACCGGCGTGTGAAACGTGCAAACGGCTCAGCCAGGGCATCGCCGGCAAGCCGGTCGCGCAGTTCGGGCGCGCTGTCATGGAGCCGCCATGGCGAGTGACAACAGTGCGCCCATTCCCGTTTCCGCTTCTCCCCCATGACCATCTTGCGCCTTCATGCTCTGGCGGCCGCCGCGGCCGCCGCCACCCTTCTGAACCAGCCCGTGACCGCCCAGCCGGCGCCTTCTGCCCCGAACGTCGCCAGTGCCACGGCCGGCGTGCTGTACGGCCAGGTCTCCGAAGGCGCGCGGGGGGCGCACCTGGCGGGCGCCCTGGTGCGCATCGGTGGCCAGCAGGCGCGTACCGATGCCAACGGCCAGTTCCGCATCAGCGGTCTGCCCGCTGGCCAGCACACACTCAGCATCGAGTTCCTCGGCTACCAGCCCTACACCGCGACGATCAGCATCAGTGGCAGCGCCGCCACGCAAGTGGACGTTGCGCTGCGCAGCACCGCGCCGGCGCTGGCGCGCGTGGAAGTGCGCGCCCAGCGCGACGCCCAGGCGCTGGCCCTGAACCAGCAGCGCGTCAGCGGCCCCTACGTGAACGTGGTCTCAGCCGACCTGCTCGGCCGCTTCCCCGACAACAACATGGCGGAATCGACGCAGCGCATCCCGGGCGTGTCGATCGAACGGGACCAAGGCGAAGGCCGCTACATCACCGTGCGCGGCGCGCCCAAGGAGTACACCACGGTGTCGCTGAACGGCGTGCCGCTGGCCAACCCGGATGCCGCCAGCCGCGGTGTGGAACTGGACACCATTCCCACCGATGCCATCGCCGCGCTGGAAGTCTCCAAGGCCCTGACGCCGGAAATGGACGGTGACGCCATCGCCGGGCACGTCAACATCCGCTCGCAAAGCGCGCTGGACCGACGCGGCATGACGCTGCGCGCCTCGGTCGGGTTGGGCCGCTTTGAGCTCGAACAGGGCGACAACCAGCGCGCCGCGCTCACCGTGGGCAACCGCTTCGGCGCCGACCGCAATCTGGGCCTGTTGATCTCCGCCTCGCACAGCAAGCAGGGGCGCTTCACCGACAACGTGGAAACCCTCTACGGCGCTGGCAACGGTGGCTTCCTACCGCTGGAAGTGCAGGTCAAGGACTACGAGGGCACGCGCACGCGCACCGGCCTGACCGGGCGCTTCGACTTCCGCCTGAGTCCCGATCACCTGATCTACGCCGTGGCCTCCGACGCCCGCTTCCAGGACCACGAGTACCGCGACAACCTGCTGATCGCCCTCGACCGCCACGCCGCGACCTCAAACCAGACCACCGGCGTGGCTCGCGCCACCTTCGACAAGGAACTGCGCGAACGCAAGTACGACAAGTCCATCCGCACCCTCAACCTGGGCGGCGAGCACTGGTTGAGCGGCTGGCGGACCCAATGGCAGGTGTCGCGCAGCGAGGCCGAGAAGACCACCCAGCCGCGCATGCAGTACATCTTCCGCTCCACCGTGCGCCCGGACCTGGCCTATGACTACACCGACCCGGACTTCCCGCTGTGGACGATTCGTGGCCGCGCCGATGCGCCGGCCACCGGCGTGAACGTGCCCGAGAGCTGGTTCGGCTTCCGTCGCCTGAACGACCGCTTTGAGTTCAGCGAGGAGTCCGAGACCGGCCTGCGCCTGGACCTGCGGCGCGACCTGGACTGGCTGGGCAGCGAAGACGGCAGCCTGCAGTTCGGCCTGCGCGCTCGCCAGCGCGACAAATCCTTTGATGACGAACGGCTCCGCAACGGCAGCGCCAGCGACTTCGCGAAACTGGGCATCAGCATGTCGGACATGCTGTGCAGCGACCTGGGGCCGTCCAACAACTTCGATTACTTCAACGTCGGTCGCCGCTTCTGCCGCGACATCTTCCAGAAGTACGCCCCTCCCTTGCAGGCGAGCACCAGCCACGTTCGGCTGATTCCCGACTCGATCTCCGGCGACTACCGCGCCAGCGAGGACGTGCAGGCCGCCTACCTGCGCCTGGATGGCCGCTGGAACAGCCTGGGTGTGATCACCGGTCTGCGCTACGAGCACACGAAAGCCGAGGGCAGCGCCAACCAGTTCAACACGAGCACCAATGCCATCACCGCGCGACAGGCCAGCCGCAACTACGGCCATTGGCTGCCCAGCGCGCACCTGCGCCAGACCTTTGGCGAAGACCGCATCCTGCGTGCGTCGTACTCCACGGGCCTGAACCGCCCCGACTTCATCCACACCGCGCCCTACCGCACGCTCGGTGACCAGGACACCTCGCCGGTGACCGAAGGCAACCCGCAGGTCAAGGCGGCCTACGCGCACAACCTGGACCTGTCCTACGAGCACTACCTGCGCCCGCTCGGCCTGGTGTCGGTGGCGCTGTTCCACAAGCGCATCAATGACCCGCTGTTCGTGGCCAGCCGCAACGAGGCGGTGGCCGGCGGACTGACGCGTCAGGTCACGCGCCCGGAGAACGGCCGCAACGGCCGTGTGCAAGGCATCGAACTGGCTTGGCAACAGACCCTGGACATGCTGCCCGCGCCCTTCAACGGCCTGGGCGTGTACGCCAACTACACCTTTGCCAAGTCCCGTGCCGAGCTTCCCTTCGGCCTGGGCAAGACGGAGCTGCCGGGCACCTCGCGCCACAACTACAACTTCGCGATCTCCTACGAGGCCCATGGCCTGACCGCCCGCCTGTCGTACAACCACCGCAGTCGCTTCATCCAATCCTTCGACATCAGCGATCCCGCGCTGAATGTGTACTGGGACGCGCGCTCCAGCGTGGACCTCAGCGCCAGCTACAGCCTGACCAAGCAATGGAAGCTTTTCGTGGAGGCCAACAACCTCACCGACACCCGCCAGGCGCGTTTCCAGGGCTCGCGCAACCGCGTGCTGGAGCTGGAGGGCTTCGGCCGCTCCTGGCTGGCCGGCGTCAAGTTTGAGTACTGATCCGAGAGTGCTGAGCGCTGGGTGATGATCAAGAAAGTGATGAAGACAAGCCTGATTGCCGGCCTCCTGCTGGCCCTGAGTGGCGCGCTGACGGCGCAGCCCTTTGTGATGGACGGGAAAGGCCTGCAGCTGCGCGCCGGCGATGGCCGCGAACTGGACCGCCTGCCGCTGCGCGCCAAACGCTGGGACCAGCGCGGCGACCAAGCCCTGCTGGCCGACGCCAACAGCGGCGAGTTGCTCTGGGTCGAGGCCGTCGGCGAGCGACTGCGCATCAAGCGGCGCTGGCAGCCCGAGGGTCTCGAGATCGAGTGCCTGGCCCTCTACCGTGATGCACAAGGCCTGCTGCAGGCCCTGCTGCTGGGTGACGACGGGCGCAGCCAGCATTGGTTGCTCGACGGCCCGGCGCCGCGTTTGATCCGGCCATGGGCAACGCCGCCCAAGCCGCAGGCTTGCGCGGTACGCGACGCCGAGGCCCAGCTCTACGTGGCCGAGGAAGGCGTGGGCCTGTGGCAGATCGATGCCGACGCCGAACGCGAGGGTCGGCGCTTGCTGCAGGTCGACCCGGCAGCCGACGCGAAGACCCTTTCTGCCTGGCTGGCCGCGCACCCGGTGCAGGCGGCCGCGGCGCTTCCGCTTCTGCCCCCCAGCGCGCAGACGGCGCCGGTCAGCGGCTACGGCGACGCCGCTGACGACCCGGCCATCTGGGTGCACCCGCGCCAGCCCGCGCGCTCGCTCATCCTCGGCACGAACAAGAAACAGGGCCTGCTGGTCTATGACCTGCAGGGCCGCCAGCGGCAGTTCCTGGCCGTGGGTCGGGTCAACAACGTCGACCTGCGCCAGGATCTTCGCTACGGCGGCCAGCGGCTCGACCTGGCCGTGGCCACGCAGCGCGACGAGTCGGCCCTCGTACTGTTCGGCATCGCCCGCGACAGCGGCCGGGTGCGCGAGCTGGCGCGTTTGCCCACCGGCCTGGAGGATGTTTACGGCGTGTGCAGCCTGCGCAACGACGCCGGCCGCCTGGAGGTGCTGGTCAACGACAAGGACGGGCGCGTGCGCCAGTTCGAGATCTTGCGCGACCCGAGTGGATGGCAGGCCGTGCTGCGCCGCGAGTTCCGCCTGCCCAGCCAGCCCGAGGGCTGCGTGGTCGACGAAGCCAGCGGCCAGCTCTTCATTGGCGAAGAGGACGCCGGCATCTGGCGCGTGGCCGCGGCCGCCAACGCCCCGGCCACGCCCGAGCGGGCGATTGCCCTGAGCGAGCAGCTGCATGCCGACGTGGAAGGTCTGGCGGTCTACCGCCGCGGCGGCGAGGCGCTTCTGGTGGTCTCCTCGCAGGGCAACGACAGCTATGCGCTCTACGACCTGGCGCCGCCGCACCGGCCGCGTGGGAGCTTCCGCATCGGCATCAACGCCGCGGCCGGCATCGACGGCGCCTCGGAGACCGATGGACTGGAGGTGACTTCGGCCAACCTCGGCGGGCCTTACCGCGACGGCCTGCTCGTCGTGCAGGACGGCCGCAACAACCTGCCCCGGTCGCCGCAGAACTTCAAGCTGCTGCCCTGGTCGGCGGTGGTGCAGTCGCTGCTACGCAAGCCTTGACGAAGCGCCGGGGCCGGCTGCATCTTTGGGCTTGAAGGCCTCAAGCTGTGGGGGTCGCGAGGGTCGCAGGCCGGCTGCGGTAGAAGGTGATGGGCTCGCTCTTAAGCGCCCGCAGCACGCTCTTCTTCATCCGCCCCACCACATGCATCTCGCAGGGTTTGCAGTCGAAGGTGAGCGTGAAGCGCTCGTCGCCCTGCTTGATGAACAGCGGTTCGGCGCGCACCGTGCCTTGCACGCCGGTCACGCCCTTGGCCTGCTTGGGGCAGAGCTGCAGGCTGAATCGCACGCAATGCTTGGTGATCATCAGGCTGACCTCGTCCAGGCGCTCGTGGCTTTCGTAGGCGGCGTCGATGATCTTCACACCGTGGCGGGCGTAGAAGGCGGCGGCTTGGCCGTTGTAGACGTTGGCCAGGTAACTCAGCGTGTCCTCGGGGTAGGCCACGGGCGGCTCCACGGCCTGGGCGCGCGCTAAAGGCTGGAAGGCGGCGGCGCGTGCGGCCTCCAGCGCGGCCACGGCGTCGCGGCGCAGCTGGTTGAGCTGAGCGGCGGGCAGGAACCAGGGCTGCTGCAGGCTCAGGCGCACGCGGCGCGCTTCGAACATCGTGCCGCCGAGCTTGGCCAGGCCTTCCTTGAGCGCGGCTTCCTGGCGGGCAGCGTCGCGTGCGGGTTCGTGCGGGTGGGCGAGGCGCACGGCGGCGCGCTGGCCGGTTTCGTCCTTCAGGCTCAGCTCAAAACCGTCGGCGGTCTGCGCCAGCGTCAGGTCCACGCGCACGCGCCGCTCGCTGGAGGGCTTGGCGAGCAGGCGCTCCCAGGCCATGTCGCGGTTGCGGAACAGGGGCGTGGCGGGGAAAAGGTCCTTCAGGTCTTCGAAGCGCCGGCCACCGCTCAGGTTCGGTTCCACCTGCCAGCGCCCGTCGGGGAGCCGCGTCGCCACGTTCACCGGCACGCCCTGCAGTTCGCCTTGGCGGTCCCACCAGGTCAGGGCATCGCCGTTGTTCAGCGTGAGGCCCTCGTGCAGGCGCACCTCGACATGCGGCGCGCGGGCGCGCAGCACCTCGCCGATGGCCACGCCGGCGTGCTTGGGCGTGTCGAAGGCGCCGATGTCCTCCTTGCGGCCGTTCACGAAGTAGTCGGTGCCGCCCCGGTTGAAGCCCTGCTCGGGGTCGGGCGTGAAGCTGAAGCGGCAGTGGCCGTGGCTGCTGGCGGCCAGTTCGGGGCGGCGCTCCATCAGGGCATCGAGCAGCAGGCGGTAGTGCGCGGTGACGTTCTTCACCGTCGCCATGTCCTTGTAGCGACCTTCGATCTTGAAGCTGCGGATACCGGCGTCGGCGAGCAGCTCCAGATTGGCACTCTGGTCGTTGTCCTTCAGGCTCAGCACATGCTTGTCGTGTGCGTGGATGCGCCCGGCGGCATCAAGCACCGTGTAGGGCTGGCGGCACTCCTGGCTGCAGGAGCCGCGGTTGGCGCTGCGCCCGGTGACGGCGTGGCTGATGAAGCACTGCCCGCTGTAGGCCACGCAGAGCGCGCCGTGAACGAAGAACTCGAGCGTGGCGCGATCCACCTGCGCGCGGATGGCCTGGATCTGCTTCAGGGTCAGCTCGCGCGCCAGCACCATCTGGCTGAAGCCGACGTCCTGCAGGAAGCGCGCCTTCTCGGGCGTGCGGATGTCGGTCTGCGTGCTGGCGTGCAGCTGGATGGGCGGCAGGTCGAGCATCAAGAGGCCCATGTCCTGCACGATCAGCGCGACCACCCCCGCCTCGTACAGGCGCCAGGCCATGCGGCGCGCGCCTTCCAGCTCGTCGTCGCGCAGGATGGTGTTCAGCGTGACGAAGATGCGCGCATGGAAGCGGTGCGCATGGCGCACCAGGCGCTCGATGTCCTCGATGGGATTGCCGGCCTTGTCGCGGGCGCCGAAGTCCGGGCCGCCGATGTAGACCGCATCGGCGCCGTGGTTCACGGCCTCGATGCCGATGTCGGCGTCGCGGGCCGGGGCGAGGAGTTCAAGGAGGTTCTGGGTGGCCATGCCGCGATTGTCTTGCGGCACCATGCGGGCATGCACATCGACATCGAACCGGGCGTGAAGCTGTTTGTGGACGTGGAGGGCCTGGGCTGGGTGCCCGAGGGCGGGCAGTTGCGACAGCGGCCCACCTTGCTGTTGCTGCACGGCGGCCCGGGCTTCGACCACGGGGGCTTTCGGCCTTTCTTCTCGCGCTTCACCGACATCGCGCAGGTCGTCTACTACGACCACCGCAGCCAGGGCCGCTCCAGCGACCGGCCGCGCGATGAGTGGACGCTGGACCGCTGGGCCGACGATGTGGTGCTGCTGTGCGAGCGCTTGGGGCTAGAGAGGCCCATCGTCGTCGGACAGAGCTTTGGCGGCTTCGTGGCCCAGCGCTACCTGGCGCGCCACCCCGAGCACCCGGCCAAGGTGGTGCTTTCCAGCACCTCGCACCACACAGGCTTAGCGCGCAAGCTGGCAGCCTTCCGGCGCTTGGGCGGCCCGCTGGCCGAAGCCACTGCCGAGGCTTTTTGGGAGCGCCCGGGCCCCGACACCTGGGCCGAATACGAGATCCACTGCCGCCACCTCTACAACACCACGCCGCAGCCCAAGCTGTTCGAGACCTGCTACCGCTGGGACGTGCTCTTTCACTTCGTCGGCGGGGAAAAGAAGACCATGGACCTGCGCCCCGGACTGGCCAAGGTGCGCTGCCCCGTGCTGGTGATGGTGGGTGACGAAGACCCGGTGACGCCGCCCGAGGACGCCATGGAGATTGCCGCCGCCCTGCGCAGCGCGCCGGTGCAATTCGAACGCTTCGCCGGCGTCGGCCACGGCGCCTGGCGCGACGACCCAGCGGCTGCCGAGACCGTGCTGCGCCGATTTTTTCTGGCGAACTGAGCACCGCGGTCCGGGCCAACCCGGCCTGCCTCTGGCGGGCTCAAGGTGCCGGGCCGTGCCCGTTCACTTCAAGAGCGGACCGCCTGATCGCGGGCTCGCAGCGCCAGGTAGATGGCGCAGCAGCCACGCAGGTAGACCAGCATCGGCAGCACCAGGAGCAGTGCCACCAGCACGCCCCCACCGGCCGACAGCGCCGCCGCCTGGGCGTTGGCCGTCACCGGCACCCCGGCTTGGCCCATGGCCTTCAGCGTGTAGCCGAACAGGTGGGCCAGCATCTGCTGCGGCGGCACCGGCAGGCCGCTGGCCCAGGCGAGCAAGGTCAGCGCTCGCGCCCCCAGCAGCAGGCCGGCGCTCAGGATCGCGCCCACGCCACCCACCAAGGCGACCAGCGCCAGTTTCAGCAGGCTGGCGCTGAGCAGGCGCTGCCAGGCCTGCCGGCGCAGCCAGGCGGCGGCTTCGCGCAC
>JAFLDE010000101.1 GCA_017302655.1 Burkholderiales bacterium
ACTGCCGCCCCTGCCCGCCCTGCCCGCCAGCGACGCCGAGGCGCGCCTGCACCGCGCCTTCGCGCGCCTCGTGCGCGCGCTGGCCACGTCCGAGCACCCGTTGCTGCTCTTCCTGGACGACCTGCAGTGGGCCGATGCCCCAAGCCTGCGCCTGCTCGAACAGCTGATGGGCGCCGACGAAGACCAGGCCCTGCTGGTGATCGGCGCCTTCCGCGACAACGAGGTCAGCGACGACCACCCCCTGCGCGCCCTGCAGATGGCGCTGGCGCCGACCCAGCGGGTGGACGAACTCTTCCTCGGCCCGCTCGATGCTTCCGCCGTCACCACCCTGGTGGCCGAGACCCTGCGCCTGCCCGCCGCGGACGTTCAGCCCCTGGCCGCGCTGTGCCTGAGCAAGACCGGCGGCAACCCCTTCTTCCTGGTGCAGTTCCTGCGCCAGCTGCACGAGGACGGCGCGCTGCGCTACGAGCGCGCGCAGGGCCGCTGGCACTGGGACCTGGAGGCCATCGCCGCGCGCGGCATCACCGACAACGTGGTCGAGCTGATGCTGGGTTCGCTGCAGCGCCTGCCCGCCAGCACCCAGCGGCGCCTGGCTCAGGCCGCGCAGCTGGGCGAGGCCTTCGGCCATGCCGAACTGATGCACAGCGCCGATCTGGGCGCGCAGGACCTGGCGCTGCAGCTCTGGCCAGCGCTGCAGGCCGGGCTGCTGCAGGCCCTGAACGAGGACTACCGCTTTGCCGAAACCCCCGAACGCCTGGTGCTGGCCCGCTACCGCTTCCTGCACGACCGCGTGCAGCAGGCCGCGCACGAGCTGACCCCGGCTTCCGAGCGCCCGGCCCTGCTGCTGCAACTGGCCCGGCGCCTGGGCGACATCAGCGACCCCGTGCAGCGCGAGGCCCGCCTGTTCACCCGGCTCGACTGCCTCAACGCCGCCGAGGCCTTGCTGCAAAGCCCCGCCGAGCGCGCCGAGTTGCTGCAGCTGAACCTGCAGGGGGCGGCCAAGGCGCGCGCCTCCAGCGCCCACGCGCTGGCTGTGCAGCTGCTGCGCCAGGCGCTGGCCTTGCAGCAGGCCGCCGAACTGCCCGCCGAACTTCCCGCCGAACAGCGCCTGGCCCTGTACCGCGACCTCGCCGAGTCCAGCTACCTGGCGGGCGAGTTCGAGGCCGCGGAACGCCTCTACCCGCAGGCCCGCGCCGCTTGCCCGGCCCCGCTCGATCAAGCCCAGCTGCTTGTCGTGCAGGCCGACCAGTTCCACATCCAGGGCCGCTTCGGCGAAGCCTTTGAGGTGCTGCGCGAAGCGTTGGCCCTGCTGGGCGCGCCCTTCCCGGCCGACGAGGCCGAGGCCCAGGCCCTGTTCCCGGGCGAGTTCGCCGCGGCGCTGCAGGCCCTGCTGGCGATCGAGCCGCTGAGCGCGCCGAACGAAGCAAACCCCGACAGGGACCCCGGCGCCGCCCTGCTCCAGGCACCGCCCATGCAGGCGCCCGAAGCGCTGCTGCAGATGCGCCTGATGTACGCGCTGACCTACTCCACCTACCAGAGCGGCCGGCTGGCCGGCTTCCTGCTGGACGCCTGCCGCCTGATGCGCCTGACCCTGGACCAGGGGCAGAGCGACCTGAGCCCGGTGGCCTGCCTGGCCTTCATGACGGCCTTGTCGGTGGCGCAGCGCCCGTATGCCGAATGCCACGCGCTCGGCCGCGTGGCCAGCCGCCTGGCCGAGGCGCGCGGCAACGCCTACGTGCGTGCCACCGGCTACCAGTACTTCAACGCCTTCTACCAGCACTGGGGCGAGCCGCTGGCGGCCACCCTGGCGCCGATGGACCAGGGTCTGCAGCTGGGGCTGGAGGGCGTCAACCCGCTGTCGGCCGGCTACTGCGCGCTGCTGCGCTGCGTGAACCGCTTCGTGCTCGGCACACCGCTGGCCGAGCTGCAGACCGAAGCCGAGCGCAGCTGGAAATACCTGCAGTCCAGCCAGCAGCCGGCCACCGCCGCCATGCTGCGCCACGGTGTGCTGCAGCCGCTGGCCGCGCTGCGCGGCGCCAGCCTGGCGCCGAACCGTTTCGACAGCGCCGCCTTCGAAGGCAGCGACGCTCTGCTCGCGCAGGACGGCCCGCCCGGCATTCCCTGGGCCCTGGCCAGCGCGGCCATGCTGCGCCACGCGCTGCTGTTCGATGACGAAGCCGCTTGGCGGCGCTGCAGTGGCCGGCTGCAGGCCATCGGCATGGTGCTGCCGGACAGCCCGAGCTGGGTCGATGCACGCTTCTTCATCGCGCTGGGCCAGCTGCGCTGGGACGGCGACAGCGCCGAGGCCCAGGCCCTGCGCGCGCCCTTCGAGGCCTGGGCCCTGAGCACCCCCTGTAACTACCGCGCGCACCAGCTGCTGCTGAGCGCCGAGCAGGCGCGCGTGCGGGGCGAAGAGCGCGCTGCCATGGACCTCTACGCCCGCGCCATCGAAGCCGCGGCCGAGCAAGGCTGGCCCCTGCTCGAAGCCCTGGGCAACGAGCTCTACGCCGCCTTCTGGATGCAGACCCAGCAGCCGCAGCTGGCCAAGCAGTTCCTGCGCGAGGCCTACCACCACTACCGCGCCTGGGGCGCATCGGCCAAGTGCCGCCAGCTTGAAGCGCGCTGGCCGCAGCAGATCGTGCACGCCGCGCTGCGCGGCCTGGGCGAATCCAGCTCCCTGGCCAGCGCGCCGGCCACCCACTCCGGCCTGGACGCCACGCCGCTGGACCTGCGCTCGCTGGTCAAGGCCCAGCAGGCGCTGGCGAGCGAGGTCCATCTCGACGGCCTGCTGCGCCAGATGTTCGCCGTGCTGCTGGAGAACGCCGGCGCCCAGCGCGGCGCCATCGTGCTGCTGGACGAAGGGCGATGGCGCGTCGAAACCCTGGGCGCCTGGCAGGGCGAGGCGCTGGAGTCGCAGCGCCTTTCGCGCCCCCTGGCCGACTGCGCCGACCTGCTGCCCCTGCCGCTGCTGGAGTACGTGCAGCTGACGCGCCAGACCCTGGTGCTGAACCAGCCCGGCGCCGACGCCCGTTTCGCCCACAGCCCCTACCTGCAGCGGCACCCGGTGCGCTCGGCCCTGTGCCTGCCGCTGCTGCACCAGGGCCAGCTGCTCGCGCTGGTCTACCTGGAGCACGCCCAGCTCGACCACGCCTTCCCCGCCGCACGCCGGCAGATGTTGGAACTGCTCGGCACCCAGGCCGCCATCTCGCTGCTCAACGCCCGCCTGGTGGAAGACCTGGAAGCCAAGGTGGCGCAGCGCACCGACGCCCTGCGCCGCCTGTCCATGCGCGACGGCCTGACCGGCGTGGCCAACCGCCGCGCCTTTGACGAAAGTCTCGTCATCGAATGGCGGCGCAGCCAGCGCTCGGGGCAGCCCTTGTCGCTCTTGATGATCGACATCGACCACTTCAAGCAATACAACGACCACTACGGCCACATCGAGGGCGACCGCTGCATCCAGCTCGTGGCGCAGCTGCTGCAGCGCAGCGCCGAACGCGCCGGCGACTGCGTGGCCCGCTACGGCGGCGAAGAGTTCGCCATGCTGCTGCCGGCCACCGGCCTGGACGCCGCGCTGGCGCTGGCGCGCGACTGCCAGGCGGCGTTGGCGGCGCAGGCCCTGCCGCATGCCCGGTCTGACACCGCGCCGGTGCTGACCTTGAGCATGGGGCTGGCTTGTTTGCAGGCCGACGAGGGCGGGCCTGAGCGGCTGCTGCGAGCGGCGGATGAGGCGTTGTACCGGGCCAAGCGGGGGGGGCGCAACCGGGTGGTTTGCGCGGGCTGAGGCTTTCGTTTAGGGCTTGCTTTCGCTGGCGGGCTGCGCTTTCGCTTTGCAGCGAACCCGCCGGGATTCCGCCCCGGCAGGCGGGCCCCTTTCTTTGAGGCGCCAAAGAAAGGGGCGAAAGAAAGGCGCTCAATGCCTGCGGCGGCCTAGGGCCGGCCGCAGAGGCGGTGCAGTGCTCAGACTGCCATCAGCCCGTGCGGCGCGTTGCCTTGGGTGGAGGCGCTGACCGCCGACCCGGGTACGGGTCGGACTTGGCGCTGGGTGCTGGGCGCGGTTGGGCGGTGAGGACGGGGCTTCGGGGTGGCTCGCCATGCTCGTAGCTGGTGTTTCCCCGGATGCGCTGGATTGCATTGCGCCGGACAGTTTTTATTGCTGCGGCTCTAGAGCCACAACGAGCGGCCGCCACGAGCCGCGCAGCAGCCAAGCCGGCACGCGCTTTGGCGCTTGGTTCGCCGCGATCAGGGAGTTCCCTCATGCTGTCACCACCGAAGTCCGTCGCCACTCGCCTTGGCCGCCCACGGCGCTGGCGGAGTGCGCAAGACCCCCACCCAGGCCTCGCCCGGCACGACCTGCTGGGCCTAGCGTTGGGCGACGCCCACGCAAGAGTGCGTCAGCGTGTGCACGCATCGGTCTGGCTGCGCACCACCACGGTGGAACATGTGGTAACAACCGCGCCGGTTCAGGCCCACTTGGAGCACGCCGCGGCCCTCACGGCCGGCGCCGGTGAGCGCGAGTTGCAGCGGACGGTCGAACAGGAAGTTCAGCGTTGGGCCGCGGTGGCCTTTATCTGGCGCCCGCCGAAGCGGGCGCTGGATCACCGATCTCCGTTTCAAGCCATGCAGGCCTGGCGGAATCCATGCCCGAATCTGGGCGAGGTGTTGGGCATTTCGAACTTGAGCCGGCCCTGTTCGCGAATCGCTTGAATAATCATCCGGGTCTTGACAGGTAGCCGGCCATGCAAATTGTTATTGAGATACATCGGAAGGCGAGATGAATTGAAAGAGCAAAGAGTCAGAAGCGCCCTCACATGGTTACCTTTGCCTTTGTACTCGATTGCTTGGCCTTTTATCAGGATTGGCGATGTTTGGTGATTTTGTTTCACTGACCATTATTTCATTAGCAATGTTTGTTATGCGGAGGTCACTGAGAAATGACAAGTAAGATTTCAATGCGCATATCTTTCGCGCTTATCATTAGTCTGTTTGCGTGCGGCAGTGCTCTTGCATCCTATACCATAACTGCTCAAGAATTTGAGAATGACAGATCCTCACTAACAGCTGGGCAGATCGTGGGCACCCTGCGCAAGTGTCATACCATTCAAAGTGCGAGGGCTCAGTTAGGCAGTGGAATATTGGTGAGATCAACAGATAGGCAGGGAAGAGCTGTAATTGCAAGAGTTGGAAACATCGACTTTGTAGTCAACTACTCCAAAGAATCCGCTGAAGTGCCAGTGTCCCTTACGGCCCTTGGTAGGTCATTCCCGCTTACGCCCCCAGCAGCGCAGGATCCACAGCTATTGCAAACGATGCGGAGCCGAGCTAGGCTGTTTCGCCAGACTATGGAAATATGCAATGTGAGGCACAGTCCGGCCAGTGTGACATCGGGTCTGTTGGATGAGAGTCCGTTTCCAGTTTTCCCCGGCTGGGACGATCCTGTATTCGAAGATCCATTGTTTTGGGCTGGCGTCTGGGAGCCAGAACTTTCGTGGGTATCCATGTTTGAAATTGATCAATTCTATAATTTCGGCCAAAAGGATCCCAAAAAAAGGGACGAATGCCGTGTTGTTTGCAAGGAGGTGGTCGATGATGCCGCTGATATTGGCGGTGTAGTTTGCGGCGGCGTGGGCGCGGTCAATCCGTTAGCGGGTGTTGCTTGCGCAGCTGGCGTGTATGTTGGAAGGCAGCTGGGACGACGACTATGCTGGGAAGAGTGTTGATTGGCCGGCTCAAGTTTTCCTCTCCGGGTCTCCGGAGCTGCGGCCGCGTCGGGATCTGCAGGATTCGGGGTCACAGGATTCCGGTGGCTTCGGGATCAGGCCTTTAATATATAGCCAGTACATTCGCGCCGAACCGCCACCACACCTCTCTCGGAATAAACCTCTGGAAGCACCAACTACTCGCCAAACCAAGCCCGTCGAGCAAACCCGCTACGTTCAAAATCTCAGCAGAAAGTTTTCTAACCCAGCCATCATGAAAACTCTTTTCAGCGATCCGATTCATTGGACGGCCAGCGCGGTCGGGACCCGGCTTCGATTCATCCTGCTGGCGATGGTGCTTTCGGCGTACACCGGCTGGGGCTTCTGGCAGGCGGCCCATGAGGGCCCGCGTGCGGTCCTGGGTATCGGGCTGTTCGTGATCGCGCTCCAGCTCATGCTGCTCTACGCGCTGCGCGCGCTGTACCTGAGAGTGGCTGGTTTGGATGGTGGCGCACGCGGCGCTGAGCCCGGCGCCTGAGCACGGAGCGCCCGCTCGCGCGGCTCAGCCGCTCTGCCGAAACGCCATCAGCGCCTGGTTGCGCAGGGTGCGCAGCAGCTTGAGTTCCTTCTCTTCGAGCTGGATGCTGCCGGGCTCCAGGCGGTCGGCGTAAATCAGGCCGACGGCCGCGCCCTTCACCTGCAAGGGCAGCAGCAGGAAGCTGCCGGCGCGCAAGGGGCCGGTGTACCAGGCGGGCAGGCGCTGCGCGATGTTGGCAGCGGTGGTGTCGGCAATGAGGGTGTCCACACCCTTCAGGCAGACGGCGCTGAAGAGGTCGGGTTGGCCGCTGGTTTGCAGGGGCACGCGGAAGCTGGGCAGCCAGTCGCGCTGGCCGTCGCCGAGCGCGAAGCGGCCCACCAGCTGGCCGCTCTTGGCGTCGCGTAGGCAGAAGACGACGCGGCGCAGTTGCAGCGCGCGCAGCATGGTCTCCAGGATCATGCGCAGGATGGCGCCCAGGTCCTGCCCTTCCACCATCGCGTCGGTGATGTCCTGGATGCCGGCGGTGAGCTGGTCGGCAGCCTGGGCGCGGCGGGCGGCGGCGCTGTGTTCATCAATGGCCGTGGGTTGGTCGGGCGGCAGTGCGCCGGCGGCCAGGGCCTCGTCGCCGCGGTTCATCACCACGGTGGCCATGTCCTGCGTGGGCAGCAGGCGCTGCGCCGGGCTCTGCCGTTCGAGCTGGATCTCCATCGCGTCGGCCAGGTGCGCCAGGCGTTCGCGCGCGGCGGTGCAGGCGCTTTCGAATTGCGCGGCCGAGAGGCGCAGAGCCTTGGCGTGCTGTTCGGCCAGGCGGTGCAGCGGCGCGGCGAGGCGCTCGGGCTCGGTGGCGAGCATGAGGTCGGCGGTGTCGTTGGCGGCGCGGGCAATCCAGCGCTGGCGCTCGAGCGGCTGCTCCACCAGGCGCTGCGGCGGCTCGCCGGGCGGGCGGCGCATCAGGTGGGTGAGGCTGTCGGGCAGGCCCCAGCGCTTGGCCACGCCCACGCCCAACTCCTCGTAGCTGATGCCCAGCACGCGCGCCGAGGCGGTGGCTTCGCTGAGCGGGGCGCGTGTGCCCTGCCCCTCGCGCACCAGGCGGCGCACCTGCTGCGCCTCTTCGGGAAAGTAGAACTCGCAGAGCAGGCGGCCGAGGCTCTGGAACAGGGTGCCGATGAACAGCTCCTCGCCCTCGCGCGGGTTGAGCGTCAGCTCGCGCGCCAGCGAGCCGGCCATGAGGCCGCGCAGGAACTCGGTCTTCAGGCGTGCGGCGTGGCCGCGGTCCTGCATGCGCTCCAGCAGCACCAGGCTGAGCGCGAGGTTGCGCACGCCGGCAAAGCCGATGAGCTGCACGGCGCGGCTGACGGTGTTGATGCTGCCGCCGCCGGCATGGCGGTACTGCGCGGTGTTGACGAGGCGCAGCAGCTTGTTGGTGAGCGCCACGTCCTTGAGGATGGCGCCGGACAGGGTGGCCAGGCTGTCGCCCTCGCTCTGCGTGAGCTTCTGCACCCGCTCCATGGAGTCGGAGAGCGCCGGGAAGTCGGACTTGGTGCGCATGCGGCGCAGCAGGAACTCCAGCGCGGCGGACTGCGGTTCGTCGCCGGACGCGCCCTCCCCGGCCAACTCGGGCTGGTGCAGCCACTGGGTGAGGGCGTCGCGCAGCTGGCCGGCGCTCTCCCAGCGCTGGGCGGGGTCGCGCGCCAAGGCGCGGTCCACGAGCGCGCGCAGCGCGTCGTCCACCTCGGCGCTCTGCAGGGGCGGCAGGTGCAGGTCTTCGCTCAGCACACGGGCCAGCGCTCGCAAGGGGTCGCGCTCGGCCAGCAGGCGCTGACCGCTGAGCAACTCGGCCAGCAGCACGCCGGCTGCGAACACGTCCATGCGCGGATGCGGCGGCTCACCGCGTGCGGCCTCGGGGCTGATGTAGCCGGGGGTGCCGACGATGCGGGCGGCCTTCTGGTCCTGCACGCGCGCGGCGATGCCGAAGTCGGTGACGCGCGGCTTGCCCGCTGGGTCGATGAGGATGTTGCTGGGCTTGAGGTCGCGGTGCACCACACCCGCGGCGTGTGCGGTGGCCAGCGCGTCCAGCACCTCGACCATCAGCTCCACCGCACGGCGCGCCGGCATGGCACCTTGGCGCATCAGCGGCAGCAGGGTGCCGCCGTGCACGAGCTCGAACACCAGGGCCGGGCGGCCGTCGAAGCGATCGGCCTCGAAGACCTGCACGATGCCCGGATGGCTGAGCCGGCTCACCGCCCGGCCCTCGTGCAGCCATTCGTCGACGCTGCTCGCGTCGGCTTCGCTGCCCGGTACTTTCAGCGCCACCTCGCGGTCCAGGCGCGGGTCGTGCGCCAGCCACACGGTGGCCTGCGCGCCCTCGCCAAGAAGGCGGATGAGCTGAAAGCGGCCGAGGGTCTGGGTCATGCCAGCGTGTGCTGCACGGCAGCCTGGGCCGATTCAGGGAAGAGTGCGAGCTGGATGTCTCGCGCGCTCAGGCCCAGCGCACGGGCGTAGCGGCGCGTCACGGCTTCCAGCGTTTGGCGGCGCCGCGGTTCGGGCAGGGCCAGTGCATCCACCAACTCGTTGGCCAGGCTGCAGCTCCAGCGCAGGGCTTCCAAGTCGCCGTGGGGCGCGTGGATGGGGGCGTCGGGTTCGGGGCGCTGCGCCAGCATCTGGGCGTCTTCGCCCAGCCCAAGGTAGCGGATGGCGGCGCTGCCCAGAGCATCGAGGTCGCAGCCCAGCACGCTGAAGGCGGCCTGACGTTCGGTCAGGCCCAGCGGGTGCGGGTGGGCCTCGGTGGGCTCGGGCGCCTTCATCAGTCGCTGCACCTGGTCCGCTTCCTCGGGCAGGTGGTAGTACAGCAGCAGGCGGCCCAGGTTCTGCAACAACACCGTGAGGCGCAGCACCTCGGGGTCGTAGCCTGCAGGGGCGAGGGGCACAGCCACGTCGGCCGCCTTGTGGCTGCGCGCCAGCGCCAGGCGCAGGTTCAGCACGCGCTCGGGCGCCAGGACGCCGGGCCAGGGGCGCAGGCCGGCAGCGAGCTGGCGAACCTCGGTCTGACCCAGCAAGGTGATGGCGCGCTGCAGGCTGAGCACGGTGTCGGTGGAGGTGCCTGCCTGCCGACGCGCCAGATTCACGCGGCGCAGCAACTCCAGGGTCAGCGCGGCGTCCTGCTGCACCAGGCCGGACATGGCCGCCTGGTGCTGGCGCTCCAACCCGCCGGCGGCCACCAGCTTCACCGCCTCGCCGCGCGAAACGGGCAGGCAGCCGAAGCGCTGCAGGCGCTCCAGCAAGGTGGCCACGGCACCGCCTTCGGGATTGCGGCTGCGCTCCAGCCAGCCCTCCAGTGCGCGCGCAAAGGGCCGCGCATGCAGGTAGCGCTGCACAGGCTGGGTGGCGGTGGCGCGGTTGACGATGGCGCGCATCGCGTCGTCCACGGGGTGGGCCTGCTCGAAGCCCAGGCGCACGAAGTCGGTGCCCTGAGGGGGCAGGCGCTTGAGCACCTCGCGGGTGTCGGCCGTTTCCAGCGGCGCGCGGCCTTGCAACAGGCGGTTCAGCAGCAAGCCCAGGCAGAGCACCTCGTCCTCGACACCGGCCTGGTGGCGGGCTCGGGCCTGTCCAGGCTCGCCCAGCAGGCCCAGGCCGATCAGCCGCGCGCGGCCGTCCTCGGCCAGCAGCAGATGAAAGGGCTGCAGGTCGGCGAGCAGCCAGCCGGCATCGTGCGCTGTGGCGAGTGCCTCGCCGGCTTGCTGCAACCAGGCTGCCGCTTGCTGGGGCTGAGGCACCCGGTGGCGAGCCAGGCGTTCGTCGACGGTGAGGCCCAGCGAGCGTGAAAAGGCCAGATACGGCCAGTGCTCGACGAAACCCTGGTCCGCAACGACCGCCAGCGCCGGGTGCTCGACGCGCGCGGCCAGCGCGGCGCGCTGCAGCCAGGCTTCGCGTTCACCGTCTTCGCCAAGGCCCTGACGCGGCAGCAGCAGCAAGAGCTCGCGTGGCGAGCGCGTGTCGCGCACATGCCAGAGCATGCTGGCGGCGCTTTTGCCCAGCAGGGCCTTGAGCTCGAAAGGGCCCAGGCGTCGGGGGGCTGGAGCGGTAGCGGCAGGGGCTGCAGGAGTCACCATCGAGGCCGATTACACCCTGCGCCAGAGGTGTCGCCCGGCCGGGCTTGCCCGAGCCGCTGCCCCAGCGCCTTGCGCTACGCTGATCCCCCACCGGCGCCACCACCCCTGGCCGGCCGGATCGAGGCCTCACAAGGGCCTGTTCAAGCGACCAAGAGCGAACACGGAGCGAACCCCATGCCTCTGCCCGCAACGCATTACGCACCGCTGCGCCTGCACGTGCCCGAGCCCACCGGCCGGCCCGGCTGCGCGACCGATTTCTCGTACCTCCACGTCTCGCCCGCCGGCAGCGTGCGCCGCCCCGATGTGGACGTGACGCCGACCGAGACGCAAGACCTCGCCTTCCAGCTGGTGCGCGTGCTTGACGAGGACGGCACGGCGCGTGGCCCCTGGGACCCGAAGCTGGCACCCGACTTCCTGCGCCGGGGTCTCAAGGCCATGATGAAGGTGCGCGCCTTCGACGCGCGCATGCTCATCGCGCAGCGCCAGAAAAAGCTCAGCTTCTACATGCAGTGCCTGGGCGAGGAAGCCATTGCCGTGGCGCATGGCATGGCGCTGCAGCGCGGCGACATGAACTTCCCCACCTACCGCCAGCAGGGCCTGCTGCTGAGCCGCGACGACGTGTCGATGGTGGAGCTGATCTGCCAGCTGCTGTCCAACGAAAAGGACCCGCTGCAGGGCCGGCAGCTCCCGGTCATGTACTCGTTCAAGCGCGCGGGCTTCTTCAGCATCTCGGGCAATCTGGCCACGCAGTACATCCAGGCGGTGGGCTGGGCGATGGCCAGCGCCATCTCGGGCGACACCAAGGTCGCCTCGGCCTGGATCGGCGACGGCTCCACGGCCGAGTCCGACTTCGCCACCGCGCTGACCTTCGCGCACGTCTACCGCGCGCCGGTCATCTTGAACGTGGTCAACAACCAGTGGGCCATCTCGACCTTCCAGGCCATCGCCGGGGGCGAGCACACCACCTTCGCAGCGCGCGGCGTGGGGTCGGGCATCGCCTCGCTGCGCGTGGACGGCAACGACTTCCTGGCCGTGCATGCCGCCTCGCTGTGGGCGGCGGAGCGCACGCGCCGCGGCCTGGGGCCGGCGCTCATCGAATGGGTGACCTTCCGCGCCGGCCCGCACTCCACCTCGGACGACCCGACCAAGTACCGGCCCGCCGACGACTGGGAGCGCTTCCCGCTGGGCGACCCCATCGAACGATTGCGCCGACACCTGACCGGGCTGGGCCACTGGAGCGACGCCGAACACGAGGCCACGCAGAAGGCGCTGGAGGCCGAGGTGATGGCCGCGCAGCGCGAGGCCGAGCGCTATGGCTCGCTGCTGGACGGGCACATCCCCAGCGTGGCGAGCATGTTCGAGGGCGTCTACAAGGACATGCCCGAGCACCTGCGCCGCCAGCGCCAGGAACTGGGAGTTTGATCATGAGCGCCATCCTGCACACCAGCGCGCCGGGCACCCAACCCATCGGCACCCAGGCCACCAAGCCCATGACCATGATCCAGGCCCTGCGCTCGGCCATGGACGTGATGATGGAACGCGACCGGAACGTGGTCGTGTTCGGCGAGGACGTCGGCTACTTCGGCGGCGTGTTCCGCTGCACCGAGGGCCTGCAGGCCAAGTACGGCAAGCAGCGCGTGTTCGACGCGCCGATCTCCGAGTCGGGCATCGTCGGCGCCGCCGTCGGCATGGGCGCCTACGGGCTGCGGCCGGTGGTCGAGATCCAGTTCGCCGACTACGTCTACCCGGCTTTCGACCAGATCGTCAGCGAGGCGGCGCGCCTGCGCCACCGCAGCAACGGCGATTTCACTGCGCCGCTGACCATCCGCATGCCCTGCGGCGGTGGCATCTACGGCGGCCAGACGCACAGCCAGAGCCCCGAGGCGGTGTTCACGCATGTGTGCGGTCTGCGCACCGTGATGCCCAGCAACCCCTACGACGCCAAGGGCCTGCTCATCGCCGCCATCGAGTGCGACGACCCGGTCATCTTCCTGGAGCCCAAGCGGCTCTACAACGGCCCCTTCGACGGCCACCACGACAAGCCCGTGGTGCCCTGGAGCAAGCACCGCCTGGGCGAAGTGCCGGAAGGCCACTACACCGTGCCGCTGACCAGCGCGGCGGTGTTCCGCCCCGGCACGCAGGTGACGGTGCTGGCCTACGGCACCATGGTCTGGGTGAGCGAGGCGGCGGCGCAGGAGACCGGCATCGACGCCGAGATCATCGACCTGCGCAGCCTCTGGCCGATGGACCTGGACACGGTCGTCGCCTCGGTGAAGAAGACCGGGCGCTGCGTCATCGTGCACGAGGCCACGCGCACCTGCGGCTTCGGCGCCGAGCTGGCCGCGCTGGTGCAGGAGCATTGCTTCTACCAACTGGAGGCGCCCATCGAACGCGTGACGGGCTGGGACACGCCCTACCCGCATGCGCAGGAATGGGCCTACTTCCCCGGCCCAAGCCGCGTGGGCGCCGCCCTCCAACGCGTGATGGAGGGTTGAAGCCGTGTCTGACTACGTGATCAAGATGCCCGATATCGGTGAAGGTATTGCCGAGGTGGAACTGGTGGCCTGGCATGTGCAGCCGGGCGACGCGGTGCGCGAGGACCAGATCCTGGCCGACGTGATGACCGACAAGGCCACGGTGGAGATTCCGTGCGGTACGCGCCGAGGATCTGGGCATGGACTTGCTCGAGCGTGCCGCTCGGCCCTCGTGCGTCCTTCATGTCGCGAGCACCGGCGTCGGATCGAGGAGGCCGTGCAGCATCGCGAGCGTCGA
>JAFLDE010000102.1 GCA_017302655.1 Burkholderiales bacterium
GCGGAAGGAAGGCCTCGGCGAAGCCGGCGCCACCGGCCAGCTCGGGCACGGCCGCAGCGCGCGCCCATTTGTCGGCCACGCCGACGGGCACCGCGTAGCCCTGCTCGGCAATCTCGATGGCCGGGGCCATCAGGTCAGCAAACGGCAGGCGGCCGAAGCGCTCGCTCAGCGCCACCCAGCCCGCCACCGCGCCGGGCACAGTGACAGCGCCCCAGCCTCGCGGCGCGATCGGCTGCACGCCGTAGTCGCTGCGTCGCAGGCCAGTGGCCGAGGGGCCGCTGGCGTTGAGGCCGTGCAGTTGCTGGCCATCCCACACGAGCGCGAAGGCGTCCGAGCCCAGGCCGTTGCTGCAGGGCTCGACCAGGGTCATGCAGGCGGCGGTGGCAATCGCGGCGTCCACCGCGTTGCCGCCCTGGCGCAGGACCTGCAAACCGGCTTGCGCGGCCAGCGGATGGCTGGTGGCCACCACCTGGCGGCCGAACACAGGGCTGCGCCGGCTCGGGTAGCCGGTGTTCCAGTCAAAGGAGCTCATGGGCGGGGGGCGCGTTCAGCGGATCTTGGGCAGGCCGTGCAAGGCACGAACCGCGCCTTCTCCGATGGCCGCGCCGAATCGCTTGGCCAGGCGCTCGGCCACGTTCTCGTGCGGCGTGTAGTCGATCACCTCTTCGGCGCCCACCACCTCGCGGGCGACGTGGTCGAGGCTCCCCAGCGCATCGGCCAGTCCGAGCTCCACGGCACGGTCGCCGTTCCAGACCATGCCGGAAAAGGTCTCGTCGTTCTCTTTCAGGCGCTCACCGCGGCCCTCGCGCACGGCGGCGATGAACTGCGCGTGGATGCCGTCCAGCATGGCGATGGCGCGCTTGCGCTCGCTGTCCTTGAGCGGCGAATAGGGGTCAAGCATGCCCTTGTGGGCACCCGCCGTGAGCAGGCGGCGCTCCACGCCCAGCTTCTCCATCAGGCCGGTGAAACCGAAGTCGTCCATCAGCACGCCGATCGAACCCACCAGAGAGGCCCGGTTCACGTAGATGCCGTCCGTGGCCGAGGCGATGTAGTACGCGGCCGAGGTGCAGAGATCGTCAACCACCGCATAGACCGGTTTGTCGTGCAGCGCGCGCAGGCGGCGGATCTCGTCGTACACGATGCCCGCCTGCACCGGGCTGCCACCCGGCGAGTTGATGCGCAGCACCACGGCGCGGCTGCCCGGGTCGGCCAAGGCGTTCTTCAGGCCGGAGAGGATGAACTCGGCGCTGGCTTCGGTGTCGGCGTCGATGGCGCCTCGCACCTCGACCAAGGCGGTGTGCGGCGCACCGGTCGAACTGCCCGGCAGGTGCTGCACCCAGGCCAGCCAGCCCCCCACCGCGACGAGCAGCAGCCAGGCCAGGCGCAGACCCATGCGCCAGCGCCGCTCGTGGCGCTTCTCTTCCAGGAACTCACGCGCCAGCTGCAGGGCCAGCTGTTCGTGCTGGCTGCGGGCGGCGTCCGTCGGGGGGGATTCAAGGCTCATGCGGGGGCGCCGAGGTGGGAGGCAAGGCCTGCAGCGCGCCAGCAGGATACCAATGCACTTCGCCCTCGGCCTCGGTGACGCGCACCGGAATCAGCCCGGCGCGGCCGCAGCGGCCCATCAGGCAGGCACCGGTCTTGGGCGAATACACGGCGCCGTGCACGGCGCACAGGATGAAGCGGCGGTCGGCGTCCAGGAACTCGCCCTCCTGCCAGTCCAGCTCGGTGGGCACATGGGCACAGCGGTTCAGGTAGGCGACCACCTCGCCGTCGAAGCGCAGCGCGAAGGCGCGTTCCTCTCGGCCGCAGTACAGCAGGTCCCAGACCACGCCCTTGCCGCGCTCGACCAGCTCGCTGCTGGCGCACACGCGCAGGCCACCGGCTTCAGCCATGGGCACGCAGCCAGTCCTGCAGCTGCGGCACCGAGTGCAGCACCGCCAGCGGCTGGAGCAGCGCCAGCGACTCGGCCTCGTGCGCGCCGAAGCTGACGGCCAGCGCGGGCGTGCCGGCGTTGGCAGCGAGCTGCAGGTCGTGCGTGGTGTCGCCCACCATCAGCGTGGCGTGGGCGGGCACGCCCAGCTCGTCCATCAGCTCGTGCAGCATCTGCGGGTGCGGCTTGCTGGCGGTTTCGTCGGCCGTGCGCGTGGCTTCGAACAGGTCGGCCAAGCCCACCTGCGCGAGCGCCTCGTCGAGCCCGCGCCGGCTCTTGCCGGTGGCCACGGCCAGGCGGTGGCCACGCGCGCGCAGCTCATGCAGCAGCTCGGGCACGCCGGGGAACAAGGTCACCGCATGGGCCTGTGCAAAGTAGTGCCGCCGGTAGGCATGGGCCAGCTCGCGGTAGCGCTCGCGCGCCAGGCTGGGCATGGCCATCTGCAGCGCCGGCTCCAGGCCCAGGCCGATGACATGACGCGCCTGCTCGTCGCTCGGCGGCGGCAGGCCCAGCTCGCGCGCGGCCGCCTGCATGCTCTGCACGATGCAGGCCGCCGAATCGAACAGCGTGCCGTCCCAGTCGAAAGCCAGCAG
This sequence comes from Burkholderiales bacterium, assembly GCA_017302655.1. GTDB lineage: Bacteria > Pseudomonadota > Gammaproteobacteria > Burkholderiales > Burkholderiaceae_C > Inhella. The sequence continues at coordinate 2,524 of JAFLDE010000102.1, forward strand.
TTCAAAGCGAAGGGACATGGCTCAGCGCAACTGCAGGCTGAAGCCTGCCAACCGCTGCAAGTGCGAGAGCACGGCGAAGAGATTGCGCGCCTGCGGGTTGCCGCGCGGCCCGAACATGCGGATCAAGCTCTTGGGCGAAGTCCCGACCTCCGCACCCAACTGCTCAAAACCCACGGTGGCCTTGATGTAGTCACGAAGCATGGTCTTGCCGAGCTCGACTTCTCCTGCAAGCAGCGCCTCCACGCCTTCCTTCAGCAGCGCCTCGCGAAACGCTGGCTCTGCTTGCACCCTGGCCAGCACGGTCTGTTTGAAGTCTCTCGTCAGTGCCACGCTTCACTCCTCGCGGCCCTTGCGCCGCTTGTAGTCCGCCCACCTGAGGTGGGCGGCTTCAATGTCCTTCTGCTGGTTTCGTTTCGTGCCGCCTGCCAGCAGAATCACCCATTGCTCGCCATCGCGACCAAAGTAAACGCGGTAGCCGGGCCCGGTATCCAGGCGCGCCTCCTGCACGCCCTGACCCACGCCTTTCACCTGCCCGGTCGCCCCCAGCTCCAGCCGCAGCAGCATGGCCGTGACACGGGCTGCTGCGGTGGCGTCCAGTTTGGCAAACCAGTGGGCGAACGGGCTGCGCCCCCGTTCATCCAGATACTCCTTGAGCGTCGGCATTCAGTTGGTATCAAATATGTTACCAACGAAAACTGCTTCACACCTTGAAGTACTCGCGGTACCAGGCCACGAAGTTCTGGATGCCCTGCGGCACCGGCATGCCGGGCTTGAAGCCCGTGGCGGCCTGCAGCTCGCTCACGTCAGCGTGCGTGGCGGGCACGTCGCCGTCCTGCAGGGGCATGAAGTTCTTCTCGGCCACGCGGCCGGTGGCGGCCTCGATGGCCTCGATGAACTGCATCAGCGTCACCGGGTCGTGGTTGCCGATGTTGAAAACGCGGTACGGAGCGTTGCTGCGTGCCGGGTCGGCCTGGATGGGGTCGTAGGCCGGGTCGGCCTCGGCGGGCCGGTCGAGCACACGCACCACGCCCTCGGCGATGTCGTCGATGTAGGTGAAGTCGCGCACCATCTGGCCGTGGTTGAACACGTTGATGGGCTTGCCTTCCAGGATGGCCTTGGTGAAGAGGAACAGCGCCATGTCCGGCCGGCCCCAGGGGCCGTACACGGTGAAGAAGCGCAGGCCGGTGGTGGGCAGGCGGAACAGATGGCTGTAGGTGTGCGCCATCAGCTCGTTGGCCTTCTTGGTGGCGGCGTACAGGCTGACCGGGTGGTCCACGCTGTGGTGCTCGCTGAAGGGCATCAGCGTGTTGCCGCCGTAGACCGAGCTGGAGCTGGCGTACACGAGGTGCGCTACCTTGTGGTGGCGGCAGCCCTCCAGGATGTTCATGAAGCCCTGCACGTTGGCGTCGATGTAGGCGTGCGGGTTCTCCAGGGAATAGCGCACACCGGCCTGCGCGGCCAGGTGCACCACGCGGTCGAACTTCTCGGCCGCGAACAGCGCCGCCATGCCCTCGCGGTCTTCCACGCTCAGCTTGACGAAGCGGAAGCCGGGCTTGCCCGTCAAGCGCGCCAGGCGGTCGTGCTTCAGCTGGGGGTCGTAGTAGTCGTTGAGGTTGTCCAGGCCCAGCACCTCGTCGCCGCGGGCCAGCAGGATCTGGCTGACGTGCATGCCGATGAAGCCGGCGGCGCCGGTGACGAGGACTTTCATGGAGGGAACCCGAGGCTGCGATAAAGGCGCGCATTGTCCACGTGACAATGCTGCGCATGAGCGAACAAAAGCCCCTCCTCGACTTGGTGGCCGGCGCGCGGCCGAACTTCATGAAGATTGCGCCACTGGTGCGTGCCTTGAAGGCTGACGGGCGGCTCGCCTTCCGCCTGGTGCACACCGGCCAGCACTACGACCGCGAAATGAACGACGTGTTCTTCGAGGAACTCGGCATTCCGCAGCCCGACGTGCGCCTGGGCTGCGGCGGCGGCAGCCATGCCGAGCAAACCGCCAAGATCATGGTCGCCTACGAGCAGCTCTGCTCCGCGGCCCGCCCCGCCGCCACCCTGGTGGTGGGCGACGTCAACTCCACCCTGGCCTGCGCCATCGTGGCCAAGAAGCTGTGCATTCCCGTGGCCCATGTGGAAGCCGGCCTGCGCAGTGGCGACATGACGATGCCCGAGGAGATCAACCGCCTCGTCACCGACGCCATCTCCGACTGGTTCTTCGTCACCGAACCCGCCGGCCTGGCGCACCTCAAGCATGAAGGCAAGCCCGATGGCGCGGTGTTCGACGTCGGCCACGTGATGGTGGACAACGTGCTGTACCAAGCCGAAAAGCTCCGGCACATGGACACCTCGGGCCTGGAGACCGACGCGTTCAAGAAGGCCAACCCGCGCTACGCCGTCGTCACCCTGCACCGCCCGAGCAATGTGGACGGCGACGAGAACCTGCGCCGCGTGGCCGGCGTGCTCAACCGCGTGGCCCAGGAAGTGCCCATCCTCTTCGCCGTGCACCCGCGCACGCGCAAGAACCTGGAAACCGCCGGCATCCAGCTCGACCCCCGCATCAGCCTGGTCGGCCCGCAGCCCTACATGGCCTTCCTGCACATCTGGAAGGACGCCGCGCTGGTGCTTTCGGACAGCGGCGGCCTGCAGGAGGAAACCACCGCCCTGGGCGTGCCCTGCGTGACCATGCGCGAGAACACCGAGCGCCCCATCACCGTGGACGAGGGCAGCAACATCCTGGCCGGCACGAACCCCGAGAACGTGCTGGCCGCCTGCCTGCAGGTGCTCGCCGGCAACGGCAAGGCCGGTCGCCGCCCCAAGCTGTGGGACGGCAAGGCGGCCGAGCGCATCGTCAGCGTGCTGGCGGAGAAACTCGGCGCCTGACTTCAGTCGCCAGAACCTGAGCGGTGCGGCACAAGGCTGGCACCGCCGCATGGGTTCGCAGCAAGGCCTCCAGCAACAAATCGGGGCGCTTCTCATACTCGTGCGTCAGGTAGTTGCGCAGTTTTCGCACGGCCATCCAAACGTCGGCGCTTTCCAACCAACCCAAGCGCTCAGCGCGGTCCAGGTTGTCTACTGCGGCCCCAACGGGCTCGGCGACAAAGCTCAGCAGGGCCGGCAGCAACTTATCGCCCAGTGTGTCCTGAAGGCGAGAAAAACGCATGGCGAAGGCATCGACGCGCTCCCCCTCCAGGGGGTTCTGGGGCAGAGCCACGACCCTCTCCATGTCGAACGCCTGAGCGAACAAGCGCGCATCGGTTTCCTGCAGGTACACAGCTTCGCGCCCCACGGCGTGAGCCAAGTCCAGTAACCGGACCTCGCTGGCATTCACAACCACACCCCCGTGCGCAAAGCCTCGCGGTGAATGCCTTGCTCGGGCGTCGCGGGATCGAGCAGCAACAGGTCCACGCGCCGCCCATCGGCCAGGCGCATAGCCCGTACGGCAAGGCGCAACTGGCGATCGAAGCGCTGTGGCACCTCTCGCGGAGAGCGCACCAGCAGGTCAATGTCGCCGCCGCGCTGTGCGTCATCCACCCGAGAACCGAACAACATGAGCTCGCAGTCGGGGCCCAGTTCCTCGGCGATCAGCTGCTTGAGCTTGTCTCGCAGTTCGGCTTGCAATCGCATGGCCTCATTGTGCCGCCGGCCGCCCCACCGCCACGTGCTCGATGCCCAGCTGGCGCATCAGCGCCGGCTCGTAGAGGTTGCGCCCGTCGAACACCAGCGGCTGCTTGAGCTGAGCCTTGATGGCGTCGAAGTCGGGCGAGCGGAAGGCCTTCCATTCGGTGACGATGAGCAGTGCATCCGCCCCCGCCAGCGCGGCCTCTGGCGTGTCGGCGTAGGCGATGCGATCGCCCAGCAGGCGCCGCGCCTCGGGCATGGCCACGGGGTCGTGCGCGCACAGCGTGGCGCCGCGCGCCAGCAGCTCCTCCGCCACCACCAGCGCCGGTGCCTCGCGCATGTCGTCGGTGTTCGGCTTGAAGGCCAGGCCCCACAGCGCGAAGTGGCGGCCCGCCAGGTCGCCGCCAAAGCGCGCCAGCAGCTTTTCCACCATCCAACGCTTCTGCTTCTCGTTGGCCGCTTCCACCGCCTGCAGCAGCTGCAGCTCCACGCCCTGCTCGCGCCCGGTGCGCACCAGGGCCTTCACGTCCTTCGGGAAGCAGGAGCCGCCATAGCCCACGCCGGGGTAGAGGAACTGGTAGCCGATGCGCGGGTCCGAGCCGATGCCGCGGCGCACCGCCTCGATGTCCGCCCCCACCCGCTCGGCCAGGCCGGCCAGCTCGTTCATGAAGCTGATGCGCGTGGCCAACATGGCGTTGGCCGCGTACTTGGTGAACTCGGCGCTGCGCGTGTCCATCACCAACAGGCGCTCCTGGCTGCGGTTGAAGGGCGCGTAGAGCGCGCGAAGCAGCATCAGCGCCTGATCGTCCTCGCCGCCCACGATGATGCGGTCCGGCCGCATGAAGTCCTCGACCGCCGCGCCCTCTTTCAGGAACTCGGGGTTGGACAGCACCGCGAAGGGCACCTGCACGCCGCGCTCGCGCAGGCAGGCGGCCACCGTCTCACGCACCCGGTCGGCCGTGCCCACCGGCACCGTGCTCTTGTCCACGATGACCTTGTAGTCCGTCATGCGCTCGCCGATGGCCCGCGCCGCCGCCAGCACGTACTGCAGGTCGGCCGAGCCGTCCTCCCCCGGCGGCGTGCCCACGCCGATGAAGAGCAGGGTGCCATGCGCCACCGCCGCGTCCACGTCCGTGGTGAACTGCAGCCGCCCGGCGGCACGGTTGCGCTGCACGATCTCCAGGAGCCCCGGCTCGTGGATGGGCAGGCCGCCGGCGTTGAGGGTCTCGATCTTGCGCGGATCGACGTCCAAGCCGACCACGTGGTTGCCCATTTCCGCCAGGCAGGCGCCCGTGACCAGGCCGACGTATCCGGTGCCGATGGTGGTGACTTTCATCGCGCTGCGCTGCCCTGCTGGGTGAAGACGGCGCGCAGTGTGCAATGCTTTCGTGACAGTTCCGCCACGCCCGCTGAGCGCCCCGGCACCCGCCCTCACCCCCTGACTGGCGCCAAATCGGTCACCCCATTCCCGAGTTCGAGGCCGGACCCGCCTGTTCCAGGGGCCGGCCATGCACAAGAATGCAAGGCGCTCCCCAGCGCCCGGTCACTCCCTGGAGGCTTCCTCATGCCGCATCGCCGCCCCGCCCCCCTCACCCGCTTGGCGTGCGCAGCCCTCGTGCTCCTGGCGGCCTGCCAGCAGCCCAAGGCGCCGCAAGTGGACGTGGAAGCTTTGCACGCTGAACCCCCCGCCACGGGTTCAAGCACTTGCCCGGCGCTGGCAGCGGATTACCTCAGCCTCCTGCCGACTCACCAAAGGCGCATCGAGCCCGAGGATTGCAGTCGTTGGAGCCAGACACCGCTTTTTGCCTGGGGGGAACCGCGCGACCGGCTGGCTGGCTCCAGCTATAGCCTTTACGTGCGCACGCCAGGCAGCGGCGTGCTCCTCAGCCGCACAGGTCTGGCGGATCCCCGTTTACGCCTCGGTCAGAACCTGCCGGCTGGCAACTACGAATGGGCTGTTGGTTACACCCACACCAGCGGCAAGACCATCACCAGCGCGTGGCGGCGCTTCAGTGTTGAGGCCACGGCACGATCGCTCTCTGTGGGCGACTCGGCCGCAGCAAGCGTCTTGGACCTGCCTGACGGCGCTGCCATTGCAGCCATCGCTGCCGCCAAGGCCCGCCCCCGCATGCTGCCAACCGGCAGCAGCTACGCCAGCCTTCGCACTGCCGCGCAGCAAGGCGACCATGCGGCAGTCTTGAGGCTGCTGCGCAGCCGCGCTGCTTGGTACGTCACGCAAGCCATCCCGGCCAACCCCGACATCGCATTCGCTTCGGCGGGCACCGACAGCTTGGCCCAAGTCAAGGTGATGCGCGGCCTCGTCCAAACCGCGAGAAGTGAGCGGTTCAACATTGAATACTTGGCGCTCATTGGTCGCCTGGATGGGAATGCCGCCATGCTGTCCCAGGCCCGTGCCCGTACGCTGGCACTGGCGGCCTGGTCTCCCACCGGACCGAGCAGCGAGAAGAACGCCGACCAGGCCAACCGCGAGGTCTTCCTCGCTCTGGCTCAGGGCCTGGACTTGATGTGGGAAGACTTCAGCGGCACCGAGCGCTCGCTCATCACCACCGCACTTCGCAGTCGCTTGCTGCAGACCTTTGAAGCACTCAGCCTTCTCAACACGCAACCGTTTGACTCGCACAGCCAGACCAACGTCCGATTTGTCACCCAGGCCTTGATGCTCGCGGTCGGTCTGCCCGGTTTTGCCGAAGCCCAGACGCTGCTCACTCGCGCCTGGGAAATGGGCGTCTTCAGCTTGGAGACCTGGGGCAAAGACGGAGGCTTCGGCAATGGAACGGCTTACGCCTGGTACGCCTTCAACGGATTGGTGCCCTACGGCGCAGCCGTTCGCGTGATGACCGGCGTGAATCTCTACCAGGTGCCGGTGCTGCGTCGAGCCGGCGAGCAGCTGATGGCCTTCACCCCGCCGAACTGGGCGCAAGCCAGCGCCTTTGGCGACGAGATGGAAACGCGCAATCTGTACGACCAGTACAGCGCAGGCTTCTATCGACTGCACGCCCAGCAGACGCGCAGCCCCATCGATGCCTGGTACTGGCGAGCCAAGCCTGCCAACGTGACAGCACCCAATGACGCCAGCATCTGGCAAGTCCTGCTGCTCGGCGTGGATTCGAGCGCGCTGCCCGCTCCCGTTGCCCCCGCAGCCAACGATTGGTTCTCTGCGGATACCGGCCAAGCCGCCATGCACGTCGACATGAAGCGGAGCGATCGCACCTCGGTGTTCTTCCGCGCCAGCCGATACGGTGCGTTCAACCACTCGCACGCCGACCAGAATTCACTGGTCTATGTGTCGCAGGGCATGCCGCTCCTCGTGAACGCTGGCTACTACCCGTACTACAACAGTCCGCACCACAAGAACACACGCAGCACACGGTTCAAGAACGCGCTCACGTACGACGGCGGTTACGGCCAAAGCGAGGTGCTCGGTGCCTCCAAGCCTGCGGACCCCTTCCACAGCATGGACGCGGCAGGAGCCCTCACTCGCACACAGACTCTGGGCACACTCAGCGCCGTCACCGGCGACGCCACGCTGGCGTATCGCAGCGTGGACTTGAACCGTGGCACCTGGACCCCGAATCTCAGCAGTGCAGTGCGCTCCGTCGTGATGGACAAGACCAACGGAGTCACGCTGGTGTACGACTGGGCCACCAGCGCCACGGCGCGGCAATGGGAGCTGAATTTCCACTCCCCCAACCCGTTCGCCGTGAACGCTGCCAGCGTGAGTGCCAGCAACGGTGCGGCCTCGGTCTGCCTGGACCGCTACGGCCCGGCCAGCCAGTTCACGCAAACGTCGGCCTGGGAAGTCGCGCCCGAGACGGCGCAAGCTGCCCAGGCGCATGGGCGATTCACGGTGCTGGCACGCAGCACCGAATTCGCTCACCTCACCGTGCTGCGGGATAGCTGCCGCACCGTGCCCGTGACCGTGCAGCAGACCGGCACCCAGATCAACGTGATCGTGGCCGGCCGCCAAACAGCCGTGTTCGACAAGCGCGCACTCAGCCTCGGCCCTTGAGGCTGGGCCTCGGTCGGACTAGGGCCTGTTCACACGACGGGAAGCCAGCGCGGTCGTGTGAACAGGCCCTATCGGCGCCACCACTCGCGCCAGAGCAAGCCAATGAAGGCCATGTCCTCGATGAAGTAGCGGCGGAACATCCGCCGGGGCTCCTGCAGGAAGCGGTAGAACCACTCCAGGCCGCTTCGCTGCATCCACAGCGGGGCCCGCTTGACCTTGCCCACCGCCACGTCGAAGGTCCCGCCCACGCCCATCGCGAACGGCACCTTCATCTGCGCCTGGAAGCGGCCGAGGAACTGCTCCTTCTTCGGCGAGCTGATGGCCACGAAGAGGATGTCCGGCCGCGCCTCGGCGATCTGCGCGGCCACAGCCTCGTCATCGCCCGGTGGCCAGTAGCCGTCGCGCGCGCCGGCCACGGTCAGGCCCGGGTACTTGCGCTCGTACAGGTTCTTCACCCCCTGGACCACCTCGTTGCGCGCGCCGAGCAGGTAGACCCGCCAGCCGGTGCGCGCCGCGCGCTGCATGAGAGCCTCGAACAGGTCCACGCCGGCCACGCGCTCCTTCAGCGGCATGCCCAGCCATCGCGAGGCCCAGACCACCGGCATGCCGTCGGCATTGATCAGGTCGCAGCCATTGATGATCTGGCGCAGCTCGGCGTCGTGCTGCGCCTTGACGATCTTGTCCACGTTGACCACCACATGCTGGTGCGGTCGGCCACTGCGAATGAAGCCCTCGATGACCTGCAGGGTCTCCTCCATGCTCAGGTTGTCCACCTGGCAGCCCATCAGGGTGATGCGGTTCGGCGTGCTTGTCATGCGGGGGTGATGTCGATGAAGGTCTGCCATTGCGCGGCCCGGCCCTGCCAGCGCAGCACCGGGCAGGGTTGCTTGTGCCCGTAGGCGCCCGAGGCCCAGCCGAGCAGACCGAGTTGCGGATCGTCCTGCCCTTGCACCAGGCTCAGGCGGCCCGGCGCATTGGCTTGCACGCGAATGCGCGCCAGCCAGCGGCCCTTGCGGGCCTGCAGCGTGTCGCCTTCCAACTCGCATTGCCAGCCTGGGGCCAGGTGCCAGTGCAGTGCTGCCTCGTGGGCCTGCGACAACTGGTCGCTCACTTGCAGGGTGCCCGCCTCGGCGTCCACCTGCAGCTCGCGCTGGTGGTGGCCTTGCGGCCCATAGCCGTCGTGTTCGGCGCGCAGGCGCAGCCGACCCGGCCCGCTTCGCTCGCGTGACAGCAGGCGGGCGCGCGCATGGCGCGTCCACATGAAGCGGCCGCCGCTGTCGCTTTGGTCGCGCCCCTGCACTTGCAGCGTGTTGTGCGCCGAGGTGCCGCGGAAGTAATCGCGCCAGGCCTTGTCGGCCCAGTAGGCGTAGGTCCCGGGGTCGATGAGCAGCGGCTCGCCCCCGACCTGCAGCCAAACCTGCAGCGCATCCGCGTGGCCGTGCGCGGCAATGCCCAGGTAGCCGAGGGGCCCGAAGTCCATGCCGCCCTGCAGCGCGCCACCCTCAAAGAGCGCGTAGCCGCCGGCGTCGAAATCCATGCGTGCGCCTGCACCGCCCGGCCCGGCCACTGGCGCTTGCACCTGAGGCCGCGTCAGTCCCAGCCACGCCAGGTCGTCCCTCGGGGCCAACCAAGCGGGCACGGCGGCGCCCACCAGCGCCGCCTGCTTTTCGAGCAGCGCCGCCAAGGGCTCGCGACCGGGCCGTGGGTCCAGCCGCAGGGCTTCGGCGCCGTCGGCATCTCCCACCTGGGGCATGCAGCCGCTGGCGCCGCCCAGCGCACGGGCGAAGTCCGCCATGGCCTGCAGGCGCGCGGCGTAGTCGGCCGGCATGGGTTCGCCGTTGGCCTGTGCACAGCGCTCGGCCAGCCAGAGGAAGTCGAAGATGAAGCCCGCGTACTCGAAGGCCTGCTCGGCAGGCACGCCGTCGGGATGCACCTGCCGCTCGATCTGCTCGATCAGCTCGGCTCGCGCTGCGTCCCCCGCACGCACCAGCACGGGCCAGAAGGGCCAGCAACGCGCCGCCACGTAGACACCGCACAGCTCGCCAATCAAATGGTTGTTGGCCGACGAATGCCGCGAGTACGCACGCTGCACCTGGCGTGCATGGCGGTAGATGGCCTCCAGCCAGGCGGCACGCAGTGCCTCGTGGCCGGTCCAGGCCGGTGATTCCAACCCACCCAGCAGCTGCCAGACCACCGCCCAATTCACCAGGCGAATGGCAGCCTCCAGGCTGCTCGTGTAATGGGGCCCCTGGCCTGGCGGGTTCTGCTGCAGCCAGCCGGCCAGCTGGCGGCGCAGCAGGTCGAGATGGGCGGCGTCGCCGTCCAGGGCCCAGGCCTGGGCCAGCGTGACCCAGTGCAGGTGGCGGTTCAGCTCCCACAGGTACTTGATGTCGCCCACCTGCGCGCGGTCGGTGATGGCAATGCGCCGCGCCGGTGCCGAAGGCGCGCGCACGCCGGTGAGCGGGCAGCGCAGCCAGTCCGGCTCGGCGCCCACGTCAAAACGCTCGCGCTCGAACAGGCGCACGCGCCCTGCATGCAGCTCGCGCGCCTCTGCCCGGTAGGGCTCGGCGCCGGCCACCAACTGTGCGAGCGGCGGCATGCGCACCCATACCGGCGCGTCGGTCAGCATCGGCGGCGGCACCGGCTCCGCCATC
>JAFLDE010000103.1 GCA_017302655.1 Burkholderiales bacterium
TCGGCCACGCGCAGCGGCGCGTAGCAGGTGTTGATCAGATGCCAGGTGGCCAGGTCGAAGAACAGGCCCGAGGGCATCTCGCGGCCGCTGTCGGTGGTGCTGCGAAAGCCGAACTCGCCGAGGATGCCGGCCAGCTCGATGTGGCGGTCGAAGTCGGTGCCGGCGATGTGGATGCCGTGGTGGGCGAGCACGTCGTCGCGGCGGTCCGCTTTCGCGGCAAGGGCCGGCCCGACGCGCACCAGCGAGAAGTCGCAGGTGCCGCCGCCCAGGTCGGCCACCAGCACGAGCTGCTCGGCCTGCAGGTGCTGCTCGTGGTCGAAGGCGGCGGCGATGGGCTCGAACTGGAAGGCGATCTCCTCGAAGCCCACGGCCTGCGCGCAGGCGCGCAGCTGCGCCTCGGCCTGCGAGTCGCGCTCGGGGTCGTCGTCCACAAAATAAACCGGCCGCCCGAGCACCACACGGCGCAAGGGCCCGCCCAGTTGGGCCTCGGCCTGGCGCTTGAGCCGCTTCAGGTAGCCGGCGAGCACGTCCGCGTAGGCGGCCTGGCGCCCGCCCCCGACGTCGGTGGCGCGCTGCATGAGTTCGCTGCCCAGCAGGGACTTCATCGAGCGCATCAGGCGCCCGTCCTGCCCGCTCACATAGGCCTGCAGCGCGGCGCGGCCAAAGGCACGTGGCGGGCCGTCGCGGTCGTGCGGCCCCTCGGCGAAATAGAACACCGCCGTGGGCATGGTCAGCTCGGCCCCTTCCAGCGGCAGCAGGCGCATGCCTTGCGCCGAGGGCAGCGCGATGGCGGAGTTGGAGGTGCCGAAGTCGATGGCGCAGAACGGGCGGGACACGGGCGGCTCGGGCAAAAAAGGGCGCGGATTCTGCCCCGTAGAGGAGCGCGAGGCTCAGGGCTCGCCGTCCCAGTAGTCCAGGCCCTGCTCCGCCTCGGGCGTGCGCCGGCCCATGAAGCGCGGCCCGGCTTCGCCTGGGAAGGCACCGACCTTGGCGGAGTCCGGGTACTCGCAGATTTCCGGCCGCTGCATGGTGCTGATGCTGAGGTACTTCAGATCGCTCGTGCCCGTGTTCAGCAGGTGGTGCGGAAAGTCGCGTCCGGCGGGAATGGTGATCACGTCGCCCGCTGTCACGGGGAGCAACTCCCCGGCGACGCGCAGCGTGCCCTCGCCTTCAAGGATGACGAACATCTCCTCCTGCGCGTAGTGAAAGTGGTAGGGGCAGGCTTGCTTGCCGGGTGGCACCGTGTCCACGCTGGCGCCCAGTTGCTTGGCCACCGTGCCTTCGGTGAGGCTGCCGTAGCGGGACTCGTGTCGCGGAGGTCGGTCCGTGCGGGTGAGCGGCACTTCGTTCCAGTTGCGGATCAGCTGGGCGCGCAGCGTGTCGGTGTTCATGCGACGGGTCTCCGGTAGATGAGGACTTTCAGCGAGCGGTCTTCGTCCGCATCGGCAAAGGCCGGCGGGTTGGCCAGGCGTTCGACGAACTGCAGCTCGGGCGCCTCGCGCGCCATGGCGTCCTTGAGAAAGGTCGGCCCCAGCTTGGGCGAGTTCAGCGCCAGCAGCGCATGGCCGCCAGGCGCGACGAGGCTGGGCAGGCGGCGCATCAGGCGCGGCCAGTCCTTTTCGGCCACGAAGCTGCCCTTCTGCATCATGGGCGGGTCGAGCAGCACCGCGTCGTAAGGGCCGGCGCGCGTGAGCTTGCCCCAGGAGTTGAAGACGTCGTGCGCGAGGAACTGGGCGCGGCCGTCGTCCACGCCGTTGAGCAGATGGTTGCGCCGCCCCAGGGCCAACGCGCCGGGGCTCATGTCCACGTTCAGCACCTTCTCGGCGCCGGCCTGCAGCGCCACCACCGAAAAGGCGCAGCTGTAGGCGAACAGGTTCAGCACCTTGCGCGGTGCCAGCCGGCGCAGCCAGCTGCGCCCCTCGCGCATGTCCAGAAAGAGGCCGTGGTTCTGGCCGCGCGTCAGGTGCACCAGGAAGCGTGCGCCGTCTTCGCCCACCGCGTGGGGCTCGGGCAGGTGGCCGGCCATCAGGCGCGGCGCGGCGCGCTCCTCGTGGCCCACCTGACGGCAGTGGTAGAGCCAGGTCAGCGGCGTGTCGTCGCCCGCCTGCGTCCTGCGCGCGGCCAGCGCCTGCGCGAGCCGCGCCAGCTCGGCCTCGTTGACCGGTTCGAAGCTGGACAGCACCCAGCAGGGCGGAAACCAGTCGAGCGTCCAGGCTTCGGCGCCGGCATGCAGGCCGCCGCGGCCGTGGAACAGGCGCTCCGCGTCTGAACCGGGGTGTGCCTGGGCGATGGCTTGGAGCAGGGCTTGCATGCGCCGCATTCTCAAGCGCCGCTCCGCGCGAAGATGGCGCCCATGCTGCGCACGCTCAAGGAACTCTTCGCCCCGCTGTTCGACCCGACAGCCGCTGGCGCACCCCCCGACGGACACACGCTGGAGCTGGCCACCGCCGTGCTGCTGGTGGAGGTGATGCGCGCCGACGGCGCGGTGGCCGGGGTGGGCGAGGCGGAGCGGCAGGCGGCGCTGGTGGCGCTGGAGCGCAAGTTCGCGCTGAGCATTGACGAGCGCGACACCTTGCTCGCACACGCACAAGGCGCTGCCCAGGACGCCACCGACCTGCACCAGTTCACCTCGGTGCTGAACGCGCGCCTGGACGACGCCGCCAAGGTGCACATGGTCGAAAGCATGTGGCAGGTGGCCTTTGCGGACGGCGTGCTGGCCGACCACGAGCGGCACATCATCTGGCGCGTGGCCGACCTGCTGCATGTGCGCCCGGGCGACTTCGCCGCCGCCAGGACGCGCGCGCGGGTCGCTGCCGGGCTGCCGGAATGAACGACGCTCGTCGCCACAGCCCGGCCGCAGAGCGCAACGCGCCCTTCATCCTGGCCGCGCTGCAGCAGCGCCTGCCAGCGCAGGGCCGGCTGCTCGAGGTGGCCAGCGGCACAGGGCAGCATGCAGCAGCCTTGAGCGTTGGCCTGCCCGGCTGGCACTGGCAGCCCAGCGATCGCGAGCCCGAGGCCTTTGCCTCCATCGCCGCCTGGTGCGTGGGCCTGCCGCAGGTGGCTGCTCCCATCCAGCTGGACGTGCTGGTTCCGCCGCCGCTGCCCGGCCCGTTCGACGCCGTCTACTGCGCCAACATGGTCCACATCGCCCCCTGGGCCTGCACGGCGGGGCTGATGCGTCTTGCGGCCCGCGTGCTCGACCCGAAAGGTCTGCTGATCACCTACGGCCCTTACCTGGAGGACGAAGCACCCACCGCGCCGAGCAACCTCGCCTTCGACGCCGACCTGCGCGCGCGTCACTCCGATTGGGGCCTGCGCCACATCCGCAGCGTGCGTGAGGTCGCGCGGTCCGAAGGCCTCGACCTGCAGGAACGCGTGGCCATGCCCGCCAACAACCTGCTGCTGGTGTGGGGCCGCTGACAATCCGGTCGGTGCCCTCCCCCTCTTCCGCCCAGAACCCCGCGCTGTCCGTCCTCCAGCAGGTCTTCGGCTACCCGTCCTTCCGTGGCCAGCAGGCCGACATCGTCGACACCGTGATTGCCGGGCGCGACGCGCTGGTGCTGATGCCCACTGGCGGCGGCAAGAGCCTGTGCTACCAGATCCCGGCGATCGTGCGCCAGCAGCAGGGCCGGGGCGTGACCCTGGTGGTGAGCCCGCTGATCGCGCTGATGCACGATCAGGTCGGCGCGCTGGAGGAGGTTGGCGTGAAGGCCGCCTTCCTCAACTCCACGCTGGACTTCGAGGCCACCCGGCGCATCGAGCGACAGCTGCTCTCGGGCGAGCTGACCCTGCTCTACGCGGCGCCCGAGCGGGTGACGAACGCACGCTTCCAGGCCCTGCTCGACTCGCTGCACGAGCGCGAGCTGCTCGGCCTCTTCGCCATCGACGAGGCGCATTGCGTGAGCCAGTGGGGGCACGATTTCCGCGAGGACTACCTGCAGCTCTCGCTGCTGCACGAGCGCTGGCCGGATGTGCCGCGCATCGCGCTCACCGCCACGGCCGACGCGCACACCCGCGCCGACATGGTGGAGCGCCTGCAGCTGCAGGACGCGCGCAGCTTCATCAGCAGCTTTGACCGGCCCAACATCCGCTATCGCGTGGTTGAGAAGAAGGATCCGCGCGCGCAGTTCCTGCGCTTCCTGTACGACGAACACAAAGGCGACGCGGGCATCGTCTACTGCGGCAGCCGCAAGAAGGTGGACGAGACGGCCGAGTGGCTGCTGGCGCAAGGCATCAAGGCGCTGCCCTACCACGCCGGTCTGGACACCGCCACGCGGGCCAAGAACCAAGACCGCTTCCTGCGCGAGGACGGCATCGTGATGGTCGCCACCATCGCCTTTGGCATGGGCATCGACAAGCCCGACGTGCGCTTCGTCGCGCACCTGGACCTGCCCAAGAACATCGAGGGCTACTACCAGGAGACCGGCCGCGCCGGGCGCGACGGCGAGGCTGCCGACGCCTGGATGGCCTACGGCCTTGCCGACGTGGTGCAGCAGCGCCGCATGATCGACGAGGGCGAGGCGCACGAGGACTTCAAGCGCATCCAGCGCAGCAAGCTCGACGCGCTGCTGGCGCTGGCCGAGAGCACCGACTGCAGGCGCGTGCGCCTGCTCGGCTACTTCGGCGAGGGCGAGAGCCCGCCCGCCGACGGGCCGCCCCTAGGCGGGCGCGCCCCCTTGGGGGGTGGCGAAGGCCCGCAGGGCCGCAGACTGGGGGCCTATTGCGGGAATTGCGACAACTGCTTGAATCCACCGGCGGTGTGGGATGCCAGCGAACCGGCACGCATGGCGCTGTCCTGCGTCTACCGCTTCCAGAAGGAGCGCGGTCAGCGCTTCGGCGCCGGGCATTTGATCGATGTGCTGCGCGGCAAGGAGACCGACAAGACGCGCCAGCACCGGCACCAGGAGCTGAGCACCTGGGGCATCGGCCGCCTGCACAGCGAGACGCAGTGGCGCGCCGTGCTGCGCCAGCTCATCGCGCTGGGTGCGCTGCATGTCGAGGGCGAGTACCAGACCCTGGTGTTGGCCGACGAGGCTCGCCCCATCCTTCGCGGCGAACAGGCGGTGCGCCTGCGCGAGGGCAGCGGCGAGGGCCGCGTGGCCAAGGCCGGCAAGACGCGCAAGTCGGCCGCCACGGCGCCGCCTGTGCACCTGGACGCAGACGCCCAGCAGCGCCTGGAAGCCTTGAAGGCCTGGCGCACCGAGGTCGCCCGCGAGCACGACCTGCCGGCCTACCTGATCTTCCCCAACAGCACGCTCAATGAACTGGCGGCGCGCAACCCGAGCTCGCTGGACGAGGTGGCGGCGGTCAGCGGCGTGGGCGCGAAAAAGCTGGAGGCCTACGGGCGCGAGCTGCTTCGCGTGCTGTCGGCGTCGTAGCGCCGGTAGAGCGCGCGCAGGCTGCCGTCGCGCTGGATCTGGTCGATGGCGCGATCGAGCTGCGCGAGGTCCACCGGCGCCCCTTCGCGCAGCGCGCATCGGGTCAAGTAGCGGCGCAGCAGCAGCGGCGGGTGCAGGGCCGTGGTGAACCGAGCTTCTCGCTGAGCGGCCACCAGCACGCGCGCGGACACCGCGATGTGTGCCAGGCGATGTGCGCTGAGCTTGCGCAAATTGGCTTCGGCACTGGCCACGTCCTCGCGAACGAAGCGCTTGCCCAGGGCTTGCTCCAGCTCTGGGTAGACGAAGCCCAGCAGGGTGCCAATGCGCTGTCCGGCAAGATCGGTGAGCTTCTGGGGCGCAGGGTGGTCGGCCCGCGTGACGATGAACTCGTCCTGTTCGAAAAAGGCCTTGCTCCAGCGCAGCGGGCCGGGCAGCCAGGGCTCCAGGTAACCGCACACCCAGTCGGCATCGCCACTCTGCAGGGTCTGCAGAAGGCGGCGCCGTGGGCGTGCGATGGCTTGCATCGGTTGGCCCATCCGAGCGGCGAGCAACTGCGCCAGATCCAGGCTCATGCCGCCCACCAGTTCATCGCCGCGCAGCCGCGCCATCGGCCATTCGGTCGCGCTGTCCACCAGCAACACCAAAGGACGAGTCGTCTCGCCACGCAGGCTGCCGGCCCCAGCGAGGCCGAACAGCGCCAGCAGCCCGCGCCTCAGGGCCACGCGCGCAGCTTGCTGCCCAACTGCTCCGCCGGGATGGGCTTGCTGAAGAGATAGCCCTGCTGCATGACGCAGGCCTCGCCGAGCAGGAAGTCGCGCTGCTCTTCGGTTTCCACGCCTTCGGCTACCACTTGGATGTCGAGCGCCTTGGCCAAACCCAGCACGGCCTGCACGAGCACGCAGTCGTCGGGGTCGGCCGGGATGTCGCGCACGAAGCTTCGGTCGATCTTCAGCTTCTGCGGGCGCAGCAGCTTCAGGTAGGCGAGCGATGAGTAGCCGGTGCCGAAGTCGTCCACCGCCAGCGCCACGCCCAGCTCGCGCAGCTGCTGGATGGTGCGCATGGAGGCTTCGGAGTCGCCCATCACGGTGCTCTCGGTCAGTTCGACGAGCAGCTCACCCGGTGCCACGCCGTAGGCGTCGATGAGGCCGCGCACCTGCTCGACCAAGCGCTGGTCGCGGAAGTGGCTGGCCGACAGGTTCACCGCAATGGCGCCCGGGTGGCGCCCCATGCTCTTCCAGCGTGCCAGCTGCTGGCAGGCGGCCTCGAGGGTCCAATTGCCGAGCTCCTTGATCTGGCCGGAGTCTTCGGCGACATGAATGAACGCGCCGGGGTAGAGCAGGCCGCGCACGGGGTGCTGCCAGCGCACCAGCGCCTCCACCGACATGACGGCCCCGCTGGAGGCATCGATGATGGGCTGGTAGTGCAACACGAGCTGGCCGGCGCGAATGGCTTCGGCCAGCTCCCGCTCCAGTTCCATGCGCTCGGCCAGCTGCGCGTCCATGTTGGCTTGATAGAAGGCGAAGCGGGAGCGGCCCTCCTCCTTGGCCTCGTACATCGCCATGTCGGCATGGCGGACGAGTTCGTCAAACTCTTCGCCGTCAGCGGGAAACATGGCCACGCCGACACTGGCGGATACGCTGGCTTGCTGGCCGCCCTGAATCTCCAGGGCTTCGGAGACGGAGCTGATCAGCCGCTGCACGGCCACTTGCACCGCCTCCATGGTGACGGCCTCGCGCAACAGCAGCAGGAACTCATCGCCGCTCACCCGGCAGACCAGATCAGAACCGCGCACCGCGGCACGCAGGCGCTCGCTGATGGTGAGCAGCAGGCGATCGCCGGCCGCGTGACCCAGGGTGTCGTTGATGGCCTTGAAGCGATCGAGGTCGACGAAAAGCAGCGCCAACTGCTGGCCGTGACGCTTGGCGAAGCTGGCCTCGTGCTGGAACACCTCGCGGAACAGGGTGCGATTGGGCAGCTGGGTCAGGTGGTCGTACATCGCCATCTGACGCAATTGGGCGTTCTTCGCCTCCATGTCGGCGAGCAAGCCTTCGATCTGCTGCGCCATGCGGTTGAGCTGGTCGCCAAGGTCGCCGAGCTCGTCGCCGCGGTGCAGATCCAGCAGCGGCCGGGCTTGGCGCTCGGCAATGGCGGCCGCATGCTGCTTGAGTTGGTCGATCGGACGCACCAGGCGCCAATAGAGCACGACGAGCAGGAACAAGCCGCCCAGCACCACCTGCAGGCCCACGATGGCGCCGACCTGGGCGCGGCGGTCTCGCACCAGCCGTTCGGTGGCGCCGTCATCGAAGGCCACGGTCAGCGTGCCCAGCACCACGCCATCGCGCCGCACGGCTTGCGCGAGGGTGACCACCGGCCAGTCGGCGGCGCACTTCTGCAGCTTCACCTCCTGGGCGCCTTGCCGCTCCTCGGCCAAGCTGATCGAGCAGACGCTGGCGTCGTCGAGCAACTGCTTGAGCGCACGGTCGGTGGCGGCACTGTCCAGCACCCACAGCGGATCGACCAGCGAGGTGCTGGCCAGGCTGAGCACCGCGGCACGCTGGCCTTCCAGAATGGGTTCGACGCTGCGGCGCACCAGGGCATCGGACAGCAGCAGCACCAGCAGCGCCGGGATGGCGATGCCGACGACCACGGCGATCAGGATGAGCAGGCGCAGCGAAAGGCGAAGGCGCATGGGAGTCAGCAATGGGGTCGAATCATTGTGCGCCAGCGCTTTCTGTCGGCTGCGGCGGTCGCACTAGGGTTTCACCGGGCGTGGCGGGCGCGCTCCAGGTCCAGCTCGCGTTCGCGCAGGCGCTCGGCGGCCTGCAGCGGACGGGGGCGGTTGGCGGCCACGGCGGCCTGGTCGAGGTTCTGGCCCCAGGTCAGGCCGGGGCGCAGCATCTGTGGCGCCGCCAGCGCCGCCAGTTCGGTGGCGGGCACCCAGGGCATCAGCTCGGCCAGCACCAGCTCCAGGCGCGGCCGAAGCAGCGGCTCGCCGATGCGGCCGCGTTGGCCCCAGACGACAGGCTTGTCGGCGCTGCTTTCGCCCTCTGCCACACGCGGCACGAAGGCGAAGTCGCGCAGCACGCCGTAGCGCAGCTGCACCATCGCCTCCTCGACCAGCATGGCGGCGTCCTCACGCGGCACGCTGCTGGAGCTGGGCAGCGAGTAGCTGTAGTCGTCGTTGACCCGGTCCTGGCTGAAGAACTGCGCCACGTCCTCGGGCGTGTAGGCGCGCTGCTGGGCGTTGCTGGCGTCGCCGAAGAAGAGCACCTTGCCCAGGCCCACCATCTCCTGCGAGAAGAAGGGCAGCTGGCGTTGCAGTTGTTCGGAGGCGGTGTTGCTGGGGATGGCCTCGTACACGCGGCGGTTGGCGGCCAGGAAGGGGTGGGCGCGTGGGGGCAGGAAGTCGGCGGCATGGGCCAGCTCGTGGTACAGCAGGCGGCCCAGCTCGACGCGGATCTCCGCCAGCTCACGCCGGCCGCGCTCGGTGACAGGGCGCGCGGGGGTGGCGTGGGCGTTGTCCTTCACATAGCGCCAAGGGTTGCTGTAGCGCAGGTCCTGGCCGTAGGCGGAGCGCGGATCGGGGGCTTCGCTGAGCGTGTCGCGCTGCTCGGGGGTCAGCCAGAGGTAGGCGGCGTCCAGGTAGATGGCGCCTGTGGCGCTCCAGTAGAAGGCCGGTCGCACGCGACCGCCGATGACGATGGCGGTGGTGGCGGCGAGCATGCGACGCAGGTCACCGCTGGGGTCTTGCTCGCGCAGGAAGTGCTCGAAGACCTCGGCCTGCCAGTCGTGGCTGACGAGCACGCGCTGCATGATCTGCTCGACGCTCGGCGTGCCGCTGACTTGCCCGAGCAGCGGCAACTCCCCCAGGGTGCACAAATTGCTGCCGCTGCGCTGCAGGGCGGGGTTGTAGATGCAGCGCGCCAGCAGCGCCGCCAGCGGGCCGTCCTCCAGCCAGGGCACGACGCGGCTGCTGCGGTTGCCGGCACCGAACAGCGGGTCGGCGGCGGCGTTCGGCGGCGGCTGCACGAGCAGACGGAACTCGTCGCTGACTGCGCTGCCGTCGCTGCGGGTGAGCGTGGCACGCAGCACCAGCAACTCGTCGCGGCTCACCGTGGGGGCGGTGAGCAGCAACCGGGCGTCCTCAGGCTGGTCGATCGTCACGTCCGGACCGCTGACCCGTTCCCAGCGGGTGCGGCTGCCGGCCAGCTCGGTGTCGCTGAAGCCCAGCGGCCAGGCGCGCAAGCTCAGCCGGTCGCCGCTCCAGCTGCTGGGTTCGCCGCGCGTGAGCAAGCCGCGCGGCAGGTCGTTGGCGGCCACGCTGAGCTCGATGCTGCCGCTGTGCTCGCGACCTTGAGCATCGCTGAAGCGCACGCTGAAGCGGTGGGCACCAGGCAAGGTGGGCGTGAAGCTCAGCGACTGGGAGCGGGTGGACAGCGGCGCCAGTTGGCTGGGGCCGGCCAGGGTCCAGCGCAGGCGGCTCAGCGCGCCGTTGCCGCACGCGAGCAGGTGCAATTCGCTGGAGCGGCCCACCACGAGCGGCTCGCTGTCGAAGCGAGCCACCGAGTTCGCTTCGCACTGGGCGGACAGCGGCGGGACGACGGTCGAAGGTGGCGACGGCGGTGAAGGGGCGTCGCCGCCCCCACCGCCACCGCACCCGGCCAACAGGGCCGCCATCCCCACCCAACGCCAACCGCGCATGCCTGCTCCACTTGCACCTCGCTCCTATGATGCCCGGTTCGCCAGGAAAGCCCCCCATGAGCAGTGAGTCCGCCTTCATCCGCGTGCGTGGCGCGCGCACGCACAACCTGAAGGCCATCGACCTAGACATTCCCAAGCACAGCCTGGTGGTCATCACCGGTCTGTCGGGCTCGGGCAAGAGCAGCCTGGCCTTCGACACCCTGTACGCCGAAGGGCAGCGCCGCTATGTGGAGTCCCTGAGCGCCTACGCGCGCCAGTTCCTGCAACTGATGGACAAGCCCGAGGTCGATGTCATCGAGGGCCTGTCGCCAGCCATCGCCATCGAACAGAAGGCCACCAGCCACAACCCGCGCTCCACCGTGGGCACGGTGACCGAGATCCACGACCACCTGCGCCTGCTCTATGCCCGCGCCGGCACCCCGGTCTGCCCCGACCATGGCTTGCCACTGGAGGCGCAGTCGGTCAGCCAGATGGTGGACGCCGTGCTCGCCCTGCCGGCGGGCCGCAAGATCATGCTGCTGGCACCGATGGCGCGCGAGAAGAAGGGTGAGTTCGCGCAGGAATTCCAGATGCTGCAGGCGCAGGGCTTCGTGCGCTTCCGGCTCAATGGACAGGTGGTGGAAGCGGCCGACCTGCCGGCGCTGAAGAAGACCGAGAAGCACGACATCGACGTGGTGGTGGATCGCGTGAAGCTCCCGAGCGACGCGCAAAGCTTGCGCCAGCGCCTGGCCGAGAGCTTCGAGACCGCGCTGCGCCTGGCCGACGGGCGCGCCATCGCGCTCGACATGGAGAGCGGGGAGGAGCTGCTTTTCAGCAGCAAGTTCGCCTGCCCGGTGTGCAGTTA
Source organism: Burkholderiales bacterium (assembly GCA_017302655.1). Classification (GTDB taxonomy): domain Bacteria; phylum Pseudomonadota; class Gammaproteobacteria; order Burkholderiales; family Burkholderiaceae_C; genus Inhella. The sequence goes on from JAFLDE010000103.1 coordinate 10,924, forward strand.
CGCGCTGGCCGAACTGGAGCCGCGCCTGTTCAGCTTCAACTCACCCAGTGGTGCCTGTCCGCATTGCGAAGGCCTGGGCCAGGTGCTGGGCTTCGACCCGTCGCGCGTGGTCGCCTTCCCGTCGCTGAGCCTGGCCAGCGGCGCGGTGAAGGGCTGGGACCGCCGCAACCCCTACACCTTCGGGCTGCTCGAGGGCGTGGCGCGGCACTATGGCTTCGACATCGAAACCCCCTTCGAGAGCCTGGCGCCCGAGCACCAGAAGGTGCTGCTGCACGGCACGGGCGAGGTCGAGGTGGAGATCGCCTATGTCAGCGAGTCCGCCAGCGGCCGCAAGCGCACGGTGAAGCGCTCGCACCCCTTCGAGGGCATCCTGACGAATCTGCAGCGCCGCTTCCGCGAGACAGACTCGGCCGCGGTCCGCGAGGACCTGGCGCGCTACCAGAGCGCCCAGCCCTGCCCGCACTGCGAAGGTACGCGCTTGCGCCGAGAAGCGCGCCATGTGCGACTGGGGGGCATTGGTGGTCGGCCCATTTACGAAGTCGAGCGCATGACCCTGGCCGACGCGTTGGCCTACGTCGAAGGCCTGAAGCTGCAGGGCGCCAAGGCCGAGATCGGCGCCAAGGTGCTGCGTGAGATCGGCGCACGCCTGCACTTCCTCAACGACGTGGGCCTGTCCTACCTGAGCCTGGAGCGCAGCGCCGACACCTTGAGCGGCGGTGAAGCGCAGCGCATCCGCCTGGCCAGCCAGATCGGTTCCGGCCTGACGGGCGTGATGTACGTGCTGGACGAGCCCTCCATCGGCCTGCACCAGCGCGACAACGACCGCCTGCTGGCCACGCTGCGCCGCTTGCGAGATCTCGGCAACTCCGTGCTGGTGGTGGAGCATGACGAAGACGCCATCCGCGCGGCCGACTTCTGCGTGGACCTGGGACCGGGCGCTGGCGTGCACGGCGGCCGCGTGCTGGCCTGTGGCACACCCGACGAAGTGGCGGCCAACCCGGCGTCGGTCACCGGTCAGTTCCTGAGCGGGAGGCGGCGCATCGAGGTGCCGGCGCGGCGGACGCCGGCCAAGGACTGGCTGACCCTGCACAACGCCCACGGCAACAACCTCAAGGGGGTTGACGTGGCCTTTCCGGTGGGCCTGTTCACCTGCGTCACCGGCGTGTCGGGCTCGGGCAAGAGCACCCTTGTCAACGACACCCTGTATGCCGCGGTGGCCAAGAAGCTCTACGGCAGCCACGCCGAACCGGCCGCCTACGGCTGGCTGGATGGCTTGGACCAGTTCGACAAGGTGATCAACGTCGACCAGAGTCCGATCGGCCGCACGCCGCGCAGCAACCCAGCCACCTACACCGGCCTTTTCACTCCCATACGCGAGCTCTTTGCGGAGGTGCCGATGGCGCGCGAACGCGGCTACGGCGCCGGTCGCTTCAGCTTCAACGTGGCCGGTGGCCGCTGCGAGGCCTGCCAGGGCGACGGCGTGCTGAAGGTGGAGATGCACTTCCTGCCCGACGTCTACGTGCCCTGCGACACCTGCCAGGGCAAGCGCTACAACCGCGAGACCCTGGAGGTGCTCTACAAGGGCCTGTCCATCGCCGAGGTGCTGGACCTGACCGTCGAGGCCGCGCACCAGCACTTCCATGCGAAGAGGCCGATAGAAATTTCAATACCCGAAGGTGCGATTAAAAGCCTGTCCGTTTCCGCACATCTGCTGTCCTGTGCTTTATTTCAATACCCGAAGGTGCGATTAAAAGAAAATTTATTATGGTATAA
>JAFLDE010000104.1 GCA_017302655.1 Burkholderiales bacterium
CGCCTGGGCCTACTGGCGCGCACAGGCCGCCTACCGCGCCGCGCCGGAAGGCACCGGCGGCGACGCCCAGCGCCGCGAAGCGCGCGCAGCGCTGCAGCAGCTGGCCTCACCGCTGCATTTCTACGGCAAGCTGGCGGCCGACGAGCTGGGCCTGCGCCTGCCTCTGCCGGCCACGCCCACGCCGCGCAGCCCCGCCGAACGTGACGCAGCCTCGGCCCACGCCGGCCTCACGCGCGCGCTGCTGCTCATTGCCAACGGCCTGCGCAGCGAAGGCGTGCGCGAGTGGAACTTCTCGCTGCGCGACTTTGCGGGCGACGACCGCCTGCTGCTCGCCGCCGCGCAGCGCGCCTGCGAGGCCGAGGTCTGGGATCGCTGCATCAACACCAGCGAGCGCACGCAGCTGCAGGTCAGCCTGGCGCAGCGCTACCCCATGCCCTACCGCGAACAGGTGGTGGCGCAGGCGCGCACCGCCGGGCTCGACCCGGCCGACCCCTTCGGCCTGATGCGCCAGGAGTCACGCTTCATCACCGACGCGCGTTCCCATGTGGGTGCCAGCGGCCTGATGCAGGTCATGCCGGCCACCGCGCGTTGGACTGCCAAAAAGATCGGCCTCGACTACCGCCCCGGCAGCCTGCAGGACATGGACTTCAATCTGCGCGTGGGCATGGCCTACCTGCGCATGGTGCTGGATGACTTCGACGGCGCCCTGCCGCTCGCCGCTGCCGCCTACAACGCCGGCCCCGGGCGGCCGCGCCGCTGGCGCGAAGGCACGCCGCTGGACGCCGCCGCGTGGGCCGAGACCATCCCCTTCAACGAGACGCGCGATTACGTGAAGAAGGTGCTGAGCAATGCCACCGTCTACGCCCGCCTGCTGGGTGCCGACGACGTGCGCCTGCGCCAGCGATTGGGCAGCATGGTCGGCCCGCGCACCAGCGGCCGGCCGGTGAACGAGGACTTGCCATGACACCACGCATCTTGGTTCTGGGCGGCAGCGGCTTTGTGGGTCGGGCGCTGCTGGAAGTGCTGCAGCGCGAGGGCCTCTTTGCCACCGTGCCCACGCGGCGCGCCAGCAGCCGGCGCGAGCTCGGCCCGCTGCCCGGCGTGCAGGCCGTGCAGGGCGATGTGCTGAACGAGGCCGGCCTGCTCGAACGCCTGCTGCCCGGGCACGACGCGGTGGTCAACCTGATCGCCGTGTTGCATGGCAGCGAGGCACGCTTCGAGCAGTTGCACGTGCAATGGCCCCACCGCCTGGCGCGTGCCTGCGTGGCCGCAGGCGTGCCACGCTTGCTGCACGTCAGCGCGCTGGGCGTGGGCCATCACGCGCAGGACGGCGCCAGCGCCCTGCCCTCGCGCTACCTGCGCAGCAAGGCGCGCGGCGAGCTGACGCTGCAGACGGTGGCGCCCACGGTGCTGCGACCCTCGGTCATCTTTGGCGCGCGCGACCGCTTCCTGAACCTGTTCGCGTCGCTGCAGGCGCTCGCCCCCTGCATGCCACTGGCCGGGGCCGACGCCCGCTTCCAGCCCGTCTGGGTGGGCGATGTGGCGACCGCACTGCTGCGCTGCCTACAATGGCCCGAGACCGCCGGCCAGACCTACGAGCTGGGCGGCCCCGAGGTCTTCACCCTGCGCGAACTCGTGCAGCTGGCCGGAACGCTCAGTGGCCACCTGCGGCCCATCCTGCCGCTGCCCGCGCCGCTGGCGCATCTGCAGGCCTTGGCCCTGGAGTGCCTGCCCGGCGAGCCCCTGATGAGCCGCGACAACCTGGCCTCGATGCGCGTGCCCAATGTGCTCAGCGGCGAGCTGCCAGGGCTGCGCGAACTGGGCATTGCAGCCACGCCCCTGCGCCCGGTGGCGGCCGGTTACCTGGGCGGCGGCGTCGAGGCCCAACTGGATGGGCTGCGCGCCCGGCACTGAGGCCCGTGTTCAAGCGGGCAACGCGCAGGCGCCGGCCGGGCTGGGCACCGCCCACTGCCGACCGCTGTAGCGCGGCCGGTCCGGGCGCTTCAGGTCGAAGTGGCTGAGCTGGTCGCTGCGCTGGTTGCATACATAGAGGTGTGAACCCACGAGGCAGGCGCTGCGCGGGTAGTCGCCATGCGTCCAGTGATGATCGAGCAGACGCGGCTGCTCCGGCGCGGTCAGGCTGATGACCGCCAGGCTGTTGTGCAGGCGGTTCAGCGCGTAGAGGTGGCGGGCGCCCGGCGCCAGCAGCACATCGGATGCAAAGCTGGTTCCCGCGTACCCATCGGGCAGCACCGAGGACTCGTCGAGCAGGCGGGCACCTTGTGGCTCCAGCCACACCGTGGCCAGGCGATTGCTGCGCTCGTGCAGCACGTAGACCAGCTCCGGCCGGCTCGGATGGAAGGCGAAATGCCGTGGCCCTGAGCCCGGCGCGAAGGCCAGCACCTGCGGCTGCCCGGGTGGCCAGGGCGCGCCCTGCAGCGGCCAAAGGTGCAGGCGGTCCAGGCCCAGGTCGGTGCCCAGCAGCCAGCGTCCGTCGGGGCTGGGCTGCAGCATGTGCGCGTGGCCGCCGGCCTCTGCATGCGCGCGCCAGCTCTGCGCCGGCGCGAGGCGGCCTTGCGCGACTTCGTTCAGTGCCGCCAGCTGCGCGTCACCGTAATGCGCGACCCACAAGCGGCCTTGCACCAGCGCGAGGTGGCAGGGCCCGCGACCGCCGCTGGGCAGACGTTGCAGCTGACGAAGGCCACCCCCATCCGTTTGTTCCAGCACGCTGACATGGTCGCCCCCCTCCTCGGCGGCGTAGACACGCCGGTGCGCCGGCTCGGCGTGCAGCCAGCTCGGGCTGTGGGCATTGGGCATGTGGCCAACCGGCTGCAGTTGGCCGCCCAGGGGGTCGCAGGCGAAGTGATAGATGCCCGCCCCCGCCGGCGCATAGCTGCCGACGTGCAGCCAGGTGCTTGATGGGCGCGATGTGCCGGCTCCGGCCGACCCCGATGCCACCGCGACCGGAGCCGGCCGGACACTCATCGCACCCAGTGCCCCATGCCAGGCGCGCCCCAGCCAGGCTCGGCGCCGGTGGCCCACGCGTTCACCCCCTGAGCCGCGCGCTGCGGCACAGGAGACGGGGAGCGGGCCGGCGGGTGGGCGGGTGGGCGGGTGGATGCATGGCGGAGCGGCAGGATAGCCGGCCGGCTATCCGGGTTCGTGCACCCCTCAGAGTGCGTAGCGCAGCGTCGCCTGGTATCGGCGCCTTGTGCGAGTGATGCCTCGGGTGCGCGTCTCGGTAGCCTCCACGTTCGGCACCTCCGCATGGCAGCGGTCTCGGACTGACCATCGCCGAGCGCGCGGCCGCCCCACATGGGTCGACGGTCGAATTGCTCGATGGCCCTGACGACCGTGGGCTGACGGTGCAGGTCTGCCTGCCGCAGGACGAGGCCCGTTCTGCCTGAGCCCTGGGCGCCAAGCCGGCAACGGGCATGATGACCGTGCCTCGACGACGCCGCCCTCATGAAGACCTCGCTCGCCACCTACCTTGTCGCCGCCTGGCTGCTGGCGCCGCTGCTGGCCGGCTTGGCCGCTTGGCCGAGCATCTGGGGTGGCGGCAGCGCCGCGCTGGACTATCTGCTGCCGCTGCCAATCAGCGGGGGCGTGCTGCACCTGCCTTCCCTGTTGGGCGGCGCGCTGCTGCTGGTGTTGCGCCAGCGGGGGGCCGGCGCGGCTGCATGGTGGGGCAGGGTTGGCACGGCGGCCATGGCCGGCGCAGGCGGCGTGCTGCTGGTCGACCTCCACGCGCTCGCGCTGGCCTGGCACAGTGACGGCGCGTGGCCATCGGCTGGGCATGGGCTGTCGCAGAACCCAGTGGGGCTTTTCCTGCTCGTCGATGGCCTGCTGGCGCTGCTGTGGCCGGGGCGGCCGACTGCAAGTCCGGGCGCGCGCACCCGGCTGGCCGGCATGCTGCTCGCCCTGGGCGTGCCGCTGCTGCTGCTTGCGGTGCAATGGCAGCAGCTCCCGGTGCATCGCCATGAGCTGCTCATCGGCGCCTCGCGCCCTGGGCCGGCGCGCGGCGACGAAACCACGGCGGTCTACACCCAGCTGCCCATGCAGCCAGCGCGACTTGCCGACGCGCTGGCCCGCCAGGGTTTGCTGCCTCACCCGCGAGACGACGTGAATGTGCAGGACCAGGCGCTGGTCTTCTTTGACAGCTTGGCCGATGCGCAGCGCTTGAACCTGGCCAACGCCCGGTTGACCTGGTGCCGCTACGAGGATGGCAGCGCCGAGCAGTGGCTCTCCGGTGCCGGCGATTGCTTCGGCGGGCATCTCAATTTCTCCGAGCGGCTGCTTGAGCGCTACAGCGGCTTGGATCCAGGCCTGTCACCGCCGGTGCGCAGCCTGCTGGCCAGAGGCCTGCTTTGCCAGGAGCTCCGCACCGCCGCCGAATGCAAGAGCGTGGCCCAAGAGCGAGCGCAGTTGCGCGAGCACGCAGCGCTCAGCGACGTGGACCGCGAGGCGCTGCGCCGGCTGGACTGATGAACAAATCCCTGACGCCCGCTCATGCCGCCCGCAAAGCGCGGCACGGCGTTTCAAATGCTCGCCGTAGTCCGCGCGACGGCTGCGCCTTGCGTCTTGTTCCGCACCATCCGGGCGACCTGCTCGGACGCCCGGAATTCCTTCGCAAGCTCTGAATCGTGGCGGAGCGGAGCGGCGCGGCGCGGCGCGGCGCGGCGCATGGGTGCCGATTCGAATGCTGTCGTCAAGCGCGTTCAGCCTGTGAGCGCGCCGCACCGTCTATCGTGGCGCCCATGATCAGCAGCGAAAGGCGCACGATGTCGATGAAGAAGATCCTTGCCGTGCACAGCGCGCCACGCCCGCACTGGGTGGGCAACGGATTCCCGGTGCGCTCGCTGTTCAATTACATGCAGCACGGCGCCCTGGTCACGCCCTTCCTGCTGCTGGACTACGCCGGCCCGGCGCGCTTCGAGCCCAGTGCCAGCGAGCGTCGCGGGGTGGGCTCGCACCCGCACCGCGGCTTCGAGACGGTGACCATCGTCTACGAAGGCGAGGTCTCGCACCGCGACTCCACCGGCGCGGGCGGCACCATCGGCCCCGGCGATGTGCAGTGGATGACCGCTGCCGCCGGCCTGGTGCACGAGGAATTCCACTCGCCGGCCTTCACGCAGCAGGGCGGCGTGCTGGAGATGGTTCAGCTCTGGGTCAACCTGCCGGCGCGCGACAAGATGAACGCTCCCGGCTACCAGGGCATCGTCGACGCCAGCATTCCGCGCATCGCGCTGCCCGGCGGCGGCGGCACGCTGCGCGTCATCGCCGGCCGTTTCGACGGCCAGCAGGGACCGGCGCGCACGCACACCCCCATCGACGTGTGGGACCTCCGCCTCGAAGCCGGCGCGCGGGTTTCCCTGCCTCTGGTGCCCGGGCACACGGGCGTGCTGGTCGTGCTGTCGGGCACCGTGCAGCTGGGCGGCCACACCGCCGTGCATGACGCCCAATGGGCGCAGCTCGCGCGCGAGGGCGACGCCTTGCAGATCGAAACAGAACATGGTGCAAAGCTGCTGTTCCTGGGCGGTGAACCCATCCAAGAGCCGATTGCCGGCCATGGCCCGTTCGTGATGAACACGCGGGCCGAGATCGTGCAGGCCTTCCAGGATTTCGAGGCCGGGCGATTCGGTCAGATGGCTGCCTGATCCCGGCCTGAGGCGGGTCCGTTGAGCGGGCCAGCTAGAATGGCCCGGCCTGCTGCGCTTGCTCACTGTCGCGGCAGCCGTCGTCCGACCCCCTCGCGCCCCGCCATCTGACGGGCACCGAGCGGCAAGCTCAGCGACCCACCCTGGGTCGATCCGCTGTCCGACCTCTTCCAGCGGCGAGCCCTTTCGGTCAGACGCTTCACCCTTTCAGCGTCCGGCCCCCTCGCGGACCTGGTGCCGGCTTCTTGAGCCGGCCGCACAGGCGCCCTCCCTTCTTTCCGCCTGATCCGCGCTCCGTGCAGATCGGGCCTTGTTCCCTTCATGCAAAACCCGAATTCCTTTGCGCTCGACCGCTATCAGGTCGAGCCCATGATCCATGCACTCGACGCGGGCGGCTTCTCGGCCGCGGTGTCGATCCGCAGCGGCAGCGGCCGTGCCATGCACGACCGCGTGTTCCGCTTCACCCCCTTGTTCTCCAGCCGTGAGAGTGCGCGCCGCTACGCCGTGTGCCAAGCCCTCAACTGGGTTCATGACCGCGTCCAAGAACGCCCCACCCACTAGGAGCCTTATGGCGAAAGAAGAACTGATTGAAATGCGCGGCCGCGTCGAGGAAGTGCTGCCCGACTCCCGCTACCGCGTGCAGCTGGACAACGGCCACGGCATCGTGGCCTACACCGCCGGCAAGATGAAGAAGCACCGCATCCGCATCCTGGCCGGCGACAACGTATCGCTGGAAATGTCGCCCTACGACCTGACCAAGGGGCGCATCACCTTCCGCCATATCGACGGCCGCGGCGGCCCACCGCCCGCACGGCGCCCAGCGCCTCGCTGAGCCCGCGGCAGGCTCTCAGCCAAGCGCTGGGTCGGCCTCAGCCAAAGTCGGTGGTGATGGCATCGACCACCCGATCGCCCTCGTCCAGCACCGCCATCCACGACCACTTGTCAAAGGTGGTGCAGGGGTGTGAGGGACCGAGGGCGACGCGCTCACCCACCTGCGGACCGCAGCCGGCGGCTGGGTCCCAGCGCAGGTAGGCGTGCTGGTCGTTCAGACCATCGACGCGCCAGTGCGCCGGCGCGCCAAGGCGCAGCCCGTCGGCCAAGTGCCACACGGGCACGGGCCAGCCCTGATCGAAGGACAGATCGCGGCGGCCCGCATTGAGGAGCGCGAGGCCGGGCTCCGGACAGGAGAGCACCTGCGTCCACACCTCGAGTGCCGGTTGCAGACTGGGCTGGCCCAGCGGCGTGCCCAGGCGCTCGTCCATGACGCGCTGGTAGCGGCCGTAGTGCGCGTGGTCGTGGCAGAGGTAGCAGCCCGAGCGCAGCAGGCCCAGGCGGGGCGCGCCCTGGCCAGCCAGCACAGGCGTGACGAGGTCGAAGATGGCCGAACCGCCACCGCTCAGCCACAGCGGTTGCGCGTCAGTCTCCAGCAGGCCCTCGGCGTCGATGGCGTCAAGCAAGGTCTGCACGCGCTGCTGCCATGCCTGCATCAACTCCGCATCGGCCGCGCTCTCGCCGGTCGCGCGCAGGCCTTCGTAGAAGCCAATGCCGCGCAAGCGCAGCGCCGGGTGAACGCGCAGGGCGCGCGCGAGCTGCAACGCGCTATCGTGGTCACGCACCCCACAGCGGCGGTCGCCGAGTTCGATGAGCACATCGAGCCGCGGCTCGCCAACCTGCTCCGCCTGCAAGTCCCGCCAATGCGTGGCCAGAAGGTCCAACTGCGCCAATGAATCGACGAAGAAGGCGATTTCCAAGCCGGGATGCTGCCTTCGAAAGGCCAGCAGCTGCGCCAGCTCCGCCCGGGCCAGCAGCTGATTGGCGATGAGCGCACGTCGTGTCCCGGCCGCCAGGCCCACCCGCAGCTGGTGAACGTTTGCGAAAGTCAGGCCCCAGGCGCCGGCGGCCAGCTGACGGCGCAGCAGTTGCGGGCTCATCGTGGTCTTGCCATGCGGGGCCAGTTGCACGCCACGGGCGTGGGCGAAGGCCTGCATCCAGGCGATGTTGTGCGCCAGCGGCCGCTCGCGCAGCACGGCCACCGGAGTGGGCAGGTCCTGCAGTCGCCAGCCCTGCCGGGCGACGGCCTGCAGCGGCACGGGTGCATGCAGGGGCGGGTAGCCCTTCAACCAGGGGCCCAGCCAGCCAGGGCGGGGCGTATCGACTTGGGATTCTTCACGCGTGCGCATGGGGCCATCTTCGCGCCGGCACCGCAAGTCGAGTCAAAAAGCCCGGTGTGTTCGGCCTTAGGGCAACGCTGAATAAGTCCCCGCAGATGCGCGCGCCTCGATTCGGGATGGGCTGCAAGGCGCAAAGCGCAGCGATACCCGCAGGTATCGCGAGCATTTGCAACGCCGCAGACCGCCCGAAGTCGAGGATGCGCGCGCCGCGAGGGACTTGTTCAGCGTTGCCTTAGACGCACCCTCTCGGTGCAAACTCGCAAGGGCAGGCCGCCGCTCCCAGGCTAGGCTTTCTCCAACCCGTGCACCATCCAAGAAGAAATCCATGTTCCAACTGAACCACTGGCGCATCTCCACCCGCCTCGTCACCGTGATGGGCCTGTTCTGGGCGGCCTTTGCCCTCGTCGCAGCCTTCAGCCTGTACGGCCTCTTCAGCAATGCCAGTGCCCTCACCGAGATCGCCGAGCGGCGCCTGGCGGCGACCGCCAAGCTGCAGGAGCTGATCAAGAACAACCAGGCCAACCGCCTGGAACTGCTGCTGATGTTCCAGCACGCCCCCGACAGCCCCACGCTCTCGCTGCACGACCACCCGCTGAGCATGCACCTGGATGCCTTCCAGCAGCGTCGAGAACGCAACCAGACCCTGTGGAAGGAAATCCAGGCAGCGCTGCAGGGCTCGCCCCAGCAGGTTCGCCTGGCCGATCTGGACGCGCGCCGCGAGGCCTGGATCGAGAAGGCGGATGCCGCGGCCGGGTCGATTCGATCGGGCGACTTCAGCACGGCCAGCGTCGGGGCCTTTCTGGCCGCCCGGCGGCGCGAGGGCAAGGCCTTGTTCGACGGCATCGAGGAGCTGCTGAAGGATCTGGACCTGCAAACACGCGAAGAGGCGGCCGAGGCCTACCGCGGCGCGCAGCGCGTCCTGTGGCTCTACGTCGGCATCGGCCTGCTCGTCGGACTGCCCATCACCCTCTTCTTCTTCGGCCTGCTCTCGCGCATCCGCCATGGCTTCTCGCAGGCCGACGCGGTGGCCACGGCCATCGCTGCCGGCGACCTCAGCATCGACACCGATGGCGAGGGCAGCGACGAGATCGCCCATTTGTTGCACCAGATGCACGACATGCGCCTGAAGCTGCTGGGGCTGATCCGTTCGGTGCGGGAGAGCGCCGAGGGCGTGCTCACCGCCGCCAGCGAGGTGGCCGACGGCAACATGGACCTGTCCTCGCGCACCGAGCAGACCGCCAGCAACCTGCAGCAGACCGCCAGCACCACCGACGAGCTGAGCGCCACCGTGCGCCAGAACGCCGACAACGCCAAGCAGGCCAACCGCCTCGCGCAGGACGCGGCGCAGGTGGCCCAGAAAGGGGGCGCCGCGGTCGGTGAGGTGGTGTCCACCATGCGGGCCATCCAGGACAGTTCACGGCGCATCGGCGACATCATCGGCACCATCGACGGCATCGCCTTCCAGACCAACATCCTGGCGCTGAACGCGGCCGTGGAAGCCGCACGCGCCGGAGAGGCGGGCCGCGGCTTCGCGGTGGTGGCCGGCGAAGTGCGCCTGCTGGCCCAGCGCAGCGCCGAGGCGGCGCGGGAGATCAAGAGCCTCATCCAGGCCAGTGTGGAGAGCGTGGAGCGCGGCACCACCCAGGTGGACGAGGCCGGCCACACCATGGGCGGCGTGGTGTCCGCCATCGACCGCGTGAATGCCGTGGTGGACGAGATCAGCCGCGCCAGCAGCGAGCAGAGCGAAGGGGTGGGCTTGGTCAGCGCCACGCTGAGCCAGATGGATCAGGCGACACAGCAGAACGCCGCCCTGGTGGAGCAAAGCGCCGCCGCCGCGGCCAGCTTGCGCGAGCAGGCCGATCAGCTGGTGGGCGCGGTCGCCGGCTTCAAACTGCCCTGAACATGCAACTCGTTATCGGCAACAAGAACTACTCGTCCTGGTCCATGCGGCCCTGGGTGCTGATGCGCGCCCTCGGTCTGCCATTTGAGGAGCGCATGCTGCGCTTTGACTTCCACGACGCGAATTCGCGCTTCAGCGCCGAGGCCGCCAAGCTCTCGCCCACGGCGCGCGTGCCGGTGCTGCTGGAAGCCGACGGCTTCGCGGTGTGGGACAGCCTGGCCATGGCCGAGCGCCTGCACGAGTGCTTCCCCAACGCGGGCGTGTGGCCGGCCGACCCGCGCCAGCGCGCCCGCGCGCGCAGCCTGTGCGCCAGCATGCACAGCGGCTTCGGCAAGCTGCGCAGCCTGTGCCCGATGAACATCGAGGCCGACCTGCGCGACATCGGCCGGCAGCTCGTGGCCCAGGAGCCAGGACTGCGCGCCGACCTGCAGCAGCTCGAAGCCCTGTGGCTGCCGGAGCTGACCGCGCACGGCGGGCCGTGGCTCTTCGGCGCCGCCTTCTGCGCCGCCGACGCCTTCTTCGCCCCGGTGGCCATGCGCGTCAAGGGCTACGGTCTGCCGCTGGCGCCGCCGGCTCAGGCCTATGTGGAGGCGCTGAGCCAGCAGTCGGCCGTGCAGGAATGGGTGCAGGCGGCCCTCGGCGAGCACCATTGGGTGCCCGAGGACGAGCCCTACCGTCAGGGGCCGAGCAGCGGCCAGTTGTAGGTGGCGTTGCTCTCGTAGCTGCCGTCGCCGTTGGCGTCAAGGTCCACGCGCACCTGTTGGGCGTTCAGCGCCACCAGGCGGATGCGGCTGCCACCGGCGCCTTGCACCAGGGCAGCCCCGCTGCTGGGGTAGATATCCCCGGCGAGGATGCTGAAGTCCGGATCCGTCTGCAGGCTGACCGACAGGCCGCCGAATTCGCTGCTCTGGATCTGCGTCGCCGAGGCGTTGAGCAAGGTTTGCTGAGGCACGCGGTTGGCCTCATCCTGCGTCTGCACGCGCAGCTGGCTGACCTGGGTCGAATAGGTTTGACCGGCGCGGCGACCGCTGAGCTCGAAGCGCGGCGCCTCCACCAGCACGGTGCTGACCCCGGTTCCGGTGTCCTGCAGGGTGACCATGAAGCTGCCGTTGCCCGTCTGCTGGTCGCCATTGGCCAGCTGGGTGCTGAGGTTCTGCACGTCCAGCGACATCACCACGCGGGTGCTGAACTGGCTGGAGCTGAACTCGCGCACGCTGGCCACCAGCTTGCCGCTGATCAGCCCCTCGTCGCTGTTGCAGGCGCGAAGCTCGGTGCTCAGGGTGTCGCCCTGGTCCAGGCTGCCGTTGCGATTGGCATCCTCCAGGCTGATGACGATGCTGCCGCCCTTGGGGCAAGGCACGGTGGCGTCAGGGCCGACGACGGCCAGAGGTCTCACCGCCAAGGCCTGACGTCGCGTGGGCGAGGCCAGCGCGCTGCGCCGCCCGCTGCCCATGTCGGCCGCGCCGAGTGAGAAGTCGATGGCCGTCATGGCCACCCGCGCGGCCGCCTGCTGGTTGGCGGCCGACAGCGCCAGGCGCGTCTCGGCCGGCGCCGGCGTGCTCGTGGGGCTGCTGCCCCCGCCCCCGCAGGCAGCAAGGACCGCCGCCCCGAGCGTCACCAGACCCTTCGATTTCCATTGCATCATCGTCACTATCCCGCGACTGCTTGTGAACCGCCGCATTGTCGGTGGGGCAGCGCGGGCTCCTTGGGTTCCGAATCGTATGCAGACGTACCTGGTGGGCGGCGCCGTGCGCGACGCCCTCATGCAAGCGGCAGGGGATGGCGACCGAGATTGGGTGGTGGTGGGCGCCACGCCCGACCAGTTGCTGGCGCTGGGCTACACGCCGGTGGGCAAGGACTTCCCGGTCTTCCTTCACCCCATCACCCACGACGAGGTGGCGCTGGCGCGCACCGAGCGCAAGACGGCGCGGGGCTACCACGGCTTCCAGTTCCACGCCGCGCCCGACGTGACCCTGGAGCAGGACCTGGCGCGCCGCGACCTGACCATCAACGCCATCGCGCAGGCCGAGGACGGCTCGCTCGTCGACCCTTTCGGCGGCCAGCGCGACCTGCAGGATGGCGTGCTGCGTCACGTCGGCGCGGCCTTCGAAGAGGACCCGGTGCGCATCCTGCGCCTGGCGCGCTTCGCGGCGCGCTGGCCGCATTTCCGTGTGGCGCCCGAAACGCTGGACCTCTGCCGGCGCATGGTCGAGGCCGGCGAGGTGGACGCGCTGGTGGCTGAGCGCGTCTGGCAGGAGTTCTCGCGCGGCCTGATGGAGGCCGCACCCGGCCGCATGCTGACCCTGCTGCGCGAGGTGGGTGCCCTGGCCCGCCTGGCACCGGAGCTGGACCGGCTCTGGGGCGTGCCGCAACCCGCCGAGCACCACCCGGAGATCGACACCGGCGCCCACCTGCTGCTGGTGCTCGAACAGACGGTGCGTCAGCAAGCACCGCTGCCGGTTCGCTTTGCCGCGCTCACGCACGACCTGGGCAAGTCGCTCACGCCGAAGGACAAGCTGCCGCGCCACATCGGCCACGACGCCGCGGGCGTGCGACTGGTGAAGCGGCTGAGCGAGCGCTGGCGCGTGCCCAGCGACTGCCGCGAGCTGGCCGAGGCGGTGTGCGCCGAGCATGTGCATGTGCACCAGAGCGGCAGCTTCCTTCTTTTATGCCAAGCTCATTGGTTGTTCCGGGCGGATTGGTTTGTGTTTTATTTTCGCCTGCAACCTGGTTCTGGTTCGTTGTGTTCTGTTTTGTTGTATCTTTTTTATCGCCATCGGTTTTCT
>JAFLDE010000105.1 GCA_017302655.1 Burkholderiales bacterium
GCGCGAGTTTCGCGACGCCCAGCCCGGTGTGGAGCTGCAACTGCGCGAGGCCACGCTGGACATGCAGCTGGAGTGGATGGCCCGGGGCGAACTCGACGTCGGGCTGGCATTGCTGCCGGCCGGGGCCGAGTTGCCTGCACAAGCGCTGCGCTGCGTGGGCCGCGAGCCGATGTGCCTGGCACTGTCTGAAGCGCAAGCGAGGCGGCTGGGGCCGAAGCCGGCGCTGGCTGCCCTGCTGGCCGAACCGCTGGTGCTGTTCCCCCGCGAGATTGCGCCTGCCCTGCACGACGCGGTGCTGGACTTCTACCGGCAGCACGGCCTCGACCCACAGCCGCGCCAGCGTGCGGTCCAGATGGCCACGCTCATCCATCTGGTGTCGGCCGACTTCGGCCTTGCCTGGGTACCGGCCTCCATGCAGGCACTGCAGCGCTCGCAAGTGGTCTATCGTGCCGCTCCGCGCGGCGCACCGAGTTGCCAGACCTGGCTGCTGGCGGCGGCGCCGCAGACGCCGGTGGTGCAGGCCTTCCTGCGCCACCTTCCATCGTCAACCACGCCCTGACTCGCCCGTTGGCCGATTCCACAAGCGCCAGCCTCTGTGACTCCATACCCGTGCGCCACGTCCTCACGATCCTGCTGCTGCTCACGGCTGCCCTGACGAGCCAGGCCGCAGTTTTCCGCGACGAGGCGCTGCAGCGCGCCTACGAGCAAGGCCGCTACGACGAGCTTGAGCGCGAGGCACGCACGCGCAGCGGCGCCGAAGCGCTGGCGGCCAAGACGCTGGCTGCCCTGGCCACCACCGGCAAGGGCCGGTTCGAACCGCTGATGACGCAGGCCGAGCAGTGCGTGGGCCAGCACCCAGATGCGGCGGTTTGCCACTTCCTGCTGGGCAGCGTGCTGGGCAAGGACGCCCAGGCGGGCGGGGCGCTGCGCGGTTTGCGTTTGGTCGGGCGGGTGCGCGACAGCCTGGCCAGGGCCGTGCAGCTCGATCCCGGCATGTTCGAGGCGCGCAGTGCGTTGCAGATGCTGCTGCTGATCGTGCCGGGCATCGCCGGGGGCAGTGTCGACCAAGCGCGCCAGCTGGAGATGGCGGTGCGAGATTCCCAGCCCGAGGTGGCGAAGCTGCTTCGTGCCCGTCTGGCCGCCCATGCCAAGCGCTGGGACGAGGCGGAGCGTGAGCTGCTGGCCATCCGACTGGGGGAGCAGCGCAGCTTCCACACCGAGGTTCTCAATGCCTGGACTGGTTTGGCCCGCCAGTGGATGAAGGACGGCCAGCACGCGAAGGCGCGCGCGCGGTTCGAACAATTGGCTCAACAACTGCCTCAGTGGGCTCAGCCAACCTACCAACTGGGTCGATTGGCCGCCGATGAAGGCCGGCACGAAGAAGCCCTGCGGCTGTACGAGCGCGCGCGAGGCATGGGTGGCGCGCCGCTGGTGCCGCTCGATTACCGCATGGGCTTGGCGTGGCTGGACCTGGGCGACCGGGACCGCGCACGCCAGCTCCTCCAGCGCTTCTTGCAGGCCGGTCTGGGCTCGCAATCCAACCTGGATGACGCGAGCAAGCGGCTCAGGGAGCTTGGCTGACTACACTGCGCGCCCTCGCGCGAAACCTGTCGAAGCCGCCGCATGCTGGTCCACCCGCAGTTCGATCCCGTGGCCTTGCAGATCGGGCCCCTTGCCATCCACTGGTACGGCCTGATGTACCTGGTGGCCTTTGGGGTCTTCTTCGCACTGATGAAGCGTCGCATCGCGATGCCCTGGCATGTCGCCGAAGGCTGGACCACACGCGACATCGACGACCTGCTCTTTGTGGGCGTGCTCGGTGTGGTGGTAGGGGGGCGCCTGGGCGAGGTCTTGTTCTACGAGCCCATGAAGTACTGGGCGCAGCCGCTCGAGATCTTCAAGGTATGGAAGGGCGGCATGTCCTTCCACGGTGGGCTGCTAGGCGTCATCGTGGCCATGGCTTGGTTCGCCCACTCGCGCAAGCGCAGCTTCTTCGAGGTGACCGACCTGGTGGCGCCTTGCGTGCCCACCGGTTTGCTGGCCGGTCGTATCGGCAACTTCATCAATGGCGAACTGTGGGGCCGTCCGGCCTCCGGCGATCTGCCCTGGGCGATGGTCTTCCCACAAGCGGGTGACGCGATCGCCCGCCATCCCTCGCAGCTTTACCAGGGCCTCACGGAGGGCCTGCTGCTGTTCTTGTTGCTGTGGTGGTACGGCGCAAAGCCACGTGCGCGAGGCCAGATCAGCGCCTGCTTCCTCATCGGCTACGGAGGAATGCGCTTCTTCACCGAGTTCTTCCGCAACCCTGATCACTTCGACTTCGGTCTGCACGGCTTGCTCACCCAAGGCCAGACCTTGTGCCTGCTGATGGTGGGCGCGGGGTTGGCCATCCTGGCCTGGAGCCGTCGCGCTGGAGCACGTGCATGAGGCAGGTGTTCTTCGACACCGAGACCACCGGCCTGGAGGCGGAGAAGGGCGATCGCGTGGTTGAGATCGGCTGCGTGGAGATGGTCGACCGCCAACTCACCGGTCGACATCTGCACCTCTACCTGAACCCTGAGCGCGACATGCCAGAAGAGGCCTTCCGCATCCATGGCCTATCCAGCGAGTTTCTGGCGGACAAGCCGAAGTTCGCGGCAGTGGCTGAGGAGTTGCTGGACTTCCTGGACGGCGCGCAACTCGTCATTCACAACGCAGCTTTCGACGTGGGCTTCGTCAACGCCGAGTTGCGTCGTGCCAAGCAGGCACCGCTGGCTGAGCGCGTGGCCAGTGTGCTCGACACCTGGCAACTGGCCAAAGAGGTCTTTCCCGGCAAGGCCAACTCGCTTGATGCACTGTGCCGTCGTCTGGAAGTGGACAACAGCAGCCGCACTTATCACGGCGCTTTGCTCGATGCGCAGTTGTTGGCGGAGGTCTACGTCCGCCTGACACGAGGCCAGCACAGCCTCTTGGGTGAGGAGCAGCAGGCTTCCGATGCACAGAGCGAGGAGCCGCTTGAAGCCTTTGACTTCGCGGCGCTTGCGCTTCCCCTCAGTACACCTTCGGATCTGGAGCGCCAAGCGCATGAGAACTTGCTCGCCGGACTCGACAAGGAAGCGGGTGGCAGCAGCAACTGGCGGAAGCGTTTTTCCTCCGTGGCATAATCCGTGGCTTTCCCGGATAGCAGCCGGGCGGTTAGCTCAGCGGTAGAGCACTGCCTTCACACGGCAGGGGTCGCAGGTTCGAACCCTGCACCGCCCACCAGAACCTTCAAGCGTCCATGGCGCGTCCAGCCCAGCAATCGCACTCATGCGGCGGCTCGGCGGGGGTGAGTTCTGAGGGCAGGTTAGTTTCCGGGCGGTTAGCTCAGCGGTAGAGCACTGCCTTCACACGGCAGGGGGCGCAGGTTCGAACCCTGCACCGCCCACCAAACTAAATCTTGCCAAAGCGAGCGAAGAGCGTATGGGTCGCTCTCGTATCCGGTCGGACCGGCTTACTTCGGCGCGCAACTGCCTGCTGTTGTGGCTGCAACCGAGCCGCTTACCGGTTCTCCAGCCGACTCCAGTCGATCAGTCCAGCCTCTGCAGGCGCCCAGTCTTCGTAGGCTGCCTTCAGGGCATCGCTGGATTCCCAGAATTTTGGATCGGTGCGGCGGATGGCGAAGTGGTCGGCCAAGGCGCGGTAGTCGTCTGCGGTGCGCAGGTTCTTGATGGCCTGCACCAAGGCGGGTAGCTCCTTCGGCGTGCTGCGCCACAAGGCGTTGGGGTAGGCGCCGATGAAGCCCGCGGCTACGGTCAGGGTGTTCTCAGCGGGCACCAGGCGCGCGTTTTCGCGAAAGGGGGTGCTCACGTTCAAGTGGGCGCTGTTGCGAAGCAAGCTGTAGTACCGCGCCGCTTGACCGGCGATGCCGGCGTCCAGGCGCAGCAGTACCACCTCGGGCATCCACTGCAGGGATTCACCTTGCACGCGCCCCAGTTCCTGCAGGGCATGCCTGGCCTGTTCATCGGGTTCATGCTGTGGGGTCAACGCATGGCGCTCGTTCAGCACCGGAGCCAGATGTCGCTTCAGCAGCGCAAAGAGGTGCGCCTGAGGAGCGATGCCCGCAGGGAAACTGATGCCGGTCTCTTCGTCGAAGCGATAGGCGCCGCCGATGACGCGGCGCTTGACTTCGTCGCTGACGCCGCGATACGAGGCATCTCGAAGGGGTTCGCGCACTGCCGCAGGCAGCAGCATCAAGAAGTGCGCCTCACCCTCCATGCGAAGGAAGTCCATGGCCAGGCGCGTCTGCAGTTGGTGGGAAGTGTTTCCGAATACATCAAAGCCCGCCACCAACAGGTAGTAGATGCGTTCGAGCAAGGGGTAGCCGATGACCCACGCCGTCTTGGGCACTTCACCGATCAGCCCCTGTTCAACTGTTGCGCTGTCGAAGTGCCGAAAAATGGTCAGCGCTGCATTTGGTTGTGGCCATCCCCGCGCCAGACGAAATTCAAGCCGATGCGCTGGCGGTCAGGCCCGAACACACGCGCCATGTGTTGGGTCTTGGCGGTCAGCACCGCGTCTTCAGACCGCGCGACGTCGCGCCAAGCCAGCCAGTTGTTGCTGTTGCTTCCATCGACGGCTGGCATGCGCAGCAACTCCGCCTCGCGCGCCACCAATTGAGCTGCGTCGTCATTGGCACCCGTTGCGGGATCCACGAAGAAGACCCAGAAGCGGTCGTTGATGACGTCCAGTGCGGTCTGCCCACGGCAGACCGGGCCCTTGATGAAGGTGTTGACGAAGAACCCGCTGTCGTCCAGCAGGAAGCGGTAGCGGGAGTTCAATGGCAAGGCAGCGAAGGCCTTGAACGGGTTGGCAGATACCTCGGGTGCGTAGCTGGGCAGTTGGGGGACTTCGTACGCTGCGTCAACGAACCAAGCCTTCCAGCGCGCCAAGCGCGATGCGCTCAGCGTGTAGGGCATATGCGTTTTAGCCAAACGCGTCTCGCGGTCCCACACCAGCCGATAGAAGGGGCGTGGCACCCCTGGATCGTCGAAGGGCCGGCGCGTCGCGATGGGCTGCACGGGCTGACCGGGCGGGGTGGTACTGCGCACCAGCTTGAACCCGTGCCGCTGCGGGTCGCCCTCGAACCCAAGCGTGCCAAGGAAGAGATGCTCGTAAAGGTAGCGGCCCACCAGCTGAGCTTTGTGGCTCTCGCCGTTCAGGAAGGCTTCCCACACCGCCACTTGGCGAATCAGGTCCACCGGCAACGGTGGCGGAGCCACATCAGGTGCGCCGGCCAGCAACCATCGCTGGATGAGCTGGAGTTCGGCTTCACTCAAGGGGGGGAGGCCATAGGGCATGCCGCCATGAGGCTGCTGTTCCTCATAGGCGCTGTAGTCGGTCACCTTCGGGCACGTGTTGCGTCGATCGATGCTGAAGTCGTACCTATTCGCCGGCAGCACCGCTTCTTCAGGCAAGCGTTGCGCTTGCTTGAGTGCCAAGGATCGCCACAAAACACTGCCCGCCATTTCGGCGTCCGGCGTGGCGCGGTACTCGTTGAGCACGGGCGAGAAGCCTCGCTCTCTCCACTGGGAGGCGCGCTCTGCATCCAGGCCCAGCCGTGTCAGGGGCGCTTCGGACAAACGCAGTTCACCGTAAACCGAGGAGGTGGTGAGGCCACGGGCGATGCCCGCCCAACTGGTGAGCTTGAGTTGGCACGGAGCGTCGTAGCAGCCGTGGCACACCGCGCAGCGGCGATCGAGGATGGGTTTGATGTGAATCGAGTAGTTCGGGACGTCCGCGGGAGCGATGCTCGCTTCATCGAAGTGCGACGGCTGCGCAGGCCCGAAGCGTGACTGCAATGCATCGCCTGCCAGACTGGCACAGCCGGCGAGCAGACCAATAAGTGCGACGCGCACCAGGAGTTGCGTGGCTTTCGCCGCGAGGGGTCGACGCTGGTGCATGGGTTCAGGCTTGGGAGTCGGTGATCAGACGGGTGCTGCTTCGCGCCCGACGAAACAGCTAGAGGCCATACAGACCGTTGAGGGTCAGCGTGGCCAAGGCCATCCCAAGTTCCAGTTCACGCCGCGGCTCACTGTGTCGGCCAAGGATCGTGGTGCGCCATGACGGGTCCAGCGCAAGCCGAACGCCGTGAGCCCACCCCAGCGCTCGTACACCGCAAGGGCGAGGGGTAGGCTGCGGCGATCGGCTGTGTGCGCTGGGGCCATTGACGCCAGGTTGTCAGAAGGCTGGTGTCTGTGGATCCACCACCAGCCCTTATCGACCGTCCTCGCGCACGTAACACTGCTTGCGACGACCCGGTGCCGGGTCATCGCCAAAGGTCCGCAGGTTGCAGTTCATGCCGTTGAAGCCGCGTCGGGTCACGAACTGGCCATCGGTGCCAAAGCGCACCACACCTGACCCCCTGAAGCTGCAGTAACCCCCTTCATCGCCGCATGGGACCCAATTCGGCCCATAGCTATGGTGGCCGTACTCGTACCGATAGCTCGATTGGTCGCGGCGCTCGTCGGCCCCCCTGTTATAGCCGTCGCTGTAGTCGCGGCTGTTGCCGTAGTTGTGGTACGAGTTGTTGTAAAGGCCATCGCGATAGCCACGTTCGAAGTCAGCGGTCTGCTGTTCGTTGTAGTTCCGATCGTCGCGGTGATGCGACTTGTGCAAGAGCGCGGCAACCCCAAGCAAAGCCGCGGCGCCAACAGCCACCTTGGCCCCGTCACTCATGCCGCTCTCCTTCGCGGACTCCTTGCGTGTTTGACCGCAGTCGCTGGCATCGGCATTGATGATGTCTGCGTACTTGCCATCCCGAGTGGTCACGCGCACGCAGGTCCTCTGGCTGTTGTTCCACCAATAGCTGTAAGCGGCGTTGCTGGATTTGCCGACATCGACAAAGGTATATCCGCGCCGCTCGAGGGCCGGTTCGCCGTCCCGGCCTTTGGCGCCAACGATGTCGCGCAGGTCATCTGCACCGGCTGCGCTCGCCGGGGCCATTGGCAGCATCAAGGCAGACGCCACGCAGGCGCTGATGGCACGGGGAATCACGCGAAGGGTCATGAGGAGCTCTCCAGTGGGTTGAAAGACATGGGACCAAGGGTGCGGCGCGTGTGGCGAGGGTCTGGGCTTAGCCACCGCTCAGAAAGGCGTCGGGTAGGACATATCGCTCTTGCCCGTCGATGTCCACCACGACGGTGTCGCCCTCGCGCTTGGAGTCGATCTTCAGCGCGACATTGCTGGCCACGGCCCGACCCTTGACCAAGAGGATCTGGCGCAGCAACTGGTTGGGCCCGCGAACCTCCACGGTGGCGGTGCCATCGTGCCCACGGCGGATCACACCCGCCTCGCACTGCGTGACCGCCGCACCATAGGGCGGCTTGCAGCGAAGCGATGCCGTGGCGTGGAAGGGGGTGCCCGAAACCTTTGCGTCCTGTGCGCCCGGCAATGCAGGCAGCGGGGCTCCGGTGGCTGACACGGCCAGGCTGAATGGTGCCGACTCGTTGCGCCGCGCGGCACTTCGCATGAGGTACGTCCGGATGGTGTAGACCCCATCCATGGGAAGCACCAAACTGGCCTTCGAGCCCGCTGTCTCCCCGATGAACATCGCTTCGTTGGAGCCGGGCGAAATCAAGTTGAACTGGAGCGCGCCCTTTCTTGACTTGAGGTTCACCTGCAGGGTTTGTCCGGCAGCGGCCATGAGGCGTAAGTCCTGGCTTTCGTAGCCCTTGACCGCTCCACTCACCTCTGCGCGGCTGGTGCCTGGTGCGAACTGGATGTCATGGGCCTTGACACTGGGAGACGCGGGCGCCGCAGATGCGATGGCCGCGTGCAGGCAGGCGGCAAACAGAAGGCCATGGACGAATCGAAGGGTTCGCATCAGGGGTTACCTATCTGGGTCAGGCGCGCGATTTGGGCCGAAAGATCCAACAAATGCAATCGGGTGGACTCATCCTTGGCGGATTGGGCCGCGGCGTGGATGCGGGCTTTCATGGCGGGCAGGGCGTGGCGAAGCTGCGCAACGAACAAGGTGTCGTCTCCAGACTCCACCAGGGCCAATGCAACCCCTTCGGGCACGCCTTGAATCTGCAACTTGAGGGCTTCGGCCTTCTCGTCCGCGCCGCCCTTGGCCCAGTTCTCGAGCAACTGGCGAGCGCCTTGCAGCCAGCCTTGCTGGAGCGCTCGCTGTGTCGGTGTGGATTGGACAGGGTTGCTCCATATGAGCGTGTCCAGGTCGTGGGCGAAGTCCAGCGCCGAGTAGGCGCCAACACGCTTGTGCGCCTGCTCATCCAGCGCCACCAGGGTTTCGCCCGTCATGAGATCCGAGACCAAGCCGGCCTGGATCCTGGCAATGCGCTGCAAGCCACCATAAGGCGAGATCCGATTCGTGACGGAAGGGTCGGCATAAGCTTCGAGTGACGCAGCGCCCTCGCCAAGCAGGTAGCGAACGCCGGCACGCTGCTCATCAGCGGGAACGACCTCGACCGCGCTTCCCAGCGCGTTGCTGAGACGGGGCCGTACGCCGCCGACCAGACGATTCACCGACTTCAGCAAAGCGACATGGCGGCCAAGCACCACGTCGTACGTGGATGCATACAGCTTGTTGTCCGGGCCGGCCGCTTTGTCGAGGGCAGCAAGAGAGCGAAGCAGATTGGCCACGCCCAGCTTGGTCGCAGCCACGCGTTCGGCACCGGTGTTCTCCGTCTGAACCCGCGGATCCCGCCGGAAGCGGACCACATTGGCAACGCCTTCCTCGCTGCCGTAATGCAGGCGCGGATCGATCGAGAAACCTTCGGCGAAGGCAGACAGTTCTCGCGCTTCACTCGCCGCATCGGTGCCGAAGACACCGTAGCCGTATCGGATCGCCGCGTAGTCATAGGGGCCGACCAGGCTCCAGAACTGCTGGACGCCGTCTCCGGGCTGAGCGACTTGATTGAAGCGGCCATAGGCCATGATGGATGTGTTCGGCCCCAGGCGATTGGCGAGCTCAGGGTTGCGCATCAACGCCACCGGATGCGCCGTGGACGCCAGCTGGTTGTGCATCAGCCCAAGGGTGTGTCCGACTTCGTGCGCGAACACGTAGCTCAGCAACGCACCGATGCGCTCCTCTGGAAGCGGGAGTGGGGCTGCTGCAGGATCCACCCCGGATCCCCCGAACAAGGCCCAGTAGTACTGCCCGAAGAAGCCCAGGACAGTGGGCCAAACATGGATGTGCGCAGACAGGGTTTCTCCGGACCGCGGGTCCGACACATGGGGCCCCATCGCGTTGACGAACTCCTGTGGAAGCCAGCGCACCACATTGATGCTCACATCCTCCTCGAACCAGTCGGGATCCTGGTCGGGTGTCGGTGCATCGAGCACACGGATTGCGTTGGAGAAGCCCGCTGCTTCAAAGGCCGGGAGCCACTGAAGGACGCCGGCCCTCAAGTAGGGCCGCCAGCGCT
Source organism: Burkholderiales bacterium (assembly GCA_017302655.1). Classification (GTDB taxonomy): domain Bacteria; phylum Pseudomonadota; class Gammaproteobacteria; order Burkholderiales; family Burkholderiaceae_C; genus Inhella. The sequence goes on from JAFLDE010000105.1 coordinate 9,408, forward strand.
CCGGCACACCGCGACCGATGTAGTAGGTGATGGGCTTGACCGGGTCGCTGATGGGTGCCGAAGGGTCCTTCTTCTCAAGCCGGAATCGCGTGATGTATTCCCGCCGGCGCTGGGCACTGCCATCCGCAGACTCGAACTCATTGAAGCCCACCGAGAAGAAGCCGACCCGCGGATCTGTGGGGCGTCCGGCCATGGGCTTCTCGGGCAAGAAGACGAAAGAGTGACCGACCACCATCGACACCGGCTGCGGCCCGGCAGATTGAGCGGCCGGATTGACGGCAAGAAAGGTCAGATGCGAGCGGATGTTGAGCACATCGCCTCGCGAACGAACTCGCCCCAGGTAGGACTTGCTTGGGTCGACGGCAGCCGGCACCGCTTGAAGGTAGTCGGTGATGAAGGTGCGCGCGGTGGCGGCCGGGATGTCGGTGGAAAAAGCCTCTGTGATGTCCAACAGCAACGCGCCGTCGGCACGTGTGGCCAACACCGGCAGGCTGACGACCAGTGCCCCGGACTCGTTGTTCAGCGCATACTCAATGGGTTGGCGCTTGGCGTCACGCGAGGCCGCGCCCGGGATGTCCGTCCGGCCCGGATCGATGGGGTGGCCGGCTCTTCGGTTCAGGGTGGTGCCGAGGTCGCGCAGATGAACGACCTGGCCCACACGTTCAAAGCGGGTGATGCGTTCGCTCAGCTTCAGGTCTCGAGCTGTCGCACCTGCCGGGACCGTGACCGCTTCGGTATACCAAAACAGCGGTTTGCCCAATGCTTCGGCCGGCAGAACGACCAAGGTTCGCTCGCCTGCACGCCATGCCCGGATGCGCCCGCTGCCCAAGGGCTGAGCACTGGCCAGCAATCGGTCGGCTGCGTTGGCCCCTGCGCTTGCGGGTGCCGCCGTCGGAGTCGCTTGTGCGAAGACACCCGGCACGCCGCATGCAAGCACAGAGAGCAAGCTGCTGCAGAGGGTGAACTGCCGGATTGCATGGGAATGTCGTGTGGTCATCGGTTCGCTTCTTCCTTGGCTCACATGGTCTGGTTCAACGCACGGGCGCTGAAGGTGCAACCGGCTTCCAACTCAGGACGCCGCCGTCCGCCATCAAAGAAAGGTGCAATTGCCCGTTCTCGATCACGTAGCTGCGAACAAAGGGAAGCAAGGCGGTCAACTTGGGCTCCAGCGAGCCAGGTGGACAGGCCACTCGGGTGGTGACCAATGCGCCCAACTGAAGGTTCCCGGCCCGCCGTGCCGGATTCGCGTCTGGCGCCGGTTCCGACTGCCAGGAGGAGCGGCCGTTGTTGCAGTCCAGCTTCAGCAGCAAACGTCCATCCGATCCAAACTCGATCCAGTAGCGACTGGAGTCGGCCGGTTTCCATGGGGGCTGTGCATCGTCCATCGAGGTGATCGCTACCAACTCCCAGCGGTCACCCACCAGTTGCAGCGGCCCGGGCGCCTTGGGTGCCGCACAACCGAGCAGACCCATCGTCAGCGCAGCCAGCGCAGCGAGCCAGCGCTCCCCTTCATCGCCTCTACCGCGCGACCTCTCAAGCGCTGCCCTGGATTCAAAAGAACGCACCTTTGCTCCTTCAGTGATGACTCGTTGGTGCCGAGCGGTTCGCCAGTGCCGGGACGCCTTTGGAGGCCTACCTACATGCCCTGGCCTGCCCGCTTCCAAACCGGCGGCACGATCCTTCCTCGCCGGGTCGCCATGACCAGCATCACGATGCCGGTCGTGGTGCACAAGACCAGCGCTAGCACCGAGGACTCGACGCCAAACTGCCCGCCCGTCAGGTAGTCGGGCCCCTTCATGGTGGAGCGAATCAAGCCTGGCGCGGCCTCGTTGCCTGAAACGACGCCCGAGAAAATCGCCGACTGGGTGTAGTTCCACGCGAAGTGGAAACCGATGCTCAGCCACAGGCGCCGCGTCAGCATGAAGGCCGCCGCCAACAGGATGCCTGCCTATACCGCGATGAACAGCGCCCCTTCGAACGTGGCTTGCGGGTTGGCCAGATGGCTCAGGCCAAACACCAGCGACGACACGGCCAGCGCCGCCCAACTGCCGAACCACACTTCGACTGAGCGAAACAGCACCCCCCGAAACAGCAGCTCCTCGAAGACGCTGGAACTGAGCGCCATGGCGATGGCCGGAACCAGGTAACTCACGGGGTTCAAGCCCGTGATCCGGTAGACGCCCAATGCCATCAGAAGCAACTCGCAGGTGGCGTAAAGCCCGGCACCGATCAGCAAGCCAAAGCCAAGCTCCCGCCTCATCCCTTGCACACCCAGGTCGTTCCCCGCCTGTCGCTCGACGAAGCGGGCGTGTCCCAGGTACACGGCAATGCCCGCGATGGCAATCGCCATGACATGCACAACAGCCTTGACAGGCTCGTCGGCGTAACTGGTCATGACATCGGCGTTCAAGCCCATCATCACCAAGAGGAGGAATCCGAGCAGAAGCAAGCGCGCGGGAGGCGAAGCCAGAGCTTGGTGAGCGATCCCGGCGACGCGGTGGGGCGACCCTATCATCCGCGCATCGTCGACGCCTCAAATGCACGGCGTCAAGGCAAAAAGCTGAGCTTGACACACCCAGTTCAAGGTGCCCTGGCTGACGTCGATCCCGGCTTCATATCGCCGGCGCCTCGCTGCCTCGGCATGACCCGGATCTCTGAAGTCATGTCACTGACCGGAGCCTGTACGCGCTTCAGCTGGAGGCGCGAGACGCCTTGGGGCCGTGCGACGTCCGAGGCTCATTGGCTACTGGCGCTGACACCCGTCGTTGCATCGAAGGACGGAAAGAAAAATGGGCTAGCCGCTTCCGCAGCTAACCCATTGATGTTCTTTGGTGCCGGCAAGAGGAGTCGAACCCCCGACCTTCGCATTACGAATGCGCTGCTCTACCAACTGAGCTATGCCGGCACGGCACCGAGCCAAGC